>RFNV01000293.1 GCA_009927005.1 Pseudomonadota bacterium
CCTTTTGGGAATTTCTTCCACAATCGTTATGCCAGTATCCACTCCCGGAATAAAAATTCAAAATACTCAACGTTGGGGTGCAAAGATTGAGTTGGTGGGAAATGTTTACGATGAATCCTACGAGCACGCCGTCAAATTATCCCAAGAACAAGGAAGTTTACTGATTCACCCATTTAAAGATCCTCTCGTACAGGCAGGCCAGGGGACTTTAGGTTTAGAAATACTAAATGAACCGCTAACAAAAGATACTGAAGCCGTTTTGATCTCAGTCGGGGGAGGCGGTTTAATCACAGGCGTTGGGACAGTTCTGAGAGCGCTCAATCCTAAAATCAAAATTTATGGATTAACTGCCCAAAGCGCTCCGGCAGCCTATCAAGCGGTAAAGAGTAAAACTCCCACCGAAACACCCGTTTCTTTTACCCTTGCAGAAGGGGTTGCAACGAAGAAAACTGAACAAACAATGCTCGATAATATTTCAAGACAAGTGGATGATGTCTTTTCCTTGTCGGAAGAGTCAATTGCTAAAGCGATTTCGGTACTAGCAGAACAAGGCAAGATGGTTGTCGAGGGAGCTGGCGCTCTGCCCGTGGCCGCTCTCTTGGAAGGGATGATTCCTGAAAAGCGAGTCACTGCGGTTCTTTGCGGTGGAAATATTGATCTTCCAGCGCTATCAGCCGTATTTCGTCGAGGGATGATTGAACAAGGCAGATTGGTTCGCCTTTTGATCATGATTTGGGACCGTCCCGGTACCCTGCACACTATTACAGAAGTATTTGCGCAGAAGAGAGCAAACATTGTAGAAGTCCACCACACTCGTTCAGCACTCAGTCACCGCATGGGCGAAGCTTCGATTGAAGTTGAGATTGAAACGAGAGGGCAAGAACATACTCAGGAAATCATTGAAGCCTCTCGCAACGAGGTTTTCGTGTCGAACGTCAGAGCTAAGTTAATCCTGACTCTTTTTCTTTTCCTACCCTTTTTTCAAGCTTTTGCCTCAACTCATGAACTTTACTTTGGAGCCCAGCTCAACCAGGAAAATTCTTATCGAGATACGCTAAACCCCTTCGTAGACTATCGTCACAATCCCCTAGCTTGGCTTGAGATGAAAACGGGAGCGGGCCTTTTATTTTCCATACAAGATCTTGAGAGCTTCAACTATCGCTTTGAGATCATCGCACAGCCGTCTCCTTGGCTTTCGTTTTTAGTCCGAGGTTCCCAAAGAGCTCAACTCCCCGAGTCCTTTTCCAGAACCTGTCTTCTCGGACTGGTACAACTTCAAGCGTCTCTGGGAACAGATTTTTTTCTTTTTGCCTCGGGTGGGTTTTACCAGCGCTGGGTGTTTCTCAACCACGCACATCTCTTTCCTTTTGGATCGGGTTTATCTTTTTCTCAATACGACTTTGCAACAGAGCTGGGATTTGCTTACCCGATTAGCTCGACACTTCGGGGACTCATGAAAATAGCAACTTTTGATCCTTGGGAGGTTTACAACTTAAACAATCCCTTTGTCGAAACGTCCTTTTATTTTAGTAGGCCAGAGGCCTCCTCAAAGTGGCTAGCTACTTTTCGATACCAGCTTTTACTCGGATTCGGCAGGCTCGACCGACTCACTTTTGGCCTAACTTATGGAATTATTTTTAATTGAGTTTGAACCCCTGTCGCAGAAACACTTACTTGAACAAAGAAATAATCCTCCACTGGCTTCATTCGTCTTCCTCCCCCTCCGCCGGCAACAACGTAGTCCACTCCCGCAATTCGTTCTTGGCAAAAACTGTGATAATGGCCTCCGTAAAAACCCGAAACTGATTTTTTAGATGCTAAATTCATCACCCTTTCCGCTTCTAATTGATTCGCGAGTCTCAAGTAAGTCTGTTGGCCCGGAACTACGGGCATATAATGGCTTAAAATAAATGTATGGGAATTCGGAGAGCGCTCGAGCTCATCGACCAACCATTCGAATTGGTCTTCTCCCACAATTCCATCAGCTGTATCCAAAGCGATAAAGCGGCTATTCCCAATATCCACTGAGTAATGTGAGGCTCCCCAGATTTTCTGATACTCGGTCCACCCATTTCCAAAAATGTCATGATTTCCTAGAATCGGGATCACTTTGTTTTCATACCCAAAGTCCTTAAGCGCATTCTGAGCAGCTAAAAAAGACTCCGCTTCGCCTTTGTCCGCAATATCCCCTAACAAAACGATAAAGGAGTCTCCCTCCGCTTGAGCAGCCTGCAAGAGGTTTCGAAACCGAGTGGCATCGGAACCCCCAATGTGCAAATCGCCAACCATAGCGAAAGTGAAAGTATTGGGGTCGGCTAAGCCCACTGAGAGAGTCGGTTGAGATAACTTCACGCTTTCCTTAAAACGCTGATCCCAAACGGATTTGCTCTCACACCCCAGAAGTGTCACAAAGATAATAAGAAATGCTATGCGCCGCATAATTTTTCGCTTTTGCCGAACGGTGTTTTCTATTCTAGTGTCCCCTGCATTGGAGATTTTACATCAATGACGATAAATGAGTATTGGTCTTTGTGGGAGGAAAGCGGCGTGGAATTACAACCAGCAAAACAAAAGAAATCAAAAACAAGAACACTCGTTAAAGGAGAAACCGCTCCTGCGAATCTTAAAACATTAGAAGACGTCCAGAAGTGGCTGGGCGCTTGCACCCGATGTGGGCTCTGCAAAGAAAGAAATGAAATCGTCTTTGGAAGCGGAAATCCAAAAGCTCGTTTGATGTTTATCGGCGAAGGCCCTGGAGCCGACGAGGATAAACAGGGACTACCTTTTGTAGGACGCGCCGGCCAACTTCTCTCGAAAATTATTGAGGCTATGGGCCTTAAACGAGAAGATGTTTACATTGCAAATATTGTCAAATGCCGGCCCCCTTCCAATCGCGTCCCAGAACCCGAGGAAATTTCTCAGTGTTTACCGTTCTTGAAAGCACAAATTGACCTGGTCTCACCCGAGATCATTGTCGCGCTGGGATTAACTGCAGCCCGAGCTCTTACCCAAACGGATCACAACATGGGAAATCTTCGAGGACAGTTTCAAACAATCGCTTGGAAAAAAGAACTTACGTTGATGCCCACTTATCATCCAGCTTACTTGTTAAGAAACCCAAGCGCTAAAAAGATCGTTTGGGAAGACATGAAATTAGTTAAGGACAGGTTGGGTTTATAACCCAGCCCCCAAGCCATATCGGGGCGATTTTTCATAAAAAGGCATCACTGAAGCCAGCTGTTCTTGGAGCTCTTCTTGCCTTGATTTGCTTGATGGGTGGGTTGAAAGAAAAGCGGGAGACCCCCCTTTCTCACTCGCTCCAAACCTTTCCCAAAGTCGTGGCGCCTCATGGGGATCGTACCCAGCTCGGGCCATATAGCGCAGTCCAATTTCATCTGCTTCCGCTTCATTTGATCGACTAAACGGAAGGATGACCCCGACTTGAGCCCCTAAACCCAAAGCAGCCATGATCAGCTGTCGATTTGAACTATCTTTGCCCGTTAAAATTTGCCCGAGAACAAGCACCCCCAACTGAGTTCCCAAATTTGCAGTGAGGCGTTGGCCTCCATGCCGAAGAGTTGCATGGGCTACTTCGTGTCCCAGAACAGCTGCCATTCCAGCTTCATTTTTAAGAATGGGCATGATTCCAGTGTAAACCGCTACTTTCCCCCCGGGTAAACAGAAAGCGTTCTTTTCTGGGGATTCGATGAGTTTAAATTCCCAATTAAAATTTGGTTTATTGGCTACTTGGGAAATCCGCTTACCGACTCGTTGGAGGATGTCATCCCAATCTTTTCTTTTTGAGAGTCGGTTTTTGGTAAGAACTTGTTGGTAAGCTTGTTCTCCCAACTGCATTTCTTCTCCCTCGCTGATAAGAAGAAAACTTTTTCGACCAGTCTCAGGATTTGTTACACAAGCAGAGAGGAAAAACAGAGGGAAAAAAAAGAATACAGGTTTCTTTATCACCCCTTAAGAAAACAAAAGAACTGCTTCATTTTCAAGTAAGAAATTATCGGCGACGATGATGTCTTCTCGATTTGCGATATGCAGTAGAATAGCGCCGGCTATGCCGAGCCGATCGTCCACGCCGGTAATGGCCACTTCGAGCCACGCTCGAGCGCGACTTAGTTCCTGATCCAATGAAATGACGAAAACGTGAACCGAAATAGGGTATTTGTTTCAATATCACCCGACTGGTATGGCCGATTCCACCTCGGAATGCCCCTTTTCGATAAAGAGAATATCCGCCGTAGGCCACAGCCCCGATGACAACAACTACGATAAGTTTACTGAACGCCTCTTTGATCTGCCAAATAATCTGCCCCATTCCCCAAACTCCTCTTTCCGATATCCTCTCCCCTCTTCTTGAGAGGGGCTCGGATCCGAAAGAATCACATCGCAAAGGATGTGCCGCTGAGAACTCACACTACTAACCCCCTGGATTATTTCATTAATTGGCTTGGCTCTTCGTATTCAGTGGGAATTCACTCGCTGACCATTTGTTTGACAGAATGCCCAGAACTGTTCCTAACTCGGTTGCCAGTTGGGCCTCCCTCGAATATTCTGGAGAATTCAGAAAGGGTTAGTTATGCCAGAAAATCTCTTCTTAGATGTCCCAGATCGTGCACTTCTCCTTCGCCAATTCTCCCGTCTTCCTGACTACGTCATGGAGTGGGAAGCAACTCTCGGAGACAAAGACTCTTTTGCAAACGCAGAAGAAGGGTTGGAATTTTACCAAGGGGCTTTGGAAGAAATCGGCAAGTTCGCAGCTCAGGAAGTTCGCCCCAAAGCTGCTTCACTCGATCATGAAGGCGTTAAGTTTTCAAATGGAGAAGTAACTCTTCCCCCAACGCTAGAAAGCCATCTCAAACGCTTTGTTGAGTTAGGCGTTTTCTCGGCCCAAGTGAGTCGGCAATACGGTGGCATGAATCTTCCTCAAGCCGTTCAAATTCTGTGTCTAGAAACGCTTGCTCAGGCATGCCCCAATACAAGCTTAACGGTTGCTGCCTTTTCGATGGCTTCATTTGTTTCAAAGTGGGGAACGGAAGAACAAAAAGCTAGGATTCTTCCCAAGCTCATGACGAATACTTGGCAAACCGCTATGGCTCTGACGGAGCCCGATGCCGGCTCAGATCTCGGAAAATTGCGCACTTCTGGAATTCGCAAAGGGGACCATTACGTTGTCAATGGCACCAAACGATTTATCACCAACGGCAATGCAGATATTGTTTTCACTCTAGTGAGAACTGATCCCAAGTCTCAGGGTCTTCAGGGCCTCTCAGTGCTTATTATTCCCAAAACAGCCGAAGGTCGCTCGAACATAAAAGTTACCAAAATTGAAGACAAGGTTTGTTTGCACTCTTCTCCCACTTGCGAACTCGCATTTGAAGATTCGATAGGCGAATTAATGGGGCCTGAAGGCGATGGGTTTAAGGTCATGTTGGACCTCATGAATGAAGCGCGTTTAGCCATGGCGGCCCTAGCCACAGGCATTGCCACCGCTGCTTATGAGGAAGCAAAAGCTTATGCAAAACAGCGAGTGACATGGGACAAACCCATCATTCAACACCCGCTCGTCGCTGACATGCTCTATGAAATGGAGCTGGAAACCAAAGCAATGCGAAACATGGTCATGGAAGCTGCTTGTTGTGCCGACCTGCTCACCCTTGCAGAAAAAAAGGGAGATAAAGCCGCCATTAAGAAATGGAAAAAAAGATATCGGCGCTTAACTCCCCTGTGCAAATACTATTGTTGTGAAAAAGCTGTGACTATCACAAAAAATGCCTTACAGCTTTTTGGGGGCTACGGAGTCTGCCGTGAATACCCAGTCGAACGTCTGTGGCGAGAATCGATCATTTATCCTATTTACGAAGGCACTTCTCAAATTCAAAGCTTGATGGTCTTGAAAGACACTCTAAAAGATGTCGCTCAACATGCAGCGGGTTTCTTGGGCTCTCTAGCCGGCGCTTGGACGGAAGCAAAAGTAACGCTCGATCCGGTGAAGTCTGCTCTTCTCCATGCTCGAAACGAATTAAATCAAGCTATCCGAAGAATTCTTTTAAGTATTATCAAAGATAAATTCAAAGCTGATATTGAAGATCTGAAACAGTCCAAAATTCAGGAGTTCATCAAGGACTTTTCTCTTAATTTGCTGACTGAAAAAACTGATTTAACGTATCCCTTTTTGTCTTCTGAACGCTTGACTCGAATCACCTGCGATTATTACGCCCTGAAATGCCTGACTGATAATTCGGGAAAAGATGAAAATCGTCGAGACTTTATCCTAGACTTTGCAGAACTGGCTTTGCCTCGCATGAAAATGGAAAATATGTACATGGCCGATCGCATCTCATCGACTTTAAAGTTTATGGCTCAAAATAGCTGTGCTATAGACAAGTGATGAGTCCCATTTTGATTGCAAGTTTTAGCCTTTTTCTTCTTGGGTTTGTTGCCTTAGCTTTTTGGTTACACCGCTCGCAGCAAAATCAATCCCAATTGGGATTTAAACTTTTATCGGAAAGTTTCGAAAGCCTTCAGAGAAACCTTGATGTTAAGAACTCTACGCTGCGAACAGAGCTCTCAGACGCCCTCCAACAAAATCGAACCGAGCTGCAACAAGGTCTCTTTCAAGCTTCTCAAGGACTCGATCTGAAAGTGACTTCTATGGAGAAGAAGCTTGAAACTAGATTGGGAGATCTCACTCAGAGTGTTGGACAAAAGCTTGAATTGAATCTCAAAGAAGGTTTTTTACACTTTGATAAGATTCAGGAGCATTTGAAAAAAGCTGAGCTTCAATTGATAGGCCTCAATCAAGTCGGACAGTCTATCAATGACCTCAATAATTTACTGAAGCTTCCTCACTTACGAGGGGGTTTTGGAGAGGCCATGCTCGAGTCTTTATTGACTGATCTTCTGCCTCAAGACTGTTTTGAACTTCAGTACCGAGTTGTTCCGCACTCAACTGAAAGAGTTGATGCCGTTATTAAATACCCAAACGCAGTTCTTCCGATTGATAGTAAGTTTCCTAAAGAACAAGTCCTTGCTCTTTTTGAAACCCAAGATCCGGGTCTCCTTGAAGCGGCGCGCAAAACTCTTTACGAAGTCATGCGGGGATTGGCGAAACAAATCAGAGAGAAATACATCCATCCAGAGTACGGCACTACTGACATGGCGCTTCTTTTTGTTCCTAGTGAGACTCTCTACTTTGAGATGCTTCGCAGCGTAAAACTCTGTGAAGAACTTTCGAAAAACAAAGTGTTTGCAGTTTCACCCAACACCTTGTCAGTAACTTTACACGCCATATCAGTCGCCCGAAATTATTATGAAATGGCCAAGGGAGTTGAGAAGACCATTTTAGAAGTAAAAAAATCCCAGCAGCATTTCCAAAATTTCGAGTCTCGATTTGAGGAAATTGGGAACGCTCTTCAGAAAGCTCAGGCAAGTTTTGGCGTAGCTGGAACTCACCTCTCGCGATTCAGCAGTGCCATCAGTAGGCTGACGGGTCTCGAATCTTCCGAAACTTTGAGTCCCACTTCAAACCCAGGCCTCGGCCCATCGGCCTTGATGCCCCAAAATACTTAGACTAACCCGCGAATAAACTTGTTCCATTCGTTGCCATCTCAAACTCACCACGCTATGAAATCCTCATGGCTACAATGGAATCGCGATTACCACCTCAAAATCTTGAGGCCGAACAATCGGTCTTAGGAGGGGTCCTTCTTGATAATCAAAGTTTTGATCGAGTAGCTGATACTCTATCCACTCACGACTTTTATCGCCCAGCTCATTCCAAGATTTTTAACTCGATGCTGGAGTTGGCTAAAAAGTCAGAGCCGATCGACATCGTAACTCTTACTTCAAAAATGAAGGAGCTGGGAGTTTATGAAGAAGTAGGGGGAGCCGCATACTTAGCTGAGCTTCTAGAACGAGTTCCTACTGCCCTTCATTCTGAGAAATACGCTTCGCTCGTATCCGAACAAGCGATTAAAAGACGATTAATTACTTCGTGTACTGAAATTGCTCAAAAAGGATTTGATCCTGTAATTCCAGCGGCTGAGTTAGTCGACTTTGCTGAAAGGGAAATTTTTAAAGTTAGTTCTTCAAAAAAATCTGAAAATGTTGCGGCCGCACGAGACCTAGTGCGATCTGCTTTTTCAGAGTTGGAAAAAAGATTTGAAAATCAAAATGAGCTCACTGGTACTCCCTCAGGTTGGATTGAGCTTGATAAGCTCACCCAAGGCTTTCAGCCGTCAGATTTGGTCGTGGTTGCTTGCCGACCCAGTATGGGAAAAACTAGCTTCTCACTAGGGGCTGCGCGATATGCGGCTCTTCATACAAAACGTCCCGTACTCTTCTTCTCATTGGAAATGTCCAAAATGCAGATTATTCATCGACTCCTTTCTTCAGAAGGAAAAGTCGAATCCACGAGAATTCGTAGTGGTAAATTAACGGAGCAAGACTGGGCCCGATTAACACGCGCTGCGGGTAGTATCTCAGAAGCTCCCTTGTATATAGATGACACATCCCAAATCACAGCTTTGGAATTACGAGGAAAAGCACGCCGTCTGAAAGCACAACTTGGTGATATTGGTCTCATCGTAGTGGATTATCTCCAGATCATGGGCAGCCCAAACAAGAATGAAAATCGAGAACGCGTTATTTCGGAAATATCTGCGTCGTTGAAGGCTCTGGCGAAGGAACTGCAAGTACCCGTCTTGGCCCTAGCCCAGCTCAATCGACAAATCATGCTACGGCAGGATAAAAGACCTACCCCCGCAGACTTGCGCGAATCTGGCGCCATTGAACAGGACGCCGACCTCATTATTTTTATTCACCGTGAGGAATTAGAGCCTGTTCAACCGAACAATGCCTGCGTTGCAGAATTTATCATCGGAAAACACAGAAACGGACCGCTAGGCTCAGTAAAAGTTGCCTGGTTGGCGCAATACGCTAGCTTCGAAAATCTCGCAACCCAAGTACCTACTATTTAATTTCTATGTTAAAATTTTCACCTAAGGTATCCCATTGAAAACTACTAGAAAAAAAAGAAAAAAATCCACCTCTCGACGGGCTCCGAAAAAGAGACTTCTTGAGCAAGTGATCCAATTAACCGGCATACCTTCTCAGGCCATTCGAAAAGAATTGCAGACAATTATGGCCAAAAAAAATATCAAAACGGACGATATCACTTTGGATCAGTTGAGGTCAGTAGCTGCGACTTATTTACGTGAGATCATGGGTGGTCTTTTGGAATCAACTCACTTAAGACGTCCGGACAGAATGAATTAATTTTTAAAGCGAGGTTAGCTAAATGAGAAAGAAACTTGGGCTTATCGCTTTGCTGTTTTTATTCATCGCCTCTTGTTCTTCTCTAAAGAATTCTAGTAACTCAACTCCAGGCACGAGATCTTCTTCTATTCGCTCCAACGATGCGATTGCCCAAATGCTTGATCGTGAAAGAGACGCTGAAATGTCCAACGTCCCCACAGGACGTAGCTTATCGAAAGCTCAAGAAATCGAAAATCTTAAATTAGACGAAGTGATCAGAGGAGAAGAGCCGAACACACAGAGCCTGTACGATAATAGCCGCTATGATTTTCCAATCGTTGTTAATTCACGCGTAGAGGGTTGGATTGATTATTTCACGGGAAAAGGCCGGGGACACATGGAGCGATATTTGGAGCGCTCCAGCCGATATTTACCTCGGATGAAGGAAATATTTAAAAAATCGGGAATGCCAGCGGACTTGGTCTATTTAGCGCTGATTGAGAGCGGATTTAATTTGCGGGCAAAATCTCGGGCAAAAGCTGTTGGGCCGTGGCAGTTCATGAAAGCAACAGGTAAACGTTATGGACTGCGAGTAGATTCTTGGGTAGATGAACGTCGGGATCCGATTTTGTCGACTGAAGCTGCAGCAGCCTATCTGAAAGACCTCTACCTTATGTTTGAATCCTGGTATTTAGCTGCAAGCGCTTACAATGCTGGTGAATACAAAATCTTGAGAGCTATCGAGGAACTTAAAACAAATAACTATTGGCGCATTTCAGAAACTTCTCATATTCGCCGCGAGACAAAGGACTATATTCCTAAACTGATTGCAGCTGCTATCATCGCAAAAAACCCGCACAAGTATGGTTTTAGAGACCTAAGCTACCAAGACCCTTTGGAATTTGAAACCGTAGAGACTTCTCAAACTATTTCTTTAAAAGAATTGGCGAGAACTATTGATTGTTCTGCGGATGAAATGCTGGATCTTAATCCTGCTTTTGTTAAAGGATTGACTCCCCCGACTCGAGAAACCTATGTGCTTCGAGTCCCTGTGGGTAGCAAAGTACTGGTTGAAAGAAAAATTGCGAATACGAAGTGGAACACTCCTGTTTATGCCTCTAATAATGGCCCGTCAAAATCCACACCAAAACCCAACCGCTCACCGAGTTCTATAGCCCCAGCTCTTACTCCAGCGGGGCCTGGGTACGTTTACCATAGGGTCCAAAAAGGTGAGTCTTTGTGGTCTATCTCTGAGAAATATAATGTCACTATCCAAAGCATCTTTAAGTGGAACAGCTTGAAGAAGTCACGCATTTTCCCCGGCAACAAACTTAAGATTCAAGTCACCAGCAATAAAGAAAATAGTTAAATACTTCCAACCGTGAAGGTAAATCGAATAATCGAATTGGCGACCGGACTGAGTCCGTGAGCTAAATCCAATACGATAGGACCCACAGGGGTTTTGTACCTTATTCCCAAGCCAATCCCATCATTTCGTCGATCAGCCTTCAATTCCGGAAATAGTTGTCCCGTATCGAAGAAGACTGCCCCACTGACCTCACCGAAGAGGGGAACTGACACTTCTGTCCTCACGTTATAGAAAGCCATCTCACGGACTCCCGCGGGGGCTCTAAATAATCGCGGGGCATATCCTCGAATCGATCCTTGCCCCCCCAATGCTAATTCATTTGCCAAACGCGCTTCAGGCAATCCTCTTCCCATTAAGGCCCGAGACCAACCCATTCCTACAAAAACCGAAAGATTAAAGAGTCGAGAAATCGGGATATAGAAAGAATTACGCTGGAGAGCGAGAAGAAACGACAGATCTTGGCTGGAGAGCAAGTTGGGGTGAGCAAATTCCAAATCAACCGAATGCAAACTGCCAGAGGTTGGGTTGAACGCATCATTTCTTAAATCAAGGATCAAGTTAGGACCCGTTGAACCAATAACGTCTACGGTATCGCTCAGCGTGGCTGTTCCCCCTGAATCCTTTCTCTCAATCAGTTCAGTGCGGGTTCTTTCGAGTCGATGAACCCGATACTGAGCCATCAAACCTTTTCCAAACCGCTTTTCAATTCTCTCTTCGAGTCTCGCTCTGGTCTGCAAATCACTTTGCTTCCCATCTGATGAGGAGGCCACTTGAAAACTGGTAAAACCGCCTTGCACTGTAAAAGCAAATGGCAAATCGGCCAAGTACGGAGCTCGATAATTCACCAAAGCTGCATACTCAACGAATGGAATCAAGACGTTACTTCTAGAAATGGGGAGCGATACTTCTGAGCGAACTGAAGCCGTTTGGTTTAATCCAAATAAATTTCTATAACCCACGCCCAAAAAGGAACGAGCGCGAAACAAAGGATCCTCATACAGAGCCCCTAAACCCACTTCACCAAAACCCGGTTTAATTTCTGACAACACAAAAACAAGGTTTTTTATTTTTGGTTCCCCAGATGAAGAACTAGTCAGCGCTTCAACTCGACTAAAAAGCCCCAAAAGCGAAATATTCTCCTCCGACTGCCGTACTTTTTCTGGATCAAAAGGGTCGCCTGGATTAATGGTAATTTCACGGCGGACAACTTTTTCTTGGGTTCGGGCCAGTCCTTCGATTTGGATAGTTCCAACGTAATACCTTGGCCCTTCTTCTATCTGAAATTCAATTTCAATTCCCTCAACTTTTGATCCAACTCCCATTTCACCTGCATTTTCCTCTGCCCTCACTTTCGCGTCTAAGTACCCAGACGACTGGATGCGAGCTCTCACTGTCTCAGCAGCACTTCTCACCACTTCTCGATTAAGCGTGTCCCCTACCTTAAACGACAGAACGTCTAACAGTTCCTGGGTTGAAACATTTGAGGTTCCTTTAAAACTAATTTTTTTAATTTCATAGAGATTCCCAATTTGTAAATCGTAAAAAAGCTGCACCCCTTTTCTGTCTTCGCTAAAAAACACCCGGGGTCCAGTTACCGAGGCACTCAAAAATCCTCTTTCTCGTAGATTCTTTACAAATCTCTGTGTCGACTCTTCTATCCCCTCTTCCCAAAACACTTTCCGTTGTAAAACACCAACCGCATTTTCAAAAAAGATAGCTGCTGGGTTTCCAATGCTTTCGGTCCACAACCCATCAAAAACAACTGCATCCACCAATACCTTAGGCCCCTCAGAAATCTGAATATTAACTGTGACGATCTCATCTTTTTTCACAGAACCGATATCGACATCGACTTGTACAAAGTGATACCCAAGGGAGCGGTATTTTTCTTCGAGGATTTTTCTGATCTTATTAGCTGCATCTGATTGGCCCAACAGATCAAATCCAATCAAACTTCTGAGAGCCGCCGATTCAAAAACCTCATTTCCTTTTATCAGGAAGCGATACCTCTGACCGACACTAACTTCAAAGATCACTTTTACCGACTTAACATCGGCGTTCACAGACTCCGTGCTCCACTTTACTTTTGCGCCGGGGTACTGATTCTTAAAAAGAAAATCAACAATTGCCTGAGCACTCAGGTCCATTGATCGCTTATCGAAATAATCACCGTCCTTCCCTTTCAGACGCAAGCGAATGCTGTCTCTTAACTCTTCGTCTACTCCCTTTACAATTATCTCTTGGATCCTCACTCGATCCATCTTTGTAACCACAAAGCGTACGTCTGTAATTCCCCCTTCGGGCGCAGCTACTAACTCGTAATCTACTCGAGCTTCGCTAAATCCACGTTCTTCTAAAGCAGTTTTAATTTTTTGAGCTACAGATCTCAGTTCACCGGGATCGACTTTTTGCCCGGGAACCAGGCTCTTTTCAATTCCAGTCTCTTCCCGAATCGACGGTTCAACCTGGGACCAATCAACAGCTCCTAAGTTCCGAAGCTTGACCCCTTCAACAAAACACACAACACTTTTATCGCCCTGCTTCTCCAGATAAACTCGAACATCTCCAAAGAGCCCACTGGCAAACATTCTTCTCACTTCACTATCGATATGGGTGAGGTCTAGGGGCTTACCAATCTTAATGTGGAGCGCCTGAGATATCTCTTTTATTTCCTGGGCATTAAATGTTTTTGATTTGATCTTCTGAACAATCGATCCATTTGGAACGGTAAAAGCAGAAGTCGCCCCAAAAGCCACACAGGCGCATAGGTTTCTGATAAAGATTGTCATTAACGTTTTATTCAAAGCTAAACCTGTACCGAACATCAAGTCCGAAGGAATCCCCCGGTCTTGCTTGCGTATTATTACGACTTCTATCCCCAGCGGTTGCATTCACTGTGATGTTATCGTCTAACATTTGCTCCAATCTTATTTCTCGAGATTGATTTTGATCTAGAGTATTTGAATAGGAAATCTTTGTTTTCTTTGTTAACCCCTTTTCAATCCGAACCGCCGGAACCATCCCAGAGGAATTAGGGGTCGCTGTAGCGGCTGCGCTCGAGTCAGTCGCGGTCGGGCCTTGCCCCGGAGCTGATTGGACCTTGATATCTAGTCCAAGCTCACTTTGAATTTTTGACCTAATCGGACTTTGCCCCATGATAGCGGTTCCCAAGTCAAAATAATTTCCTTCTTGTCCGCGAGTTGTGACTCCTAACACGAGCAAGGAAATAAGATCCTGCTCCGCTAATGGAGGATTAGAGGTGAGGCGAATTTTATAGTCATTGGGAGTCCCAAGCGCTTGTAGGTTTACTTCGTAATCCTGGTAAGCTCGGCCTTTCTGTTCTCGGACAACGCTTCTCCCGTTAATTGCAAATCTCGGAAAAATTTGATCTGGGCGCTCAAATCTAGCTGTACCAGAAATAATTTCGAAGGGCGTGTCTTTAAAATTGATTTTTCCTTTTAGGACTTCGGTTTTCCCCAGCATACCAATAGCATTTGTATCTCCCACAATCCTAAAATCACCAGAAAACTCGGCATCAACCACGTCTGTTCTGATAAAGAGTTGGTCGTTAGCGTCAGCCTTAATGTCAAAACTCAAAGCAGCTTGCTCAGAGGATTGTCCGCCAGTTTTAGCCTCAAGACTCGATAAAACAGCTTCGTCGACTCGTAAACGTCCGGAGAGTTTAAAGGGATTTCCCTTGCCAGCAAGTTGCAACTCGCCCGTAAGGCGAGCCTTTAAATACGACTGCAGTTGCAGATTTGCTTTCGATACAAAAATAGAAAGCTTTGGGGCGAACTCGTTAAATCGATTAATACCTACTTCACCCCCCACAACCACTTCTCCCCCACCTAAAACCCCTTGAAAGCGCTCGAAAATCATTTTTTGGGGAGTGAGATTAACTTGCGCGGTGACAGCACGAAACTCATCCTGCATACCGGTAATTCGAAAAATCGAATCGGATAAAGTCATGTTTCCAAAGAGCTCGTAAGTACTCGGTGAACCGGTCGCTTCAACGTTAATGTTTACTAATCCACTCGCATAATCGATTCCCGGAATAAACGGCTGCAAAAACTCCAGTGCCAGTTTTCCTTTTAAAGAAGCATCTATTTCCCTACCTGGAACTAAATTGAAACTTCCAGTTACTTCGCTCTCCGAGCCACTCAGACGAAGTCGAGGAATATTGACGCCCCCTTTATCAATGCGCACCTTAATGATTTCATCGGACACCAAAGGCCCATCTTCAAAGCCCAGTTTGAGGGTTTTTATTTCAGCGCTTCCTTTGGTATCGGAGGGTCGAGAAAAATCCCCCTCGATTTCAGCACTCCCAGAAATCACTATTCCGTTGAGCGGACTAATATCTCGCCCCAACCAAGCAGACAGGTAGGGTGAAACTTCTGTTTCTCGACAGGAAATGTTCAATTTGGAAAACGCGTTCCCTTCCCCGTTTTCTTTTCTGATCAAGTGGGCTTTTAGAACTTCTTTTTCGAAGTCCAGCCAGTACTCGCTTGTTTTCCCAGCTGACCGAAGAGCTAGTTTGGCATCGGACATTCTCTGTCCCTTAAACTGAAATTTGCTGATGAGAAGCTCGCCGTTACCCCGTGGGTAGTTCAAGTCACCCTCAAAGGCGAGACGCCCAGTAATTTCACCCTGTAACGGGGCGGCACCCAGATGATTTAGATCTTCCAACCTCAACCCACTAGTAAAGAAAACCAGTTCTTGAACTTTCTTATCAAAAGTAGCTTTCACTTCTAAAGAACCAGATCGCTTTAAAAACACCCCTCGATTTACTTTAAAGGAATCGGGACGGTATCTGATTCCAAATCCGGCAGACATCCATTTTTCGTCATACCATTCAAATGATCGCGCTTGCCCATCGACATGGACATCAACTCCTTGATCGTCCTTTCCCCCCTCGATAGTAACCCGTGCCGCCAATTCTCCCCCTCGAGGTTTCTCGACAGGGAGGCCCACTTTGTCAAAAAGTGATAAGGTCTGTTCCATGCTAATCCGTGGAACATTTACATCAAATCGATAGGTGGTTTCCTTGGGAGAAAAATCAACAAAGCCCTGTCCCCGAGCAGCTTCTAAAGCTTTTAATTCGAGTTTTGAAAACGAAAGCAAGTCCTTCCGATATTGAACCTTTCCCCGTACCGCTCCTAATTTCAGTTCCGATATTTCAGCATTTTGAATATCGATCTCACCTTCAACATTGACATCATCTTGATTTACCCTGAGGTCCCCCCGGAGAACGGCCGTTCCTCCAAACGGGAGTTCAGAAATGTTCTTAAGTTGATTGAGCGATACCTGCTTGCCCTCGAAATGAAATCGAGCCCGACCATCATTGACCGTGCCTTGCAGTTCCAGCTTTCCCCCCAACAGTTCATTATCCAATTTTATGTCGAGTCCAGTATCCTGGACATTCACTGAGCCACGAACTGAGTTTCGAGGTATCGAAATGATTGTATTAGCCGAGGTTACTCCGAGTGCGGGTTTGTTGAGCACAACGACCTGACTGAGTTGAACATCTGGCTCAATCTGTAGTTTCAAAGGTGAATCGATAGAGCCCCGAAACTTAATTTTTCCCTCCGTATTAGCCAGAACTGGAGCCTCGGCAATTCCACAAGCGCTTAAAAATTCATTTAAACTGATCTTTTTTAAATTCAGCTCTCCTTGGACAGGGATGCTTTTTTCTACCCCCACTTTTATCAAATCAGATTCAACCGATCCCGAAGCTACTTGACCTACCACTTTACTGAGTTCAACCCCCTTTTGACTAAGAGAATAGGCAAGGCTCCAATCCCCCATTCTCATTTTCTGAATACCGACTTTCTGCCATTCGAGAGTACCGTTTCCGGAATAGTTATCTTTGCCAACATGAAGCGTTCCAGAACTGACCAAGAGCCCACTGAGTTTAGGCTCCTTAAGCTCCTCGATTTGATCCAAAAGAGCTAAATCCATCTGGGTTTCATGAGCCAAATGAAAAGAGGAGATCTGTTTGTTGGTTCCCTGAGGAAGAGCAAACGCTCCTTTCCATTGCAATTTGATTCCGGGCCCCTGGACGACCAGCCGATTCGCCCTGACACTTTGTTCGGTAAAATCAACATCCCCATCAAGCTTGTCCAGAATGAGTTCGAGTTTTCCTCGTTTTAACTCGAAATGTGAGCTCTGAACTTCAACGGTCTGTTGCCCCACAGAAGTCTGCGAAAAAAAGACGGTGAGATTTCGTGACCGAATTGAAAAGCTTGGCTGCGAGGAACTTACTTCAAATTGGGAATCCACAATTCCAAAGCGCCGAAACACAACGGGCCATCCCTTGCTCTTAACCTCCAATCTTTTTCGTTTTTCTATTTGGCCGACTACTTTCTGATACAGCTTATCCGCTTGAGGAATTTGAACCTTGGGATGAAAAAGGGCCACTTCTTCAAGGACGATTTCCCGACTCAGTAAACCCAGTGGTTGAAACTCAACTTTTATTTTATCTACTTGAAGCGGATGCTCAAAACGAACCTCCGAACGCTCAGTGGTCGTGATGGAGACGCGATTTAAGTAAATTCGAGGGGCAAAAAAAGACAGCTCGATGCTTTCAATCGATACTTCGATTCCTTCGTTGGCAAGGGCAGCCGTAATCTCTTTTAAAATTTTTCTCTGAACGGGCCCGCTTGCCAACACCACATGGAGAAGCCCATAGATCACCGCAATACCGACACCCAGGGCAATAAGGACTCTTCTCATCATTTCGATTCTTGCTTTAAATTCTGTTTAAGGTTTTTGAGATCGCGATAATTAGGATCTGCTTTTTCAATTTGAGCCAATAGTTTTTTTGCAGCGGCTTGATCTCCCAACTTTATATTTATTTTGATCAGCTGATAAACCGTTTCTTTCCAAAACGAACTTCCCTTTAGGGCGGTTCTCAGTGCCGTCTGAAACGCTCCCAGCGCAGCCACTTCGCTCCCCTCTTTTACAAGAATATTTCCGAGGAGATGCTGGGCTTGACCAAAAAGTAAGTGTTCGGGTTCGATAAAACCCAGTTCCAGTTTGGCCTCTCGAAATCTTCCCATTTCAAAAAAAGCAAAGGCTAAATCAAGACGAGCTTGTACATCGGACCCTATGACTTGATTAGATTTCCTTAAAAACTCTTGGATCACAGGCTCAACGCTCTCGTAGGCTTCATCGGAGTCAAGTTCCAGCTCTCGTTCCAAATCCTGCACGAGCTCTCCTAACTCTTTTAGTTCAGATGCCTTCTCGCTTGTATTGATCTCTGACTTTTTTGGCTCTGCTTTATCTGGTGCTTTTCCAATCAAAATTACAAAATCCTCGTAACTCAAACTCTTTTCTCGAAACCGCCTGAAGTAATCTCGTTCGATGTCATTGCCATACTTTTGAAAGCCAGCGGAAAGGGCCTCTAGCAACTGCTCGTTCTCGAGCTCAACCCTGAGCCCCTTGAGAAACAATTGTTTTGCTTCTGACCAATTATTCTCCTGAACCAGCTCCTCTCCTAAACCTAAAAAGGGAACAGCACTGGTTCGGTCTATCGATAACCATAGCTCAAAGAATTTACGTTTCAGCGGGGCACAATTACCCAAATGTTTATGGACATGTTCGAGATAAACTTGAAGTTGTTTCTTTTCTAGGCCTAACTGGAGACATTTTTGAAGACTGTCTCCCGCTTGCAACTCTTCGTTCAACCCAAAAAAACATGCGGCTTCCTCAAGATACAAACGTCCCGAATCCGGCGTTAATGCAATCGCCTTGGAAATCATTTTCGCAGCATCTGAAAACTTATTTTTTTTACGAAGATAAACGGAAAGAAGCGCATAGTCCTTCGCCGCTTCTTTTTTTTGACCTTCCTTCTCCGATTGCTGGGCCCGATGTAATACCTCTTTCGGTCGAAAGTGGCTCAAAGGGTTCTCCTTTTCGTAGGAACCTACTTAACTTTTTCGATGTATTCCCCAGAGCGAGTATCAATTTTTAGAACGTCGTCCTGTTTTACGTGATAGGGAACAGTAATCGTCAGACCTGTTTCCAAAGTTGCGGGCTTTCCGCCTCCACTTACCGTATCGCCTCTTAGAGCAGGTTCGCAGTAAGTGACTTTCAAATTCACGAAGTTCGGCAATTCAATCGCAATGGGTCGGCCGTCGTAATAAAGCACTTCAATTTCCAAATTTTCGATTAAATAGTATTTGCTATCTCCAATCGCATCTTTATCCAAAAAGGTTTGCTCATAGGAACCAAGATCCATGAACTGGAACCCATTGTTGTCCTGATACAGGTACTGCATATGGCGTTTATCTAGATTTGGCTCGCCAACTTTGTCCCCAGACTTGAAAGTTTTTTCCAAAACCGTCTTGTTCAACAAATTCTTCATTCGAGTTCGAACAATCGCATTTCCTTTTCCCGGTTTAACGTGTTGGAACTCAACAATTTGGTAGGGCACCCCGTCTACTTCGATACAGAGGCCTTTTTTAAATTCTGACGTGTCGTACATAATCCCTCAATTCGCAGTCTCTCTTCTCGTATTTTCGGTAAAAATTCAAGCAGTTTCAGTTTTTTTCTGGGTCTTGGATTTTATTAAGAATCCCCTTGAGAACTTTGATTTTCTTATGACGAATCTGCGAATCGGGATCCACCCCTAATCGGACCCGACATGCCTTCATTTTCTTTTCAAGTTCCGGACTGGATCGCACGCGCGATATTTTCTCAAAAATTTTGAGTGAGTGCCCATATTGTCCCTGGGAAAAATACAAATCCCCCAAGGTTTCGGTCGTGATTTCCGGAGAGAGAGGCTCGCCTACATTTTTAAATACATTGGCTACGGGAGCTACTGAGAAAACTTCCTCCCCTTCCTCTTCTTCGAACCCCAAAACTGCATTTACTTGAGCTGACATTTCCTCTTCGGTTTCCTCTTCTGTTTCGGAACTGTCAGAAATCGGAAACTCCTCGAGGGGGCTAGCTTGCCAATTTTGCGTTTGAACACTGGGAGTCTCAAAAACAACTGGAGTGGGTTCTATTTCAACTTCAGGCTCTGGTTCAACTTTAGGCATCGGAAAAGCGGGAAACGAACTTTCAAAAACTTCTTCAGAGCTCCTGGAAAATTCAGTGCTCATGGATGCCGAAATGGGGTTAGCAATCTGTTTTTCTAATTGGTGGACTTTGTCAGTGAGCGCAACATCACAGGGAGCCAATAACAAAGCCATTTTAAAAGCGTGCAATGCCTGACTATCAAGTCCTTGGGCCATCAAGGCTTCCCCTAAAAGCCTTTGAGCCAACAAATTTTCAGGAGCTAAGTGAACGACTTTTTCTAATTCACGTTGCGCATCTTGATATCGATTTTTGTCGATGTAGCATTTGGCAAGAGCCACACGGCCCCCATGAAAATCGGGATGATGCTCTAACCCTTTTTGACAAATTTCAATTGCTTCATCCAATCTTCCTAATCTTCGATAACTCTCGGCTAAGGGCGCAAAAACTCGACTAGTGGGATCTTGCTGGAGACGGCGTAGTTGTTCTCTAAACTGAGGGGGCTGTTGATCGTACAAACGATCTAGAGTTTCTCGAATGCGGTTTTGTTTCGGATTGGGTTGTTTGTTCATCATAGTAAAGTGTGAAAAAACCAACCTCTATTGTCGGCGAGCGCTCCGTGTCAAATCAACGCATGTCGCGCCGTAGGCATCTTTTTTTGCCACATTTTGACATCTCTCACGATTCCAATAGGCTAACGCAATCAGCCACAACAAAAAAACCGTGGTTTCTGCCAAGCTTGGCCGGTAGATAGAACTTCCCGCGGGCTTTATATGGACAGCTTCCCAATTTAACCAAATTTGCACTGTTTTTTCGCAGCCAATTGCTAGATAGCGATTTAAAACTGGGGGCAGAACCAAAAGCACCATTCCAGTTAGAAAAAGAATGGGAAGAAAAACCTGATCCCAAATCACCCCCATCAGAAGTTGAATTCCCAATGAGTCTCCAACCCATTTTCCAAAAAATAAAGCCATAATGGCAGCAAACCAGGTTACCAACCAAAGGATCGAGAGAAGCTTTTGCCGGGCAGAAAAACAACGCCCCAGGATCCCCACTCCAATCACGCCCAAGAGACTTAACTGAAACCCCTTTGAAAAAAGCGTCTGCGGAAAAAGTGAAAAGAAAAAAAGACCGATTACCGCGAACGTATATTCGGGCTGAATTGAAATTGGATTTTCTTGGATGAGGAAAACTAAAAATACACAAAGGGAAGTTCGTGCAATCGATGGCTCCGCCGGAGCTAGCACGAACAAAACCGCAGCAGCCAGAGGAGTTCTGAATCTTCTCGCCCAGAACAAAGTTTTTCCTTGAGTCTGAGGCCACACTTTCCAGAAAAGTCCCCCAAGACAACTAAAACAAAGGGCAAGAGCCCAAACGTGTTGGCCGCTCAAAGCTAACACCTGAAGCAAGCCCTGCTCCCGGTATTTTTGAAGAAGCCAAAATGGAAGACCTGATAAATCCCCCTTCCACAAAGCTAACTGAACAGCTGAAAAACTTGGGGATTGAACTGTTCTCGAAAGGAGAAATCGGGAAAACAACTCTGGCTGATTTTTTTGCTGTCGATGAGTTTGGGGCTCTGAACTCCACAGAGCGTCTGATAAAGCCCCCGGATTTTTAAAAACTGGAAACCTATTTTTGAGTTGGGCGTGGTTGAACCTCATTACGAAACAGACAGTCAAACCAGCCAAGACGAAGAATCTTTTCATCGAAAGAGTCTCTAAACCGCGACCTCAGGATTCAATGGAGCTTGGGGAGCGCCTTCTTTTTGCTTGTTGTTTCAATTAGTTATGAGTTTCTTTTCAGGAGGTTTGGGAAGCCCAAGCGAAGAAGCCCGCCTAAGCCCATTAAATGATTGACTATAACGGGCAAAATCCACTAAAAAAGACCGTTCAATAAAAGGTGGATTTATGTACGCAGTGATTCGCACAGGAAACAAACAGTATCGAGTAGAGGAAGGCATTGAGCTTTTAGTGGAGCGTCTTCACGTAGAAGCCGGCAAACCTCTCGAACTAACCGATGTGCTTTTATATTCGGATGGCAAAGAAGTTAAAGTTGGCCAACCACAACTCCCCGTCACCGTTCATTGCTTATGCATGGGCGAAGAAAAAGGGGAAAAACTCAGAACTTTTAAATATCGTCGACGTCACAATTACTATCGTCGTTACGGACACAGACAAACACTCACTCGCTTGAGAGTCGAAAAAATCGAGAGAAAGGGCTAAACGATGGCACATAAGAAAGCGGGCGGTAGCTCTAGAAACGGTCGTGATAGTCAAGGGCAGCGGCTGGGCGTAAAAAGATTTGGCGGAGAACTCGTTAAAGCTGGAAACATCTTAGTTCGTCAAAGAGGAACCAAGTTTCATGCTGGTTTAAATGTAGGCACAGGCCGTGATTGGACTTTGTTTGCGTTGATTCCAGGACGAGTGACTTTTGAGCGTCTCGATAAAGACAGAACTAGAATCTGCGTACATCCAGAAGAAGCAACTAAAGTCGCATCTTAAGACTGGTCCCTAAATATTCACTCTATAATTGAAGGAATTCGGGGTGGTGAGCTATGGCTCTCATCGATGAAGTTGTTATACGAATCCAAGGCGGTTCGGGTGGGAATGGCTGCGTCAGCTTCCGCCGCGAAACTTTTGTGCCTTTTGGAGGCCCGAATGGTGGCGATGGTGGTAAGGGCGGCGACATCTATCTAAAAGCAACTCGAGACAAAACTAGCCTCCTCGACTTTAAATACCAACCTCGATACCTGGCCGAGCGCGGAGAGCACGGTCTTGGCAAAGACATGTTTGGAAGAGGTGGCGAAGATCTGATTGTAGCCGTCCCTTTGGGAACCCTTGTTTTTGATAATCAGACAGGGGAACTTTTAGCCGACTTAACAGAACACGAACAAACCATTTTAGTGGCCAAAGGCGGCCGAGGCGGCCGGGGAAACCTTTCTTTTAAGTCATCCACTAATCGAGCGCCTCGAAATGCAACTCCAGGTGAAGTCGGAGAAAGCAAAGAGCTGAAGTTAGAACTAAAACTCTTAGCCGATGTCGGACTGATTGGACTTCCTAATGCAGGAAAAAGCTCATTTTTAACAGCTGTCTCGAGAGCCAAACCGAAAGTAGCAGATTATCCTTTTACCACTTTAGAACCCGCTCTAGGGGTTGTTGAACACAAGGGCCATGCGTTTGTGATTGCAGACTTGCCAGGGCTCATCGAACGAGCTTCTGAAGGAGCAGGTCTAGGACACCGCTTTCTTCGGCATGTGGCTCGAAATCGGGTTCTGTTGCACTTGGTGGATGTTACCCAATCTCCTGAAGCGATTCAGAAAAGCATCGAGACTATCCGGAATGAACTGGGAGCCTATGATCCCGAACTTCTCGAACGAGAACAACGCTTGGTATTTACAAAAATTGATTTATTGCCAGCCGAAGATCTCGCCGAACAGAAACAAAATCTCCAGGCTCTGGGACTGGATGGATATTTTATCAGTAGTGCTGCTCGAGAGGGCCTCGGTCCTTTACTAGATGATTTGGCTGGCCTTACTCTGCGGGAGAGCAAAGCTTGATCGGGCTTTTTGGAGGGACCTTTGATCCTCCCCACCTCGGCCATATCCATTTAATCCAAAGCCTCCTTAAGCAATTTAATTTTTCTAAATTTTATCTGATCCCAAACTATCGGAACCCCCTAAAAACAAAGGGGCCAGCCGTCACTGCTGAGGAAAGGCTTCTTCTTCTTCGTACTGCAATCAAAGGATTAGACTCTCGGATTGAAATCCTAGACTGGGAAATGAGAAAACAAGAGCCCTCTTTTACGATCGATACCGTAAAATATTTGAGAACTCTTCATTCTGAGCCGCTTACTTTTATTATTGGAGACGATATTTTTTCGCAACTATCAGAATGGAAATCAGCAGCGGAATTGTTTCAACTAGTCGACTGGATGGTCATCAAAAGAAGTGAAGAAATCGTGCTGGAACCTCAACAATTGATGCACAAACTCGGCATTTTTGACTCTCATTTTGTTGATAAAAATCACCTCGCTTATAGTCAAGATCAGCGGTCGATTCGCTTTTGTGATATCAAAGCACTTCCCTTTTCATCAACTCAGATGAGATCTGAGTTAAGAGAACTGTGGAAAAAGAATAAGTTAGACGATCCGCCGCAGGGAATTCAACGCTCAGTGTGGCTACTCATTAAAGAAAAGCGGCTCTATTCCGTAGGATAATTCATATCACGACTCGCTTTTTGAGGAGAGTTCCGATGTCTGAAAAGAAAATGTCGAATCCAAATTCCAAAAATGCATTAAACAACCATCTTAAACATTTTGTCGGTTTCGGTGAAAAACCCCAGAATCAGACCCCTCCCGGCTCAGTCACTGGACGCCTGAAAGAACTCGTTCGAAAGGTCGAGGACTTAAATCGACGAGTCGACCGCATAAAAGATCAATTCTAGCCCCTCATTTTCCTGAACTATTGAGAATCTTTATAACCCGTGTTACTCGGGTCGTATGGGAACCAACCAGTCTGCCATTGCCCTACTTTCTGCGGGACTTGATTCATCCGTAGCGCTCGCCTTGGCGCTGAAGGAGGGTTATCAAGTTAAGCTTGCTCTGACTTTTGATTATGGTCAGAAAGCCGCCCCTCAGGAGATTAAACAGGCAAGTCAATTAGCAAGTTTTTGGAAAATCCCTCACAAGTATTTAAACCTGCCCTTCTTTGCTGAAAGTGGACACAGCAGTCTTCTTCGTAGTTCGGCAAAACAAGCCGTTCCGCATTTATCCCTAGATGATTTAGATAATTTGGAAACTTCTCAAAAGAGCGCAAAAGCAGTTTGGGTCCCAAATCGCAATGGAGTTTTTATCGAGATTGCAGCGTGTTTTGCTGAGCAGATGGGAGCTTCCTATATTTTGGTCGGTTTTAACCGTGAAGAAGCAGCCACTTTTCCAGACAACTCCAAAGCCTACCGAGAGAGTCTGAATCAAGCGCTCTCTTTTTCCACTGCCAATCAGGTACAAGTCATTTCTCCCACTGAACTTCTCAATAAAACTCAAATTGTAGAGGAGGCATTAAGACTGAAGCTTCCGCTGGAGTTGCTCTGGAGCTGCTATGAAAACGGCGCGCGGATGTGCGGGAGCTGTGAATCTTGTATGCGTTTAAAACGAGGCTTAAAACAAAACGAGGTACCTTTCGATGATTACTTTGCAAACGCATCTGTTTAAAGAAACGGAGATCCCTTACGATGGAACTCCCCTCGCCCCCCATTGGATTTATCGAAAGTTTAATTTGCTGGGAGATGCTTTGGTAGCTTTCGTGGGTCCGGCCAAAGTGGATTTAGACCACATGGTGGACTTGGAAGATGTGAAACAGAATGCCCCAATCTACAGTCCCAAAATGCTCCATTTCCTGGGCGAATGGTTTATTGACTCACTCGAAACAGGAATTCTTCTCCAGCACCTGTTTGTAGGTACTGTTTATCAGCGGCTTTGGGAACGGGGCGGTAGAGATCTTTCGAGACGAGGAAATGACCTTTTTTACGATCAAAGAAAAATGAGTGTTTCCATAGCTACTCGGTCCCCCGTTTCCGTTCTTTTTCACATGGGAATCAACATTGAAACCGAAGGAACTCCCATCCCCACTTCTGGGCTCAAAGAGCTTTGGATTGAGCCTTGGGACCTGGCCTCGGAAGTTTTTGAGAAATTCCAGCAAGATATTCAGGGGTTTAAGAAGGCCCGAGTGAAAGTACTTTCTCGTTAAAAAGCCTTGCCAAGTCACTGAAAAAACACCATTATCCAGCCCTCGGCAATTT
>RFNV01000164.1 GCA_009927005.1 Pseudomonadota bacterium
CTTTTCAGTTTCTGACTTATCCAAAGAAACATCAATTGCGCGACCACTATGAAGGCGAGAGCCGTAAAGTGAACAAAGACAGATGGGTTTAATCCTAGGGATGCACCGAAGAGAACCCAAAGTAGAAGCTGAAAGATAACAAATGCGATGTTTTTCATAATTTTTCCTTCCCTTTATTCGAGTGACGTTCCATGACCAACTTCACATCTTCCGCAAAGGTGTGGGCCTCGTAGGCTATAAAATAATTTCGTTCATAGAGTTCTTCAGAGAAGTAGTTTTCATCCAGGAATGTAAATGCAGTTCCTTCGAAGTACTCCTGGCACTCATCACTAGCAGCAGCTGACAGTACAAAGTATTTTCCCTGCTCACCCTGATTAGGGTCTTTCAAAAGTTCGGGAAATGATTCTTCTACGGTAAATGAGAGAGTGAGGAGAATCCCATCTTCCATTCGTCTGATAGCGCTCCGATAAAATCGAAAGGGCAATGTCTCTAAAAGTCCCTCAAGAAAGGATAGTCGCGCCTCTTTTTGCGTTGTCATGAGATACCTCGCTTTCTTGATCTCAGAATATCTCCTGGGTTTGTCACTTAAGGTCGCACTCCCCCCTTGTCCCTCCCTGACAGCCCCCACGGTTTCACTCAGAATTGTGAAGGAATTGTGAAAAAGGCTTAACGGAAACTCCACTGAGAGTGGACCTCTGAAATTCCGAAAGAGCTTATTATGAATTTTGAATCGCCTTTATTTAAAGCCTGTAAAGATGGAAACCTTGCTTTGGTTCGTACACTTCTCCAGTCGGGGGTTAATCCAAACGAGGGAGACGAAAAAACAACCCCACTCAATGTAGCCGTGAGATGCGGTTATTTCGATATCACCAGAATTCTTTTAAAGTACGGAGCCTCTCCAGATAGCTATACCAAAGAGCTTGCAACTAAGGCGCAAGACCAACGAATCGAAATTGAACTTAATTTATACACTACACAATGCAAACCTAAAGATAGTAGAAACTCCCATTATCTTTCCTTGGTCATTGATGAGACTCACTCATACTCGAGTGGGTGGGTACCCCACGTCCAGAGGTATATTGCTGAGGAACCCTTAAGTAATCTTAGCGGTCACAAATGGTCATTTGGACTCTCTTGGAAGGAAATCAAAAACCAAGAGTTTATTAATACGCTTCTCGATATTTTTTGTGTTTGTCCCCTGTCTGATCTTGGTAATCCAGAGATGGATTCATTTAATTCGAAAACAACCAAGAATGGCCTTATTGTTTTCACAAGACCCCTTCCTCTTTTTAACAAACCGCAACATGTTCTTCAGGATGATGAGGTATGGGGTGGTTCAACCGAGTTTTACTCAAAAAATGTTGCAGCCGTAATGAACATCTGCCTTCTGGCAGCCAACGATGTACCCCGATTTTTAGGTGAGCAAATGTTGTTTACCCGGAGCAATTTTTCCTTTTTGGGTCTTGCAGATGCCTCTATTACGCCCTTTGAAGGTAAGGGAACTATAACCCCGGTCATTCTTGAAAACTTAAAATGCTCGCTCTCAAGGATTATTAACAAAAGAGCCCATATTTCTTCGGCGAAAAAGGCTGCGTAACGATCGCTTTTCCTGAACTCCTTGTCCCCCCTGACAGCCCCCACGGGTACACTGAGAATTGTGAAGAACTTGTGAAGAAGACTTAACGGAAACTCCACTGAAAGTGGCGCGTCAAAAAGCCGATTTCTAGTTAACACCGTATCGTACTTCCCAGATTTGGAGCACCAATGGAAATAAATCAAAATATAGTCACATTAGTTAAGTTAGTTGACTCGGCTCATGTAGGGCATTTGTGTTTGCCTAACTTTCAAAGGGATTTCGTTTGGACCACTGATGAAGTTGGAGATCTCCTTCGCTCCATTTTTCGGGACTACTATGTAGGCTCGCTCTTGCTTCTTACCTGCAATCCCAATAGGCCCCCGTTTGATCCAACCCCCCTTCGAGGAGCGCAACCAGAAAATAGGGTCCTTAAACCTACAAATCTAATCCTTGATGGACAACAACGAATCACATCACTCGTGTATGCGCTTTATGCTCCGGATCTTCCACTAAAAAACTCATCGAGAAGATGGTTTTTCTTAAACTTAAACCTTATTCTTTCAAATATCGATGATGATGACTTTATCTTTGTTAGAAAACCAAGGGATATAAATAATCTCTTAGAGCCGAGCCAACAATATCGAGATAGAGTTGTTCCCATGACAAGCCTGGCCAGTAATGAAGCGTTTAATTCTTGGCTTGATGGTTTCGATGACTGGTTAAGAGAAAACGAACCGGCCTCTCTGGATGAGTATCGGGCAAATTGGAGAAGACAGTGGAGAATAGCTTGCGAGAAGTTTCTTGGATTTAAGATTCCGGTTGTGAATATCCCAATTATGGAAGAGGAAACTTCTAATTCAATCGGTAAAGTGTGTGCAATTTTTGAAAAGTTAAATTCAACAGGAGTTGATCTCTCGATATACGACCTGCTCACAGCTCGACTTTTTCGTTCAGAGATTCGATTGCATGACCTATGGGAAGAGTCATGCAAGAACTACCCGCGGCTAAGAACCTGGTCCGCTGGTAAAGCAGACACAAACAAACTTGGTGTTTTAGTTCTTCGAACACTTGCTCTGATGCGAAACCTCGATCCCAAGCCTAAAATTCTCATTGATCTAGACCCCTCTGGCTTTAAGGAAGACTGGAGAAGAGCATCTAAGGCGATGGAACGGGCTTTAGAGCAGATAGAATTAGTGGCACCCGATGGCTTTGGCGTTTTCGATAGAAAATGGCTTCCCGGTTTTGGACTACTTCCAGTTCTGGCTGCGCTTCGAGCTTATATCGATGACAACAGGCTAGGAGATGCACCTCGAGAGGAATTGCGGAACTGGTATTGGTGTAATGTATTTCTAGAACGTTATTCTAGTGCTGTTGAAAGCAAATCCCGAAAGGATTATGCCGAGTTTGTAAGCTACTGGAATGGCAACAAAACCATTCCAACCGTTTTAGTTGAGGCTAGTAGAACTATTGGTTCAGAGGAATTCCAAATTCGCGAATCTACTAGCCACGCAAGCTCAGTATATTCTGGTGTTTTTTGTCTTTTGAGTATAAACGGTGCCCGAGATTGGCGGCGAGCTGAAAATATCCAACTTCAAACACTCCAAGACCATCATATTTTTCCAAAAAGATATCTCAAAGCTCATGGAATTATAGATAAAGGCAAAGTAAATTCAATCATCAACCGAACTCTGATTAGTGATGAGACAAACGGGCAAATTTCGGGAAAGTCCCCTTCCGACTATATTCAAGACCGTTTGATTTTTCCTAGAGAAGATTCAGAAATTCTTCAGGCCCATTTTATAACGAATGAAGCAAAAAACCATTTGCTGGGGGCACAAGAATCGACTTCTAATGATGAGGTGGCGAATATTTTCGAAGCTTTTATGAAAGACAGAGAAAACACCATACTTAAACACGTTCGTACTGCATGCGGGATAAAAAAGTAGCCTTTTGAGAGCGATTTTCGGACGATAGAATTGTAGCTGGCTGGTCGTCTCGACTTTCAGCTTATTTTCTCAGCTCGAAAGCCTAATGGAGTGATTTCTTCTAATCTAACAAAGTAATTTGTTTTGTCGTTTTACAATTGGGACACGACCTAACAAATTCATTCACATGGATACTTCCCATTAAGGGTCCCCGACAACGTGTACAGGTTTGATATTTAATATAGGGAAAACCCCAGTGTTTATCGCCTTCATTAAGAATCTTGAGGCGCCAGTAATCAGGAAGACCTGTTGAGTAGGCACCATGAATGTTTACCCAGCCAATTTTTGAAGATTCGATTCGCTCAGTCCCACCACAGTCGGGACAAAAATTGGTTTGGCAGACGGGAATATAGGGTACCTTGTCTCGCAAGGGCCACCCCTGCCAACTAGCAATTTTTTCAAAAGTACACTTTTTACAAAAGATATTGAACTCAAATGCATTTATCTCTTTTCCCCCAAGGCTCTTTCTTAGAGCCTTCCGATCCTGGACCAAACCTTTCCAAGTCTTATAAAAGACATAGGCTTGATGTTCTTTGAGGTGAAACTGAGCCGATATTTTACGAGAGGCCTCAAGCAGGCTATCCCCATTTGAGATAAGTTTGTCCACAGCATCCACAATTAATTCCTTTTCTTCTCCACTAAAGGCTCTCATTTGAGGCTTGTTGCGACGACTACTCAAATAAGCAGTACGACTAAGCTTATTGTAAGAAGACCGTGCTTTCCTTTTTGCAGGCATATTAATTAAATCGGCGTTTAGGCGCTTTTCCTGAACTCCTTGTCCCCCCCTGACAGCCCCCACGGTTACACTCAGAATTGTGAAGAAATTGTGAAAAAGGCTTAACGGAAACTCCACTGAGAGTGGCGCGTTAAAAAGCCGATAAAGAGGCACTATGTCAGGAAGAAACGCACAAGTATCAAGACTGTTCACTCTATTGAATCTTTTGGAGCTTGCTCCTCAAGGGCTTACTGTAAGTGAAATTACAGAGCGCCTAAACGATCGCGACCATGAGGCAAGTAAGCGAACTGTCTACCGAGATCTCGAAGCTCTCACAGCAGCTGGCTTTCCTTTGAAAGAAGAAGCCATCAGCGATGATACAGGAGCCACTCGTTGGACTCTTGAAAAGCTTACTCGCATTAATGACCATTTCATTCTGACATCCAGAGAGCTTTTGGCACTCTATCTAGCCCGTGGTGTTCTCTCTCCCCTAAAAGACACTCCCTTTTTCGAAGACCTGAATTCTATCTTTCACAAAATTGAAGAGCGAATCGGCAGTAAAGGCATTCGGCACCTCACTGAAATTTCGCAAGAGTTACATTTTGAACCAGGCCCTAGATGGGGATTGGGACTCGACCCAGATCTTCTTGAAACGGTAAGAGCCGCGTGTTCCGAAAAACAAGTTTTAGAAGTGACTTATGCTTCTGCTAATAGCCGCTCAAAGGCCTCAAGACAGTTAGGACCTCACTTTCTTTATTTCTCAAAGGGTTCACTTTACTTGGTAGCGGAAGACCTAAAAGACAAGAAGGTAAAAGTTTTTAGCCTACCTCGAATGAGCGAAGCTACGATGCTTGATAGGCCTTACGAAGGTGCGGAAGTCGACCCAGCGACCTACTTCAAAGACTCTTTTGGAATCTTTACTTCGGGAGAACCCACCACCGTACGCGTGGAATTTTCACCACTCGTAGCGCCTTTTGTAAAAGAACGAAGGTGGCACGATTCCCAAAAAGTGGTGAGTAAATCGGATGGCTCTATTGTAGTGACCTTAGAAGTAGCCCTTTCACCAGAGCTCATTCAATGGGTTTTGGGGTACGGGGAAAATGCAATCGTACTTGAGCCTTTTGACTTACGACGTGAAGTGATGAAGGCCGCCTCCGGAGTCATCAGCAGGTACTCTCAATTGAAAGCAGCCTAAAGCTATGAGTAAGCAGAACTCGCCAAGAAATCCCTCTTTTCCAGATATCCTTACTCGACCACTGACAAAGTCTCGTTTCAAGACAGCTCATGAATGCCCAAACAAGCTCTACTACGAAGCTAGAAAAGAGGAATATGGGAACGATAAAAATGAAAACCCTTTTTTAAGAAACCTAGCCCGTGGGGGCTTTCAAGTCGGAGCACTTGCGAAACTCTATTTTCCGGGCGGTGTGGAAATCGAAACGCTGGATTACCAAGAAGCTCTTCGCCAAACTGATGAACTTTTGAAGCGGGACAATGTGATTATTTATGAGGGGGCTTTCCGATACCAAAACCTCTTTGTTCGAGCAGACATTGTTGAAAAAGTAGATAATCGAATCCACCTTTATGAAGTAAAATCCAAAGCCTACCACCCAGAGAAGACAAATTTCTGGCAAGCAAGAAAAGAGGACCATTTAGCTTCGGCTTGGGCCCCCTATCTCTATGATGTCGCTTTCCAACATCATGTGATTCAAAATTCGTACTCGAATCTGGTAGTAGTTCCTTATCTCCTTTTGCCAAACCAAGAAGCGCTGACAACAGTGGATGGCCTTAATCAGCGCTTTAAGCTCGTTCAAAGAAATGGCCGAGATAGTGTTGTTTACGATAAAAGCCTTACCCAGAAAGAGCTCGGCGAAAAGATCCTGATAGCGATCCAAGTGGAGAAAGAAGTGTTTAATATCCAAGCTGGAACCGCCAACGGAGGAGACGCTCCTGACTGGCCGAAAGGTTATACTTTTGAGTCTTGGCTGAACTATTTGGCGGATCAGCACTTGAACCAGAAAAAAATAGACGCTCCTCTTTCGAGCACTTGTAAAGCTTGTCAGTTTAGAATCGAAAAAGATGAGCATCCTGGCAAAAAAAGCGGATTTGAAGAGTGTTGGACCAAAGCCCTCGCCTTATCTCAAGAGGAGCTTAATCGTCGTATTCCCCTCTTTGAAATTTGGAACCTCCAGAGCCAAGATCTCATCGATGCAGGAATTTACTTCGTCGATCAGATAACTGAAGACGATTTAGTTTCAGGAGCAGACAAAAAGCGGAAAGAAAAAGGCGAGCAGGGGCCAGGCCTGAGTGCGAGCGACCGACGCGTGCTCCAATGGCAGAAACTTGTTTCCAGCGACAAAACCGCTTTCTTCGATAAAGAGGGTTTTCAAAAAGAGCTAAGCACTTTCACTTATCCTCTTCATATGATTGATTTCGAAACTTCAATGGTCGCAATTCCATTCAACAAGGGCCGACGAGCTTTTGAAGACGTGGCTTTTCAGTTTTCACACCATGTTATTCACAAAGATGGAAAGGTCGTCCATCAAGGACAGTGGATTTGCCAAGAACGTGGGAAATTTCCCAATTTTGACTTTGTAAGAGCTCTAAAGAAAGAACTTGAGAAAGACTCCGGCACGGTCTTTCGATACGCAAGCCACGAAAACACTATTCTTTGTCATATTCGAAAGCAGCTCTTGGAAGTTACGAAATCAGAGGTGCCAGATAAAGATGAATTGATTGCTTGGATACAGACGATTGCAAAGCCCACGGGTGGAGAAAAGAATCCGTGGAAGCCTAACCGTGAAATGGTCGACTTGCTAGAGCTTGTGAAATCCTATTTCTGGCACCCCAGAATGCGGGGCTCAAACTCTATTAAGCAAGTGTTGCCCGCTATCCTCGAAGCTTCTTCATTTTTGGCAGAGAAGTACGGAAAACCCATCTACGGTTCTGAGGCTGGCATTCCAAGTCTTAATTACAAGCAGAAGCAGTGGTTTGAACTCGATGAAAATAGGAAGCCCAAAGACCCGTATCAGCTCCTAGATAAAGTATTTAAAGACCTCGACAGAAACGAGCTTGATAGGCTTTACGGCGATGAGGAGCTAGCAGATGGCGGTGCCGCTATGATGGCCTACGCAAAAATGCAGTTCTCTGAAATGACCGAAGAGGAATATCAGGAACTCACCCAGTGTCTTCTTCGCTACTGTGAACTGGATACTCTTGCCATGGTGATGCTCCTTGAGGGTTGGATCCATTGGAAGGGGTGATTGACCTTATCTGACGCTCGCCCGCGCTACACTTCCAATATCCCTGGAGGTGTTAATGGGAAGACTCAGTTTGGTCCTGATTGCCGTAGCCACTCTTAACTTCTTACGTTTGAATCCCCCACAAAGATCTCTTGCTTCTAGCCCTGCCCCT
>RFNV01000246.1 GCA_009927005.1 Pseudomonadota bacterium
AGGGCTATTAGAAACATCACTCCACCGAGCCACTCTAAAATTCTCATCATAAATACCTCACTCAAATCCAGGCTAGGACCGCCTTTTTCGTGTCAATTTTAAAGTTATTTTTATTAACTTTTGAGTTATTATACTCGAACCGTGAAAAAGAAGAAGCCATCGCTTGCAGAGATCGTGAGCAGAAACATCCGAAAAGCCCGTCTCGAAGCCGGCATGACTCAAAAAGAGCTCGCCGACAAAGCGGGCTTTAAGGTTTCCTATGTAGCGAGACTTGAGACTAAGCCGCAGAATTTATCGTTGGGGGTGTTGGAGAGGTTGGCGAGGGCACTTACCCTAGCCGAAATAACATTTCTAAAAAACGATTCGGGGTTTTCGACCAATACCATCGATAACAAACTCCTGAATGAGGCACGGGATCTAATTCGGCGGCTCACGGAAAGACTCAATCAGGATAAAGATAAAATCTAATAATTACGGTTATTTTACATTTGTGTTGCCCATTTTTATGCACCGTGTTAAAAGGTCAGTTCTCTAGCTTATGGACACGTTTCAAACCAATCTCAGTGCACCAAATTCGGGCCTTCCAAGCATGGGTTCTCTGTATCCCACTTTACTTAAGATACCCCTATCCAAAACAGTTCCCCCTAAATTTAACGGGCCCATTTCGGGGCCGATGTGGCAGGTATCAAAGTCATTAAAGAGCAAGTTTCCAGATCATTTTGATTACTCCATGTATGACAAACTGTTGGAGCGCTTCGGAGAAAACCAACCCCGAGGTGGCATCGTATTTAAGAGCTTCATGAAGTTATTAGAATCGGAAGATTGTAAAAATTGCTTCCATCGATTTGAAATCGATACCTATGGCCGAGGCTGTATTTTTAATTGCGCCTATTGCTACGCCAAGAGTTATCTTTCAGTAAGAAAGTATTGGAATGAGCCTATGCCGTTCCCGATGGATATTTCATCGCTTCGAAAAACTTTCCATACGGTTTTTGAAACGGATAAACGACATAAGTTTCGTCACATAATGGAAAAGAGAGTCCCTCTTAGAATCGGATCCATGTCGGATAGCTTCATGTGGATTGATAAGAAGTATAAAGTTACACAGGAACTTCTTAAGATCCTCAAGTTCTATCGATATCCCTACATAATTTTTACACGTTCAGATTTGGTGGCAGAACCGGAATACATAGAACTTCTCGACAGCAAATTGGCCTCTGTTCAGATGTCGGTTTCCAGTATCAATAACAATCTTACAAAGGTGATTGAACCCGGTGCTCCAGAGCCGATGAAGCGTCTTAAGGCTTTAGAAACTCTTTCTAGAGCAGGTTTTTGGACAACAGTAAGAATTAATCCTCTGTTCCCTATCTACCCCGATGGGTATTTCTCTGATCCTAACTTTGAAAAATCAAAACACATCAAGCCTTTTCCTTATTTTTCTTGGGATATGGTAGAGACAATTGCACAACACTCTGTTCCCTCCTTACTAGTAGGAATGGTTCGCCTCTATCGACCCAATATCCGTTTTATGAATAAGGCTCTTGGTTATCAAATCCAGGACCACTTCTCAGAGGAAGTGCAATTTGAACGTTCTTCTATTCACTTTTCTCAAGCGGAGACAGATTACTATTACAATCGTATCAGAGCTCTCTGTGACAAACATGGGATTCGCTTCTCCACCTGCTATATTGGAAATGATCCCAGCGGAGAAAGTTTCTTCAGATATCAGGGTCTCTGGGACAACAAAAAAGATTGCTGTGATGCCGTAGGGAATGTCAGCTCATTTAAATCTACTTGCGCTGATATAACTAAGACTGCTCAACAGAGTTTGAGAACAAAATGCCACACAAAACCACCAAAAACAGAAAAGCGACAGCCGACGCTCCAATAAGAAAGCGAACACTTCCTGGATTAAATATCCAGGCTCCGTGGTCCCAAAATATTTTAGAGGGTAATAAAACTATTGAAACCCGCTTCTATCCTTTACCAAAAAAATATATTGGAAAAGAAATGTTCATTATTGAAACCCCCGGAAAGAAGGGGCGATTTAAAGCGCGAATTGTGGGGACCGTGGTGTTTGGAGAACCCTTTGAATATGACTCAGAACAATCCTTTTATCGAGATCGGCGGAAGCACTTGGTCGCCGCTCAAAGTAGTGACTTCACTTGGGAGTCGGGAAAAGGAAAGACAAAGTGGGGATGGCCGATCCTGAAAGTTGAGGCTTTTAATTTGGACTTGCCCGCAAGATTGAAGCGAGGGATTATTTTCACTCAGCATGTTTTTTAATGCACAAACCAGAAATTATTTTTTTTCTTTTTGCTACTCTCTTGACTCGGTCTGATTCAACACTGATTCAAACTTGAAAACATTACTTTCTGAAACAGGAAGCAAATACACCTCAAACCCACTCAACACCGAGTTAAGGATCTCTCGAAAATATCGTTCAAAATCGCCCCTTTGCTCCACGATAAAATGTATTATTCGGACCCTTCCTTCAGGCGACAAAGAAGACAACAAAACTCCATCACCTCTTCCACTGTTAAAATCAGAAAAGATTTGCGCCTGATTAGCCAAGTAACCCAGTCTAACTTCATTGTAAGTAAGGTCACTGCCTATATCATCCAGAAGTTTTGATAGTCTATCGAGTGCGGATGGCAACAACTTAATAACCGTCTTTGAATTTGTGGGCACCTCTGGAGTAAATTTTTCAAATCTAAAAGGCATCTGATGCTCGACCTGAGCCCAAGCAAAAATTTGGGAAATTAGTTGCCAGTCACTTCTTACCATACGATTAGTAATAGGTGCCCAACACATACCAGTTGAAGTCATCAGATTTCGCTTTCCACAATCCGAAACCAAATCCCCCCACTTTTGAAAGTGATGTTGTTTTGAATCCAAAAAGAGAAATTTTCCCGATTGCATAGCTTTGTAATCCGGAGTGACCGTGTTTGGAATTGCAATTGCCTGTGCACGAAGTTGACTCCCTCTAACTTTGAACAAACCAGAAGCTATCTGGGCAAAGTATTTTTCTAGCGGACTGTTTGGATCCCACATTACTGGATCGGTTCCCAGTTCAATCCGGTCGACTGAGTGGCCCGCTACTGTCTCCCCCCAAAAATTCACAGAAGATTGTCTTAAATGTTTCAACAAAATCGCTGCAAGTCTTCGCGACAAACTATGATGAAATCGCTGATTGGTGTAATCGAGTAAGCACCTATCACATGCTGTAGAGCAGTCACAGCCCAAGCCTTCGCTTTCCCCAAGATCGCAAACTCGCCCATAGGCAGATTTGAACCACTCGTTTGCTTTATCCCAAAGATATGGAATAGTCCCAGCACCCCCGGGAACAGGATCATAAATAATTAAAAAGGGAGAACCATCTGATAAGATGTCGCCCGATAGACCTTCCCCGCGAGGTCCTAGCTCGCAAATTTGGCGGCCGGAATGAAGCAGAGCCTGAAGTAATGACTGATAAGCCTCTTCCTCGGATTTCCCCTCAAGAACACTTGAATCCAGTCGAGGGAGCCGAATCTCAATTACACTTACGTTTGTTTTTTGGCCAAACAATAATGTATTGTTAATTTCTCGATTTCCATTTGTAGCTTCTAAACAGGCTTTACTATGGCCGAGGTCGGCAACATCAACAGCCGCCTTAGTAGCTTTTCTGAGATTCGCACAGTACCCACACCATTCGAATCCTCTCAAAGAGCCACTGTCATAACCGCTAGCGACAATTCTAGTAATAGTTATTTCCTGCTTTTTATACAACAAGGCTGCTGAACCCGAGGCACTAAATCGACACTCTTCTGGAAGAGAATCACAAAGCGGCAACGTTTTATCCTTTAGGTTTGGATCCTTTGCCGAAAGAAAATGCTTTGCAATAACCCCCTTTGATGTCCTCTCATCTGCTGAGTCATCAATACCATCTTCGGTGTCTGCATCAATTCGAGTTGGACTTAAAACTGGAAAGGCCTTTCCACCATGACAGGATGGACATCTTACTTCGGGAGCATTTCCGATAAACCCGTGTGTTTCACAAATAAACCTTGATTCAAGCAACTCTGTGCTGCTTCTAAAAAATCTTGGTTTATATTTATGGCCCAGTGCCCAGATCTGGCGATTCCGGCCCGGAGCATAGTCATAAAGAGCCCTGAACAGATCCTCCTGTGCTTCGAAACTCTCCTCCGTTCGATTGGGCATACATCTTAGAGTTAGAGTTTCTCCCGGAAATTCGTACCTTGGTAAAAACCCGATATCAGACAGGTAAAACAGAGGGGACCAAGCACTCAATTTTGTTCCTTCCCTAGTTGAGCGGTAACCGAGGTGTTTATGCAAAAGTCCTCTCAGCGTTTTCATCCGTTTTTCGCTGTCCTGCCGCCCGCTTGCCATATCATTCACTGCAGCATGAAAATCACGCTGTAAATCCTTAAAATGTGGCAACCACTTCATTTCGAGTGCAAACTTCAAACTGTCGCAGGCTTTTAATGTGGCAATCTCAATCAGAGACCTATCCGCCCCTTTAAATACCCGGAAAATAGAATCCAATTCAGCTTTGGACCTCTCTTTAAATGGATTGATAAGCCGAGAATAGGCACGATCTACTTGAGGCTCTTGTCCAATTATGTCGCAAGAATCGCTCTCAATGTCGTCGAAAAATAGCGAGCGCCACGATTTAAGACAATTAATTATTTTTCCATCCTGCGACCACAGAAGGTAAGAGTGAATATGTCTCGAAAGAATCAACTCGTTTTCAATCGGCATGGTCAAATGGTGAATATGACCATTAATCATTCTTTCTGGAAACTCATAATAGAATCTGTCGTATGGGGACGGTTTAGTGTGGGTTACGATCAAAGCTGACTTTGTATCTCTGCCTGCGCGCCCTGCTCGCTGCTTGTAGCTGCTGACCAGAGGAGGAACATTTCTCATTACCACTGCTGGTGTTCGCTTGAGGTCGACACCCATTTCTAGCGTTGGAGAGGAAACGATCACGTTTACTTGGCCCAACAAAGTAGTTGGTGAATTGAATGATTTTTCAATTAAGGCTCTTCGCTCCTCAGGTATCCAGGCAGAGTGTTCCGCAGCATGAACTGCCTCAAACCTTTTGCTCATCAAACCCATTTGACGGTAAAAGAGTCCATCCAAAGACTCTTGATCCATTGGTTTTAGTCTGCCTTGTCGACACCGGGCCATGGCACAGCGAGTATCAGTTTCAAAAAAACCTGCGGGATACGAACGACGAACCTTGCAATGACTACATTGGTAGAGAATTAAATCGACGCTCAACTGCATTCGCTCAGTCGCAAGTCTAAATCCATCGCTCTCACGAGCCAATAAACCTACGCCCACCATCTCCTGAATTAATCTTTCAGCAAACCCCTGAAGATCGGTCCTTGAAATTCTTGAATCTAAAAGACCATCCAGGTACCTAGCGAAGGCTGTTGGAATTGCTGATTTGCCCAACAAGCCGAAAGCAGGTTTCTTTTTCTGTCTTCCTTCCCTTCCTTGGCGTAACTCCCCCGTTTTTACTGTTACTCGACAATCTAAGTCTATTCTTCTCATTCGATCAAGGAGCCAACGGACCAGAACCTTAGTCTCTCCTGTGGTGAGACCAATCTTTGAACCCACCTCAGTGCAAGCTTCTTGCAGAGACATTCCATTCTTCCCTTGATAGTCGACACATATAAACCCATTACTCTCGGGACTCATTGAGTACGCTGAGTTGATCGTCAACAGGTCTCTTTTCTCGAAATTAAAAGAATCCTCTAATTCCTTCATAGGATTGCTGTTGATTTGTGTGTCAAGTCTGTCCCCTGCCCATTCCGTGATCCGACGAGACCTGAGAGGGGAATTAGCCAGAATTAACCAAGTTGATATTTTTCGAAGGTCTAACTCAAAATCAGGAATCAGAGACGATGGGATACAATTAGCAGTGCTATCAAAAAAGTCTCTGAATCGAAAATTGATTGAGCTTCGTCTGTTCGGCTGTCTTGCCACATAATCCGAAATGAGAGCACCGATTGTTAGACGATAAGAGCGCTGATTGGTAAATCCAGATTGAAGGGCAACATCTTGGCGTGAATCAGCAAACGCAATTAGCTTCTGCCTCTCCCGAGGAAGATGCTGCATAATAGACGCCGTTAATACTGTTACATTAGACGCGGTCCCAGAGGCGATTCTTCTGATCTGCTCGCCTTGGTTATTCTGAGCATCGCAGAAAGGACATTTCGTAAATCCCTTCACTCGTTCTTTGTCGGCAGACACTTCAGTACAAAAAAGAGAGATTCCACTTTGTGCCTCCTCGCTTGTTACATATGCTTTCAGCTCATCACTCCAATTTATTGTTAGCGTTTTTTGCCCTTTTTCACCTTCGGGCTCCTCTGGTGTTAGCCAAGCAGCATAAGGGTCCTTGTTAGCATCAATTCCAACATTTGGTTCAACCCTACAAGTATTGCTCCCTTCAAATCCAGGAACTAGTCGAACCAGGTAGCCCGCTTCACCACACTCGCGACACAATGCAACCGGAAAGAGGGGGCGCTTCTGAGCTTCAGTTGTCTCAAAGTTCCAATTTGTGTTTTCTATTGAGTGCTCTACTGCAATAAATCCACGCAGAAAAAGGTGCACGCGATGCTCTAACTGATTTCCGCTTAAAGGCTTTCCATTAGGCCACAGATTTGTAAGCGATTGGCTTAACTCAGTCATGTTGACCTGGTCGGGCTGCCCAATACGCGCCTCATCCTTTTCCGTCCAAAAGGGCAAGGCGCTTTCAACAGTTCTTGGTTCTGAAAAGGCATATGCTAAACGGTTTTCAACGCTCTTCCGGAATTCGGTATCACCTAACTTTTGCTGTGAAACCTCGCCTTGAATTGCAAGCGGATACCCCCCCTTCTTTTGGGGTAGCCCTATCACCGAATCTACCGAGAATTCCTCCCCAAAGAACTTTATGGCAAATTGAGTAAGTGATCGAGTAGCCTCTTCTCCTTCGCCCGCAGTGGCACTAGCTGCAATACACTTCAGCATTCCATCTGATAAGCCTGCGGCAGATTTAAGCCTGCGGTTTAGATACGCAACTTCCGCACCTTTTACCCCTATATAGGTATGCAGCTCGTCGTAAAACAGCCACGAGAGAGAGCCAGGGTTTTGTGCGAACATTTTCTGAAGCTCGCCACGCAGGAGCATTAATTCAAGCATCTTATAATTCGTTAGAATGATATTGGGGGTTTTCTCATCTTGCATCGCCACTCGATCTTCTCTCGCGGTACTGCCAGTATAGTCTCTTGCAGTGATTCCCCATTTAGGATCTAACAGTCCTACTTCGCCCTCTCTTCCATTTAATCGAAACAATTGATCGTTAAGAAGTGCGTTCATTGGATACACCAAGATCGCACGTAAACCCGCCTTTGGATTTCTTAGAAGATCATTGAGCAAAGGAACAAGTAGTGCTTCTGTTTTGCCAGAGCCAGTTCCTGAGGCAAGTATCGTGTTTGGCTTTCCCGAAGCAATCCTTTCCCAGGCTAAACCTTGATGTATATAGGGCCGCTCGAAGGGCAGTCTGGAGAGCAATCGCGAATCTAAACCATAATCTACTTTTTTCTTCGCTTCTCCTAGATTTTGACTGACCTGGATGTATGGCCCGCGAAAAATAGGGCTTTTTGATGAGCGTATGAAACTGTGTAAGGCAGCTCGAAGATTCTGATCCTTAATTGGAAACTCTGATTCAAAATACCGTACGTACTGTTCTTTGACTAGTTCCGCTAACTGGAGGGAATCAACCCCCTGAAAGGCCGAAGAAGCTCCTTTAGGTCTCTTAATATTCACTGATCATATTCCTTCAGGTATTTGTCGTAGAGGGTAAGGATCAATTCCTTATCAAGTTCCAAAGGTTGTCCTCTATCCTCGTCAGGAGTTTCCTGATTATCGTGGATACCGCTACTAGGTGTGTCCGCTCCATTCCCAAAAAGAGTGGCAAATTGTGTTTCCATAATGTGGATGAAAAACTCTTTAGAAAAAGCAGCTCCAGTTGTCTTTGTATAACACACGGCTATCAATGCATTCAGCTGGTTTGCAATTTCATTCTTTTTCTCCTCTTTTAAAGAATTCGAAATCATACTGTCCATCTTATCAACAATTAGATTACTTATTTTTGTCGGTATTTTCTCCAGGGGTGGCACTGGAATCCTTCGAATGTTTGGTAAAGTTTGTGCGATGACTCCAAAATATCTAGTTACTGCATCAGCAACAAGCGAACCCAAAACGGCTGCAGAAAACTTCAGAAGTACTTCATTTCTCCCAAAGGATGCTATATAAGCCGTATGGGCCATTACCACGCCAGGTGGAACGAGTGAGACGACCAAACTTCTCCGATTGGTGGAGCTTCCGATTACCCTCCAGGCCAGTCGCCAGTTCTCGTAAATGGGAACCAACTGGCCATCGTTGTTTTCAGTCTTAGGTAATTTTTCCAATGCGTCCACCCGAGCAAACAACGTAGTGTAGGGTTTAAACGTCTTCTTTAGGTCACTCCTCAAAATGCTCGCCCAGTAGGTCTGCCCCTTTTCAAAACTTTTATTTGGGTCCTCTTGTTGAAAATACGGTTTCCAAATATGAAAATGTCCGCCCCTCCACAGGGGTAGATCACCTGACTTTGCCTTTTCTTTGGGTACTAGTAGGCCCTTTTTTAGGTCCTGAGAAAGATCGAAGTCTCGGTACTTTCCCTTTTCTGGAAACCATTCACCTGCTGTGTGCCCAGTCTTAGCCAGTGCTTTCAAGATCTCAACATCCGTACTGGTTCTGGCTTCGCAAAGTGCCAAATCTTCCGATAGTTTTTCCGCAACTCTCCAGTCGACTCTTACAAATTCCCTTCGATCTCCTGAATTCATAAACTCGATCTTCTTTGATTCAATCGCCTTCAATTCATCGATAGAGCGAACCCGAAATACTACTTCAAGTTGCTTACTTTCTTTGCCTGGATTGTACCTGCAAATACCAAAGCAATAACGGTTATCGATACCTGAAAAAAACTTCTTATTTTGATTTTCAAAACCAACTAGTCGATCCCAACCAAGAACATTTTTTCCAAGCAAACGAGAACGTTTTGAACTCTCGTTTATCCACAATGACTGCGGCAAAAGAAGAGTTCCCCTCTGTGAGGCAAGACGCTTCAACTGCTCGACAAAGGGTCTGTGCAAATCGATTTCATCGTCGAGTGTTTCATAATCCCCTGATTTCTTCATGAAGTGACTGAATTGCCTGTCGCCCAAGAAACTTTTTTCCCAAGAAGGGGCCTCTTTGAGTTTGGATGCGACCCTAGCAACCCTTTTGTTGCTAAACTCTCCCTTGCCCGCTAAGGGGTGGTGTTGTTTCCAAAATGTTGCTTCATTAATATTCGGATTGTCCCAAGGTGGATTTGACAAACAAATATCTGGTTTTTTTCCATTTAGGAAGAGTTCTGGAAACTCGATCTCCCAGTGGAAAAAGACATGCTTGTACGCGACCCCCAGCGCCGTTCGAATCGCTTTTATTTCCGACCTTCCTCTGTATTTCCCAGGATCGTTTTCGACAAGGCCAACCAGGATGTTCTTATAGACCTCTGGGCTAGGATAATATTTTGCTCTCTCAGCGGGCCAAAAATATAAGGCTGTTGCGATATCACCTAACATACGCAGGCGGCGATACTCAGGGAGATTCTCAACAACTTTCACAAACTCATCGTCTGTCTTTTGGATCAAAGTCAGGGCATCTGAGGATGGGCGATCGGGGTTGTAATCTAGTAGTTGGAAATATAACGCCTCTTGTTTGTGTACTTGAGCAGATGCCTTTTCCCCGTGGGTTTCAAAAAGAAATCTCTTTCTTACATCTCCAATCTGGCCAATAATCTTTTCAACCTTCTTTGGAAGCCTTGAGATCAAAGCTTCATCGGGGGTTGCCTCTTTCCACTTATTAAGGGCCTCAGCAACTGATTCAGCTTCTGCCGGAAACATCCCTTTAATATTTTTTTTCTCCCATACATTTAGGGGCATGGTTCCTGGGAAGATCCACCGAGGCGGAATATTTCCTTTTTTTTCCAAGAACCACGTTCCGACAAGAGAGTCTCCGGTACGGACCTTATGATTTAGGAAGGGTAAAGGAAGGGTCTGAGTAGCACATTCCTGCCATAAGGCTGCTCTGGCTAACTCGACTGCATCTATCATCTTATCAACCCCGTAGACCATTCTTTCGACCACCCTGCGCTTAGCGTACTGTATTGTTTGTTGGGTAATCGGACTCGGGTTATGTCCTGACCGAAACGCCTGTTGCTCCGTTTTGTTTTTTAAACTCGCACACACCAAAGAACGAGCTGCAATGTTTACCGCTTCTGCCATGATTCCCGCACTTCCGATACAAGGTTCAAGCATGGAAAGGCTCAAAATGCCTTCGACGTCATGTTTTTCCTCAAAAGGCCTCAAGATATCGGAGAGAGCTTCCTCGGCGATTCTTTTTCCAAGTGCGGCCTGCGTGAAGTGAGTTCCCGTTTGGGATCTCACAGTGGACTTCGGGTTCATCCTGAAGATGGGCCCCTCTTGTCTTATCGGATTACAATTCTCCCCTGCCTTAATTTCAAGTAAATCTCGCTCCTGGTCTGAGATATAAAACGGTTCATCTTTCTGCTTTTCACGTACGACCCAGTGATCACCTTTCAAAATCTTTGGCTCAAATTCAAGCAACCATTGATAAATTTCGCCAAGGTGATTGACCTGAAGGGTTTTGAAATCACAGTACTCGTGAGTTCCGAATCTTGTGGTAACTCTACTAATCTGATCTATAACTTCACACATTACACTGTCTGGCAACCCTTGCTCTAATTGGCTCAGAAATGGTATTCGGGATGGATCGAACAACTGGCCATCGAAAGGCGGGATCTCCAGCGCGCTAGTCTTGAGACCTTGCTGACAGAGCTTAAAAGTGTCGTTTATAGAATCCCAAAGAAAGGTTGTGCCTTTAAGCCATTCTTTATTACGGGTCCTTCTCATTGCTGCGGCACGCTTTCTAATGAAATACGTGGTATAGATTGATGGATCTTTGGGGTTGGAGAGCATCTTATTGGTAATCTGTCCCTTTGCCTCTGAGGAAAACAGGAAGAGCAAACGGAATAAATATCTTGAAACCTCAACTCGTATCTGTTGGGGGATCGGAAGCTGTTTTGGATTTCTAATTTCTACTCTCCGCTTTTGGCCCCGCCCAACCTTCAGACCCCTTTTTTGATTTGCGCTCACAACATAGACTGCGGTACCCATCGCCTCCATTGTTTCCTTGAAACGCCTTCTTAATTGGTCAATGGGGTAGCGCCCATAATTGTCTTCTGAAAGAACATCATCGACTGAGACAAGCGCCTTCTCGGGTGGTTCCAGAAAATAGGGTGTAAAAAGCAACGAAAGAATAATTTCAGTCCGTTTTCTCGAATTAGTACTTTCGAGAGCCCGCTCGAAGAAGATAGTAAAACTAGCGGGGATATTTCCCCGCATTCTCCAAATGGTTACGCTATCGGCACAGAGTTGATAGGCGAAGGGCGTTTCTTCAGTTAGTAATATGTTCAACGCCGAATCGGGTGCTCCTTCCATCACCTTGAAATCCATGTCGACATCAGAAGAGCCTACCAATATCTCCTCGGAGTGTCGGGCTCTTGAGAACAAAACGGGCACCTTTCGGCTCGGATGCTGATAGTCTCTAGAAGTATTAGGCTTCAACGCGGGTATTAGGTGCGGCAGATTCAAGCTGGGCCCTCCAACCACCTTCTTTGCGACAGTTTCAACCTCAAGAAGATCCAGATCCCATTTCAAAAGCTGGCAGAAAGCTTTAAGAAGATCGATCGCATCATTAGGAGCCTCACAATACCCCTTCAGTACCCCCATTTTGGCAAACTCGATCCAAGATTTATGTTCGACTAGGACATTAGAATCACGGAGCTGTTGAAGCTTTTCATTTAGTTTGGATTCACTTTTTGGAAGAAGTTTTTCAAGAAGACCCGCATCCAAAAATCGATCATTCTCAAATTCTGCAAATAGGCGAATCATCTTTGACCTCCCTCGGGACGAAGGATCAGCCCCAGGAATTCGGCACTCTCATCCCTTTTAAGAGCCTTTTCACTTAAGGAATCAAAAACGGCTTTTATATGGTCTTCGTGAATTCTTTTAGGGGTAACTCGGTTTTTACGAAGATCGACAGCCGCAAGTTCTTCAGAAAGGATGCTCTCGGCAACCTCATCAGCTAAAGGATTCCATCTGTTGTTCCTAAGTTCCGCTGCTGAAATTATTATTCCTTGGTTTGTATTCCAACACCCGATGGCGACCGGGTTTTCGGATTGTACCGATGAGAGCGCCACATTGTCTTTTGTTGAGCCATTGTAGTCATTTGCTAGATTCAAAGTACCCCAAACTAAATGTCCCCACGTTAAACATTCTGAATTATCTTCGCCTACACAGTCTTTTGCAGGAAAAAGGTTCATCTTTTCAATATTTGATGCGCTCTCTTTATTGAAGATCGGATAAAGATCTTGCAGAAGCTCCTTTGTTGCATTGCTGGACAGTTCACCCGATTCACTGATGACCGCTGACTCACCCAATCCCTCACTTAGATATTTCTCCAGAACCTTAAGCAGTGCCGGAGTCTTTCTAATTAGGTTGGGATGGAGCCCAAGGTCTGTTTGAGCTGACCATTTCAGTTCGGGCGACGATGACCTTCTATCCAAGCAATAAACCTGAGTTCCAACAGTTAACTCTTCAATGGCTTGAGTTTTGAAAGCGGGATCTTTAAAGTTGGTTACTTCCTCTTCGATATCTGCAAGGTTCAGGAAAAACGAGACCTCGGATTTCCCCTGAAGGCTCTTTATTGATTCCAGAACCGGGACTATAGAACCCAGCCTTTCCTTTTGACGAGACAGGTGCTTGTAAAGTCTTGAGATGCTTAGAGCCTTTGTCGCAACGGAGTTTCCGATTGTTTCCAACCGCTCCTCAACGGGAACTACCATTGTAATTTGTGGCTTACTCTTTTGCCCCATCCTATCTATACGGCCATTTCTCTGTTCGATGCGATAAGGTCTAAATGGAAGATCATAATGCAGAAGGCGATGACAGTTTTCTTGCAGATCAACTCCCTCCGAAAGAGTATCAGTCGTGATAAGAACTGAACCTTTTTTGGATTTAAAAGCCGTGAGTTTTTCATTGATTTGTTTATGATCCGATCCACTCACCACAAATACTTTTCTTCCGGTTGCCTTCACTACTGTTTCAATTGCGGTCGCAGTGTCTTCAAATTCAGTAAAAATGAGTAGTCGATCATCTTTTGGAATTTGGGCTATATGGGCCGTTAACCAGGCTTTCTTTGGATCCTTATTTATAAGGAGCTCCACAACCTTTTTGAGTTCATTGATATAATTTTTTAAAACTGGCTTCTCCTGAGCGGCCTGAACTATCAAACGGGTCTTGATATCCTTTTGCTCGTTTTCCTCGGATTCATTTGAAAAACCCAGTGTTTTTAATAGTGATTCAGGAGCTGATATAAATCTCTTAAAAACAAGCACTTGAAAAAGATCTGCCCCTGGTACTTTCTCTTTTTTCATGGCTACTATGAGGTTTGAAAGTAACTCGGCAGTTCGGATCCATTCCTTTGACGGTTCATAAACCGCAAATTGTGGTTCTGGCGCCAAGAGCGCTTCATCTTTACTAAGTTCCATTCGTAATCGTCTTATGATGACAGGCCGGGGAGGCTTGGGGACTTTCTCTGATTTCCTTGATAACAGCTCAACTAATGATTCAAATGAATCATCAGCCCCGTCATGAGGAGTTCCTGAAATAAGAATGAGTCCCCTAGTTCTCGATGCTAGTTTATCAGCGAGGAGATATCTGAGCCTTTTGGAGCTTTCGTGACTTGCTCTATTAGCAATTCGGTGACATTCGTCAAAAACAACTAAATCCCACTCCGCCTCCTCAAGCTTTCGTCGGATATGTGGTTCTTTTGCATAGTCTAAAGATAAAATCAGACGTTCTGTGTGTTGAAATGGATTTTCGTCTGCTGAAAGAAGGCGATTATCATGGATGTTTAGGAGATTGGAGCTATCAACCCGAGAAAAACAAAGGCCAAATCTTTGATTAAGCTCTGTTTGCCATTTTCTTTGCGCTAGATGTGCTGGTGCTATTACTAGGACTCGTTCCGCCCATTTACGCGCCAGTAATTCTGATATGAGAAGACCAGCCTCTGTTGTCTTCCCAAGACCGACATCATCCGCAATTAGTATTCTCGGATACTTCTGTTGAATTCCATGATAGGTGGGCAAAAGCTGTCGATTTAACTGTTGAATTGGTACCGCCGTACCCCACAATAGCTTGTTTGCCGACGTTGACTGAAATCTAGAGTTTATTAAAAATTTCCATCTTAAGTATTCCGGATCCCAGTCCTTTGGATCAAGGGAACTGGGAATACTCAAGTCGTTGATACTCTCTTTGATGACCGGCTGACTGGGAAGCTCGATTTCTTTTTTGAACCTTATGGGACCAACAATTGCCGCTATTTCTGGTTTTTTTGGTCGTAACTCATAGGTATCTCTATCACTGGCTAAGACTTTCCATTCAATACTTCGCCACGTAACTGTGTTACCAGCTTTCAATTTAGAGTGATTCATATGAGCATCCGTGCTTTTTTAGGAAATCTGACCTGATATTACTTTTTCGGCTTAAACGAAGGAGAACTAAACAAATTCCTGCGGAACTTAAGCTGTTGTTTTATTTATGTTTTCTGCCGCAGAAGTGTGGCCTTTAGCATCTATAGAGGCCCTAGAAATGCCTTAAATAGAGTTAGGTAGAACCCAGAGGTACTTATTTTAAAGTAGCCTCTATTTTTAAAGAGGAAAGCCATTTTATGAAATCTACAAGTCTTCGAGGATGGTTGCTAGACACCAATGTTTTTAATCATCTGGTGGATGGGAAAATTGATGAAGCAAAACTGTTAGAAAGATTCTCACCGTTCGTTACCAATGTTCAGCTTGAAGAAATCAGACAGTTTGAGCCAAAAACACCCGAGGAACACCGAAGGAAACAATTACTTTTAAAAATGGTGTCGAAAATTCCAGATGCTGTTCTTCCAACATTGGCTGAGAATCTTAATCTTTCAAATTCTGACCTTTTCAGATCTAGAGAAGGATCGACCTACTCACAAATACTGGAAGCTCTCAATCAAATAAATCCAAAAAGACAAAAATCTAATGAGCGCGATGCTTTGATCGGTGATACAGCAATCCGACTAAATCTTGAATTAATAACCAACGATAGCGACCTTGCTCGAATCGTGAGGGACCTAGGTGGCCAGGTTTTGGATCTGAAACACTATAAAGACCTATCCTAATCAACCCCAAAATAACTAATCTTCAGACTGCTATATTCCATCATGAAGAGAACCAACGTCCCCGTACCAATCATTGCGGCTTGAGTGGGGTCTGAGTAGGAGTTGAGATAGCTATTATCCAGTGGATAAACACTGGCAGTTCCTCCGGAGAATATCCAGAGCGTATAAGACCGATAGCTTGGAGAAAATATCGCGTACTTCGTACCCGACGCTACCGCGATAGCTTTTAGACTTCCCCAATCAGTGGTGTAGGCCCCCAAAATGGTCTCGGGAAGATCCGTGTTAATGCTTCCTGAGTCTAAATTCACGCGAAGTAACGAGTAGGGGGTTCCATAGGATCCCAGCCTACCAGACCAGAAGAAATTACTGCCATCAAAGGCCATGGCTGGAGTTAAATATGAGTTGGGAGAATCTACGGCAATTAAATTAGACAACTGACTGCATCCTGAAATCGTCACTCGTTTGAATTCTTTGCCGATGACACTCTTGTAAATGTAGAAATTACTACCGACCGCAATGAACCCTCCAACGATATAGTCCGTATCAATCCAAGAGCAATGAAGCGATTTCGTTCCGCTGGATGGATCCACTTTATAGATTTTTCTCTGCTTTGAAGGATAGGTGAGCGACCTCTCAGTCAGAAGATATAAATTAGTCCCATCTGATGTGGCACCTTGATAGGTTTCATCCGTTGCCATTGCGATAGATTGATTTTTTACAAACTGAATCCCCTGACTTCCCGAACTCGAACTTCCCCCGCCACCGCTACTACTGCCGTTACTTTCGCCGGGGGGAATGTAAATCCCGGAACCATTACTTGCATCTGGCAACGGGATATCTTCATTGGAGTGATCTCCTCCACAGCTTTGTAGAAGAAGAACAAAAAGAATAAGAATGTACTTTCTATTGGCCAAAGATCACCCCCAGGCCAAAGGAAACTGCTGTGCTGCCCTTATACCCTCCTCCATCCCCAAAACCATGAACGCTCAACCGGTAGAATTGACCGTTTTTAGTGTTTTGATCAAGCCCTAAGACTCCAATAGAAACACCGTATCCCGTCTGAGATGCACTAATGTCCTGGGTTCCGTAGGACCCTTTGTCGAGTTTTAACGAAGTAGAGAGCCCAATGACTTCAGGAGAGATAAAAAATACCGAACCCTTCTCGGCATTCCCATAAATGGGAAGACCTACTCGGTAACCAGACGAGCTATTAGATACCTCACCGTTTTTGTATTTTACCGTCCCAGAGACCTTGTAAATACCCTCAGCAAAGAGCCCCACATGGGGAGCAAGCTTAACTTCAAGACTCACGCTTCCCCCATACCCTGGTTGGTCGAGCTTATCGAAAGTGGATGCCATTCCGATGAACGACAGTCCAAACACTGCCGATTGATAAGGGTGATTGGCCGGGCCCGATTGGTTTGGTTTACTGATTTCGGGTGCTGGAACTGGCTGGTCTTTTGGAATTTCTTTTTCCAAAGAAAAGGTCGGAAGAACTTTTCGTTCTCCTCCACGAATCGTAATGGCTTGTGTCTTTGTGTCGAAGCCGGGTTTACTGATCTCGAGTGAATATTCCCCTGCTTCACAAGAAATAAGGTCCGTCGGCGTTGTTCCCCTATATATTTTTTGGCCACGAAGCACCACAGCCGCGCCTTCTGGACTGCTGCTCACTTGAAAGAAAGCCGGCTTAGGAGTCATTTCAAAATGCTCTTCAGTGACCTGTCCCCTTACTACAGAAATTTCCTTCGCCATCCTCTCAGCTTCTGGATGAGATACTTCTACATAAGTAGGCTCACCTACTCTTATTTTTATTTCTTCACGGGGAGTTCTTCCGATTACCTTACCATTAAGTGAAATCTTCGCCCCACTTGGATTCGAAGTGAGTTTCAGTGTTCCAAATGCTTTTTGAAGTTGCACTTCAAGATGAGTCACTCTGCCCACTTCAAAAACTACAGTTCTCTTAGCAATTTCATAATTCGGATGATCCAGTCGAATCTCATGTGGCCCGGGCTCTAATTGTCCATACATCGTATAGGGAGTCTTTTGAAAGGGCACCATCGTGCCATCAATGAAGATATTGGCACCTGAAGGATAAGTAACAATTTTCAAGCCACCCTTGGCAGAGTTATCGATTCCCTCTTCGTGAAACACTATGGGCTCATCTGATTGCTTTTTACTTAATCGTTTTCGTTCTTTTTCGATTTCGCTATTTTTGTAGCGAAAGAGAATCCACACCTGGGTACTTCCCTCTTCTAGTTTTCTAAAGAACTCTACTTGTTCAAAGCCTTTTAATCTCACTCGTTGGGAACGCTCAGAAATACTTTTTGTGAGAATTCCCTCTTTCTCTGTTTCGAAGGATTGGTTTCGGATTTGTGCTTCTACGCCAAAGTTCTCTTTAAGGGCTTGCTCTTGAGCATTGAGATAGGCTTCTGAAAATGCATCTTGCTCGTTCTTTGAAGACTCTCCTCTTCCAACATAATAGCGATAAAAGGCATCTGAAGGGGGTAAAGATTGGAGCCAGGCCGGTTCACCTTCTCCCTCAGCATAGACTCTACGGCCAAGGAAGAGGCCCAGAAGAACCATTGAAATACCAAAAAGTATTAGTTTTCTATCTCGTCTTTCCATAACTTCAGATTACTTGGCTGGTGTGACATCTGGAGACAGAGGCCTTTATTTTTGAAGGCCCCAAAAAGTAGCCGCTACTGCGACAAAGACGAAAGTGACAGCCACTGCCCCGAAGAGAAGACTGTTTTTTGACTGAAAGCTTTTGGTGCTTGGAAGAAAGAACAGAGCCTGAAGAGCTCCATAGAGCAGAACAAGAACAATGAAGGCAACAGCCTCTCCTAGTTTGGTGGCATCTGTCAGGTTTCCTAGTAATTTAATGAAACCCATCAGAGCACCCACCATGCTCTGGATAAAACCCACTGCAATGAGTTTGTCATAAGTAAGCTGGTCTTCTTCAGTGCCCTGATGCTTTAAAAGTCTCAATACGAACGGTAAGGGG
>RFNV01000375.1 GCA_009927005.1 Pseudomonadota bacterium
AGAGTCAGAGCTTTTTGGTCATATAAAAGGTGCCTTTACTGGAGCTGAAAAAGACAGAGCCAGTGCTTTCGAAGCAGTGGGTGGGGGTTTTGTGTTTCTGGATGAGATTGGAGAAATGCCGCTCCACCAGCAGGCCAAACTCCTGCGGGTGATTCAAGAAAGAAAAGTGCAGCGAGTTGGTTCCATTGAGGAGCGCACAGTTCATTTTCGAACCCTTTCCGCCACCAATAAAGATTTGAGGGAGGCCATTCATAACAAGGTCTTCCGAGAAGATCTTTTTTACCGAATAGCTAAGGTGACTATCACCATTCCACCGTTAAGAGAGCATTTGGAAGACATTCCAGAGCTTGTTCATTATTTTCTGGGTAAGAAAAATCAAAAAACCCCCCTTACTATTACGGAAGGGGCTTTGGGGCTTCTTAAGTCTTACCACTGGCCTGGGAATATCCGCCAACTTGAAGCGGCTGTCGACACCATGGCTTACAAAGCATCTGAAGGTATCATTCAAGAGAAACATGTGTGTCAGGTGGTGCCCGAAATCGGAGAGCTTTCAGTATCTCGTGTTAGGAAAAACATTTCTGGGGAAAAAAGGAGCGGCTTTTATTTCAGGAGAAAGAAAGCGATTCCAAAGCGCTCTTATTGAATGTCGAGGGGATAGGACCCAAGCAGCAAAGCTTTTAGATGTTTCAAGAGCCACATTCTTTAGAAGAGCAAAAGAACTGGGAATAATTGAGGGGAGACGGCGGCACGGGGAGATGGCGCAGCAGGTTAAATGTTCTTAGATTAAAATATGATTATCTCAATTGGGCTTATGTAAGGATGTCTCTATTCATTTTTAAAAATGTTTTTAGTGAACTGTATTTGGACAGGGCGGCCGATCGGTTTAGAAAATCATTTGCGAGATAAGACACCATTCCACCGAAAGCAATATCCCCTGAAGAAAGTTCATTGTTCTTTGGTAAAGTCGAGACAATGATCTTAAAAATAGTCAAAACTTCTGATGTGAGACCAAATTTATCCCCGTGAAGTTGAAGATTTAATTCCACCTCTTTCGACGTCTTAAGCGGCTTAATATGCTTATAGGCCCATTTAAGAAATCTTTGTTGTTTTGTTTTAAATATATCAAGTTGTTTCCTAAGGTCGCGATGCAGCTCTTCAAAATGAACGTCCAATAGCAAAACTGTAGGAAATATATTTTGAAGCCTTGTTAGGGAATCTGGGTTCTTTAGAAGATCTAGTAAAAAAATTTTTAAAACAGGGGATACATCAGGCCGCTTGAAAAGATTACCTCTAATCCCTGACTCAATCATTTTGAGAAGGTCCCTTGGTTGAGTATTCTTCACAATATCCGCGAACGTTCGCCTCTTCGTCCTTGTCATGGTGCCACCCCAAGAAGCCCAAGAGATTCGAATTCCAGTCAAAAAGGCCTCACTTGAAGAATTATTGGAATCGAAACCTCTTAGAACTAGTTCAAGGGCCGTAGCAATCCCACAGGGAGTCGGGAAGTAATATACGGCTCGGTTTGTCTTAGCGAAATTAAAACGACATGGGTCTTGAATTTGAAATTGAGAAAGGCTCTCCGACCAAAGTTTCGAAATGTCGCTACGAGTGCGCTCTACTACATAAGGAACACGACCAGCCGCCGTTTTCTCGCTGCCCTCGGCAGCCTTCATCTTTCTCAAAAACTCATCAACTTTAGCTTGAGTAGTCCAAAACCTCAGCTTTTTCTCGTCAAGTGTTTTGAATTTATTGAGCTCATTGTCATCTAGTGCCTTGGCCACTGCTTCAATAAGGTTGGTGCGGCTACAAAGGTCCTTTGAAAAAAGAATGGTGTAAACGAATTGAAGTAGTACCAATGAGTCAAAGTCGTTCAATGGTTTATCCATTTGGCGCGTTTTCATATTTTTTTGAGCTTTCAAGAGCGTATGTCTTTCTACCAATAATAACAGACGAAACCTGCTAGTGAAATCTATTTTTGGTACAAGTTGCTATAACTATTAAGATTTTTCTACATAGTGACATTTCTTTAAAGGTTGAAATTGTTCTACATAGTGACTTTTCTTTTTAGAGATTGACACAAGGCACAAGGTTGTCTAAACACCCCCTGAATCAAAAGCTTCAACCGGGAAAACGAGGGTAGTCATGAACGACGACAGAAAAAAAACAACATTCGAAAAAACTTTGATTGGGCAGATTTGTGTGAAATTTAGCGCGAAGCTGAGCCAACACGAGCTGAACGTTGAGTTTGTTAAAAAAGGAATCCGATCGGACGTCGGTTCGATTGGTAAGCGAATTATTACTTTGAAACTCAAGGGATTGGCGCACGATCCGGCTTCCGCCATAAAAAGCATCGTCGAAAATTCCGAAAAAGGGTTCGGGTTCGAGCCCCTAATTTCTGCCTACCATACCGGGGCCGGGCCGGGGCATTGGAGCTATTTTGGGGTGAAGGGTGGAAAGCTCAAAGCCAACGACTCCGAGATAGATTTGGTAACCTATTTCAAAAAACCTTTCTCCAATAAAATCGAGCGTAAATATGTTCAGGCAAAATGCTCGTTTAGAGAAGCGGTCAAGGCGGTGAACAGTGGAAAATATCGCTATCCAGTTATTGTAACCGGGGACGATTACCCTCGTCTCGCCCGACATTCAAATCCCAAGATTAGAGAGGCCATACAAAATGGCGGTATCGTCAAAACAATAGGTGGGTCTGAAGTAATTAGCTCAAAAGAAGTGAAAACCTACACACGAAATGAGTTAGAGCGGAGACTATCTGGAAAAAAAATTCCGATATGGAGGGAAACTGTTCGCGAGGTAGGTTTGGCTTCTGCGATTGGGGGAGGAATTCGCGGGTTTATTTCCGCTGTTGTTTTAACGAGGCAAAAAAATGGGCCTTTGACAAAGAATGATTTAAAAAAAATCGCTTCCGATGTGGGAAGCGGAGCTGTCGAGTCCGGGGTCATTATCGGCCTTGCGCGCGGCTCAGAAAAATATCTGTTACGAAAAAACATTGTGAGAAGTGGTGGGAGATGGCTAGGGAGAACAACTGGGGCGTTTGCCAGCCTTATCTTTTCTACTGTGACTGACGGCGTACATGTTGTAAAAGGAAAAATTTCGAGAAGAAATTTTGCTGTGAATTTGGCTAAAAATGGGACTGTTGCCGTTTGCGCTGCGTTCTCAGGTCCCTTGGGGTTGGCGGCCAGTTTGGTAATTTCAGCCAGGGAAGCACTAATTCAACAGAAAACATATAACATTCAACTAGCCGAACAAAGTTTTTCCCGTGCGGAAGTTCATGCACAAAATTTTTCCAAAACATTAGAAGACATGAGAAATAAAATTGATCAGAGTCTTGAAGCGCTGATACGACACAGTCAAAGAGAAATTAATCCCCTGGTTTTACCAGCGGGAACAAGGGGAGTCTATGAAGTTAACAACTAAACACGTCCAGATGTACAATTTAATCATTTTTCTAGCGGATCAAAAAACAGAGGCCGTTCAGAAACTTCTTTCAAAGGTGCCACGTAAAGTACTTGTTGAATTTGATGAAAAATGCGAGCAAGTCATTAAGGACTCTTGCCAGGAAAAAATTGATTCTAACGTGAATCTGTTGAACTCATTGAAATCGGGAATTTCAGAAATAGAAAGCCATGATCAGCAGAAAAAAGAGAGCTTGTCAGGAATCAGAACAGCCATCTCCGAACGGGGTTTCAAGGGACTTTGGAAGCATATCAACGGCGCGAAAGAAAAAGAGACACAGCAGTTGCTAGAGGCATTGGAGCGAAACACCGACCAAACGGGAGATGTTATGCACAGAATGCTGGGCGGTTATTGTTCAACGGCGAATCGTAATATGAAGTTGGATATAAGGGACCTTAAAGTGTGGGAACTACGAACTTTAATAGATCGAGAGAATAAGAAGCGTTGGCCATACCAAACGATAAAGCACTTCCATCTTTTATTAGCAAAAAAAGAAGTGCGAAATGCCGTTTTGAGTTTAGCCGCTCAATCTGAAATTAAAGAAGTTACGTGATTAATGCGGCAGAGAGTAATTACAATCTATTACAGGCTCAGTAAATTAATTGGATCTCGATGGGAACAAAGCTTATTTGTTTCAGTCAAAAGGTAAGGCTTCCTTTATCCTGAGTTCCTCCCGTGAGACTTTGCCCGAGACGAAAGTCTCAAAATTCCGAAGTGAGACTGGTGTCTCAATCAAAAAAAACAAATAAAATCAAAGCCTTAACTAAAAATCGACTTTTGGCCTGATCTTGCAGACTAGGACTCTCTGAGACACTGGAGTCTCAAAAAAGGAGTCTGCATGAATTACTCACTGGAATCGTTTTTTCACTGGTGTCGGCGATGTAGGAACTATTCCACCACCACTCTTCGGGAACCCTTTTGCATCGGATGTAATTGGGATTCAGTCACCGATACATGCTCCAACTATCAATCCAAGGAGCAAACTTGAAACTCACGAAAGAACATTTTCAAAACTTGGGAAGAGCAGGGCTACTGATTGGGTGGCTAGTCTTCTGTATTTATTTTTTTAGTCAAATTGGAAAGTCTTCACATGCTCACCTGATGAAGGCCCGTTCAGTCGGCAGAATGGGCCTTCTCCCTCCTTCTCATGAGCAAAAAGACAAACTTCCAGAAAGGAAAATGAATCATGCTTCGAAATAAAAGTTTTTGGATCTTCATAACTATTTTTGTGGGCTCGATGGTGCTCTTCCCCCCACTTGCGTACTGCTCAGTCGAGTCCACGCTCGCCACCATACAGGGGAGGCTTATCACTACGATCCTTCCCTTGGTGGCGATACTAGGGCTTGTATTTGCGGGGCTTTCCTTTGCGGCAGGTTCTCAAAACGCAAGAAGCCATTTGGTCCTTGCGATTGTGGGATCGGTCGTTGGCTTTGGAGCTCCGAGCATCATCGCATTCATTAGAAGCTTGGTTCAGTAAGGAGATAAGAGATGAAAATCACACGCGTGAGTAAGTGCTTAGATAAAAGGCTGCAACTCTTTGGTTTCGAGGTCATGGACATCATCGCTATTTTCCTCACTTTGTCTGTATTGAATTTTCTTTTCGGCGAGACCGGAATGAAACTTCTCTTTGTGTGGGCGCCTACGCTAGTGCTTGCTGGGTTCTTGCGCTTTGGAAAAAAAGGAAAGCCCGAGAATTACCTTCTCCACCTCATAAGGTTTAGCATTCGACCCAGAAAGCTCTCAGCCTTTTTCAATCCCACCCGGTCCCTCTCTGTCTCAGCTTTGGAAGGGTACAAACTATGAGAGAAATGAATTTAGCTGACGAACTTCAGATCTGGGGCTTTGAGAACGACTTTGCGGTCTTCTTAGATGGTTCCATGGGCTTCGGCCTAAAATTGAAAGCTCTAGATGTCACGTGTTCGAGTGATTCTCAAATTGAGAGTCTTTCAGAGAGGCTCAGTTCCTTTCTGAACAGCCTCGCCCCCGGAACTCAAATGCAGTTTGTTCAACAAATCGGCCCAGGAAATCTTGAGACCATTGAAAAAGCAGAAGGCCTAAGAAGTGAGGATACCCACAAGGCTGTTCTTGGGCTCCACGAAGAACGAATAAGAAGTCTTAAAAGTCAGGAGGAAAGCAATCTCATTCCTAAACAAAACCTCTACTGCTTTGTCAGAAGAAAACCTGAAAAACCACTTCTTCAGAAAGAAAAAGCATTTTGGAAAAAGCCCAAACACTTTGAAATGAGTGAAGCAAGTCTGAAGAAAGAGATTCACTTAACTGAAAACCTAAAGAAAGAAGTTCTTTTCTACTTGTCGGCTTTGGGGCTGAACCCAGAA
>RFNV01000315.1 GCA_009927005.1 Pseudomonadota bacterium
GAAAGAGGGTGCTTCTCACGGCACGTGACTCCTGTAGATGACAAACATTCATCGAAAGAGATTGAAGAGTTTTTGAATGAGGCTCTTCGAATGCGGTTTGATTCAAGTGCAATCGACTATGAAGCTCTCCTATCCAAAAAGGAAACTAAGTACCGGGAAAAAGAACAAGAGGATTTGAAGAAAAAGGGGTTTTCCCAGCGAGTACTCATCAATCAGATACGCACAGAACAAAACTTATACGACATTGAGTTGGACAAAGTGATTTCCTCAGGGAAAGTGAGAACTGCTGTTCCCTTAAAAGTTCAGGTCGAGATTTCTTCTAGTGAAAGAACCCCCAGTAATCCCTATGGGCTCTTGTTGATCAGAGTAAAGGAGCGCGTATGAACTTTCTCTTGATGCTTGGTCTCATCCTGTCGCCTGTAGGCCTATCAAAGTCGGCAAAGACCTACCTCATGGATGAAAAGACGATGGCTTTGGTGAGGGTGGGTACAGGCCATAGCACGGTTTTAAGCTTTCCCTCAAAGCCACAGAAAGTGGTCCTTGGGAATAAAGGACTTTTCGGTGTTGAGTACATCGAAAACGATCTCGCTATCACTTCTTTAAAGGGAAGCTCTCGTTCCAATCTCTTTGTTTATCTTGAGAAAGAGCGGTTCGGCTTTGATCTCGTAGGGGAGGCAGGCAGTGGAGATGAAATTATTTTCGTGAAAAGAAAGGTTGGGCCCCATGAAGCTAAACATTGATTTAATAAAAACCATTAAGATTCAAGACAAACACCTCGCCACCTGCCTTTTGGTCCTCTTTGTGTTTTTGTTTCTCTTAAACCTCATCATGTGGCCCAGGGAAAAAAGGGAAATTCTTGCAAAGGTGGAGTTGAAAGAAGTTCCAAGGGTCGCTGTAGAAAAAATGGCGAATGAAAGTAAGCCTGTTCTTCGAGTGTCTGGGATTGAAGTGATCTCTCGGCCTAGAAACTTAAGCGCTATTCCCCCGGGAGCCTTTTTCAAAGCAAAACTCTCAAGTGGTGCTTCAAATGGCCTTGTGAAAGCCGAAGTGATTGAAGGGCTAGCCATTAATAGCGAAATGCTCATTCCTGAAGGCTCTAGCCTCGTAGGACAGGGGACCTCTTCAGAGGAACGGCTTTTTATTCAGTTCAATCAAGTGGTCTTTAAAGATGGGACCTTCTCAAACTTCAATGCTGTCGCTTGTGACAACGATGACCAAATGGTTGGCCTTAAGGGCAGTCTTGTCGGAAATCGGATTGGAAGAGTAGCCGGAGGGGTGGGCCTTGGATTCTTGGGTGGGTTCTCATCAGGACTTCAAGAGCCTCAGGGTTACGGTAGCCCTAAGCCAAGCATGAAAAACGCGATTCTCAACGGAACTGCAACTACCGCTCTTGAAGAATCCAGAAAAATGCTTTCTGACCTCAAGAATCGAATGCCCATCATGGAGGTGAAAGCGGGAACTGAAATCTGTGTGATAGCAAGCGGGGGAAGTTAAATGAGAAAAAGCTACCAGGAGGAGATCAATCGGGGGGATGTTTTCTCACGTTTTACTTGGGCTCTAAAAAATCTCACAAAACCCGTTCAAGAAATTATTAGAGGTATCACAAGAAAAACGATTCCTTGGAATCGAGTAGTTATGGGTGCGGTTCTCGTGCAAGGCCTTCTTGTTTTTCGTTTGGATGAGAGTCTCTTTCGCGTGTTTGGGTTAGCATTTCTTTATCCATCAAAACACTCGCTCCTTTATTTTACTCTTATGAGCTCATCACCCCTTCTTCTTTGGGGAATAGGAGAAGCCTTAAGAAGAGAAAGAGTAACTAAAGCGCTTATCCATGCGCTTGAAGCGATTGGGCTTAAGAACTCAGTGGGTAAGCTCCCCACTTTTATCTTTGATCTCCCCCTTGATAAGTGGACGAGAAAACTACGTCTCTCCAGAGCTGGCATCACTGCCCAAACCTTCGAACAGAATAAAGGAGCGCTCGAAGGAGCGATGAGTATTTTCATCGATGAGTTTAGAGAGGACAGACTCAAGGGCACTATCGATGTGATTTATTCAACCATCAAGATGCCTGAGACCTTTAAGGTGTCTGACTATTGCGATTTAAAGCCACCGACCTTTGTAGTGGGAGTCACTCGCTCCAAAGTCATTAAGTCGAGTCTAATTGAAAACCCACATCTTCTCATCGCTGGGCAATCAGGGGGAGGGAAGTCCACTTTTACAAGACAGCTCATTGCTACGCTTTACCTCAATGATCCAGAAATGAAATTTACCATTATTGATCTGAAAGGCACGGTGGAGTCTCAGTTCTTTGAAGGACGAGAGAGGATAGATGTTCCCCAGGAAATGGGCGAAGCCGTTGAGTCTCTAGAGAAACTCTCTCGAACCATGGAGTATCGCTTAAAGCTTCTTAAGAAGAATTCCTGTAAAGATATTTTAGACTACTTCAAGATTCCAAAAGCAGAGAGGCAGTCCTTGGATCTTGATGTGAGGGGCATAGAAGGTGGTCTGTGTAGACATCTCATCGTAGTGGATGAAGCTGCTGAGATGTTTCTCTCAGGCGAGGGAAGAAGTACTGCAGAAGTAAATTCCGCAAAAGCAGTGCTCAGTCGTGTGGCTAGGCAGGGACGCGCAGTGGGAATTCATCTGGTTGTTGCAACCCAAAGGCCCGATGCCAGAGCTTTGGATACTCAAATCAAAGCGAATCTTACGGGTGTTCTGTGTTTCCCCATGGCTAACGACGCATCCAGCATCTTGGTTCTTGGGAATGGCAGAGCAACCGATCTGCCTTTTATTCCAGGAAGAGCTTTATGGAAGCAGGGGAGAGAGCTTCAAGAAGTTCAAACCCCTCTTCTTTCAACAAAGGAAATGCTTTCTCTTTTTGGTGATGAGAAGAGACCAAATGGGATTTCGAAGCATCATCAGAAAAATCCACTCAACAAACTAAATCCGGAACAGTAAACATGAAGAAAAAATACGAAAAATATTTAACTGAGAGAGACGTCTGCCTTCTTCACTTTCTTTGGAAATGGAAAGTGTTTACCACTGCAGGTCTAGCCGTGAAGTTCTTCGATGGTTCGGCCAATTGGGCCTATAACCGTCTTCTTAAACTTCGGAAGGCTGGATATGTCGATAACTGTTATCTTTCGATGAAACATCGACACCGTGTCTGGATGCTGAACAAAAAAGGGTTTGAACTTATCAGGTCCGAACTTCCTGAGCTTCAGAACGAAGGATTCAGATCCGAAGCAATCCAACATGATCTATACGCAGCTGCTATTCACTTAGGAGATTGGTTAATCGATAGTCCAAAAGGGGTGGAGCTTATTACCGAGCAAGAGCTTCGGAATAACTTTCACTCAAATCTGCCGAAATGGGTTCCAGAACTAACAAGGCATCGTCCAGATGGGCTTTGGTATCTCCCAGACCAAAATGGAAATGTGGTCTTCGCTCTTGAAGTTGAGCTCAACTTAAAGAGCAAAGCCGAGTACGGCCCAGTGATTCGATTTTATAGGGACGTGGAAGAAATTCGAAGAATAGTCTGGTTAGTAAAAAAACGATCCCATATCGATTCCCTCACCGAACGTTTTAAAGAGATAGCTCCAGAAAAATACAAGTGCCATGAATTCATTCTCCTTGAGCATTTTGTAAAAGTCGGCTGGGAGGCACCCATTATTCAGGGTTTGGAACAGGGACGCACCCTTAGAAACCTACTATCATTAGGTAATGAGAGTGGAGTAGTAGAGAAGTCATACTCGAATAGTAGCTACTACTTCTCTACTATTTTAGACGCTAGAAATTGTCCCTACAAATCGCCTCGTTACGCACGAATCGAGTTTCCTCAGAATTCAAATTGTATGGCTTTGCAGCCATATCCCAATAAACCCCTAACCGAACAGGAGTAAAAACATGAACACACCTCATACAAAACCTAATCTCAAGAAGTCCCTTATCATGAAAGTAACACTCAGCTCTGAGTCTGTAGAAAAAGTAAATGAATGGACACAACAAATCATTGGAGATCAAAGAGGAGTGAATATCAAACCGAGTGAAGTCGTAAATTGGTTAATTTCAAAACACCCTTCTTCATTAACTCCATCAGAAATTGATCAGTACAGAGAAAAGAACATCGATCAAGTAGAGGTTGCGCAATGGGCACTCAAAGAGATTAAAGCAGCTCTGAGGAGGGGAGAGAAAATCAACTTAAGAGATTTAGTCCTGGGAGATGCGGAAGTTCCGCTTCCTCCAGGTTGGAACACTAAGCCAAATAACTAAAAGAACTCCGAAACCTTTTGCCAAACCAGAGAGGAGTTTCTAGGATGTCAGCAGAAGTTATTTCGCTCTTTGAAAATTTGATCACTATGGACGATTTGCTTGAGTTGCTACGGCATCAGTATAGTCGACACTCGATTTATCGTTGGGTCGAACGGTACCAGATGCCACACAAACGCATTAGGGGAAAGCTCTGGTTTCCAAAAACTGAAGTGATTCAGTGGCTGGAAAGGAGCACTTAATGAGTGTTTATAGGTACAAAGGAAAATGGAAAGCTGAAATCTGGAAAACTGGACAGAGATTGGAATCAAAAGCCGGGTTCGAGACAAAAGAACTCGCGAAAGAATGGTATCACCAAACACTGATCAGTCTTCAGAGTAAATCAGCTCAAGTAAAAAAAAATCAGGAGGTCACTTTTGATGATCTCTTAGACTACTACCAGAGAATCCATATGCCGACGATAGGGCCGGAAACACAACGGCGTTATCGTACGGATATCGATTATCGCATCCGAGAGTTCTTTCAACACCGGTCACTTGATTCCATCACACCACTAATGATTGAAGCATTTAGATCGAAGATTATGAAAGACTTGAAGCCAAAGTCAGTGAATAACTGCACGCTACTTCTTCGCTCCATCTTTAAAAAAGGGGAGGAGTGGGGAATGCTGGAGAAAAGTCCCTTTAAGTTGAAGGCTCTAAGACTTGCTGATCAAAAATTTGATTGGTGGGAAAACAAAGAGCATATCCAAGCTTTCTTGGAAGCAGCCAAAGGGAACCGATATCATGCAGCTTATCGACTCGCTTTGGAATGTGGGCTACGGCTTGGTGAAATCGTTGGGCTTTCG
>RFNV01000131.1 GCA_009927005.1 Pseudomonadota bacterium
ATTTTTCACTTCAGAGGCACGACCAATGTAGTAGAGGTTTTCACTATCCTCTGCTGGAAAATAGTCCACCCAAGGCGGGCGAGCTCGTGGAGTTTTTTCGACTTCAATGAGAGCTGAAGTGGTTACGGAGGTAACCATCAGGCAAAAGGCTATCCCCGTAAATGGAAAAGTTTGCTTCACTTTCACCCTATGTACGATCATTGAATTCATATAGCTTGTTCTCATGTTTATTATCCGTGGCTTCTCTGTCATTTGAGGTCACAGGGGAAGTGGTTCTAAAGCGGATTCATCCAATTTGGGGGTCTGATTCTAAATACTGGTTTCTGTTGGTTTGTTTACGATTGAACCTAATACTGAAAAAACATTGGCAAGAAGAAACAGGTTATTTCGCCTCTGGCGAGCTTGAGATTGAACCTGCCAGACTAGGCACGATCTAACGGTATCGCTACCTTGGGTGTAACTCTTTTCAAAAGTAATAGTGCTGGCACTCCCAAGATAGCAGTTACAATAAAAAAGCAGGCCCACCCCCACTGTTCAACAATCCAACCAGTCGGCATACTCGAAATAGTTCTCGTAAGAGCCAGAAGACTCCCCATGATTCCCATTTGTGTAGCGATGAAACTTTTCTCAGCTTTTGAAAGAATGAAAGCAAAGAGAGCAGCAGTTGCCAGACCTCCACAGAAATTGTCGAAACTCACGCATATAACCAAATTAAATAGGCTTTTGGGAAATAGAGCCACCATAGCGAACACGAGACTTGCACTTAGTTGTAACCAGCCAAAGCCAAAGAGTGTCTTGAGTGAACCAAACCGCTTAATCATGAGCCCACCTGCTGAAGCACCGGCCAGAGTAAATACCAATCCCAAAACTTTGTTAATGGAACCGATGTCTGTTTTGGTGAATCCCTGACTTAAGAAAAAAGGAACTGACATGGAATTCGCCATTGAAAAACCTACTTTGTATAAAACAATAGTAGCTGTGATGAAGAGCGCATCCTTTCTTTCAAAAAACTCTAGAAAAGGCTTTCGGATGGAGTCTCTAAGATTTTCAGTTGAGAGCTGGTGAGATTGGGGATTGGGTGAAATGAGGCTTCCTGTTATACCGATAGAGACTAATCCCGCCATAAAAAGGTAGATAGCCTTCCAGGAGAAGTGATCTGCCAAGATCAGAGCAACCGCCCCGGATACAAAGAAAGCAAGACGAGAGCCAATGACGGAGACCGAAGAACCAGGTCCACGTTCTTTCTCTGTGAGAACTTCAGCACGAAGAGCATCCGCTGCCGTATCTTGGGTTGCTCCAAGAAGGCCAACTACTAAAGCAATCGCAAAAAAGAGATTCAGATTATCTTTCGGATTTAAGTGGGCCAGGACACCCAAGGAGATGATGAGTCCAACTTGACTAAAAACAAGCCAACTCCTTCGGGCCCCTATTTTTGGAAAATAATATCGGTCCACGAATGGAGCCCAAAGAAATCTCAGACCATACGGAAGAGTTACCGCTGACAGAAGACCGATTTGTACCAGACTAATACTTTCCGAGACTAACCACGCCTGAAGAGTTGCTGACAAAAGCGGAACAGGCAATCCCGATGAAAAAGATAGAAGACCCAACGCTAGATATTTTTTTTTACTCGAAACATTGGGGTGTGCTTCGAGTTCTACTTCGCTGGTAGTCGAAGATTGTTTCTTTAATGGGTATCCCACTTCTCTTTATCGGAAGCTCTGAAGAAAACCTGCGTTTTGGCCGATATTACTTGGAGGGCAAAAACATGAAAAAAGACGCTTCGCGCCAGCACGGTAATCTTTTGAAATACATCGCTACTATTGCCTTGTTCGTTTGCTATATGAGGGCAAATGCAGTTGAGGTTTTTTTCTCTCCGGGCCCGGATTGTGAAGACAAAATAGTGGGAGCGATCGATAACTCAAAGAAAGAAGTGGTGGCAGCCGTCTATTCACTAAATAATACAAGAATCGTTGAAGCCCTCCAAAAAGCATTCAAACGGGGCATATCGGTCCGCGTACTCACTGATCGAGTCCAGGCGTCTAATCGAGCATCCGGTGTTCTTACACTTTGGGAAACGGGCCTACCTATCAGAGTCAACTCGGTCTACAAAATAGAACACAATAAATTTGGGGTTTTTGATAAGACACTAGCCGTGACTGGCTCATTCAATTGGACCAATGCTGCAAGACACGTCAACTCTGAAAACTGCTTGGTTTTGAATGAAGAGAACGCCATCTCCGCCTTTCACAAGAGGTTTGAGGATTTGTGGGGTCTAAATACTGAGGCTAAATCACTGCCCTACTTAAAGAAACTTGCCGCCAAGAGTAGTCCACAAAAAACTCCCAGGACTATCGCAAGTGAGCCTACAGCAAAATAGAGGGGAAAATGGGAAAAAGCTTAGCAGCGTTACTTTTGAGTATTGCTTTCTTTATTAGCACACCTGGAATATGTGATAGGCATGACAAGCTCATCGATTTGGGCTTGGTAAGCGCTTTTCAATCTCTAGGAGTCGAGAGCGTTTTGATGGCTCAATATTTATCCAAATTTTGGCGCACAGGTCATAGGGTGGAGGCCCTTAAGGTGCTCAAAAAACTCGGCATCACGACATCAGGAATTGAGATCAGAGACCTTGCAATGAAAACCATCAGCCCGTACATCGATCACGCAGCTTTGCCATGGGGTGATGACGTGGATTTATGGCCCGTTAACCCGATGACGGAAACCAAAAAACCCTCTGGTTATTCCTTAAGGGAACATACAAAAGAGTTTTATGCCAATAGAATTTTTCGAAAGCCCAGCGGACAACGCTCGAGAAAAGCAGAGAACCCCACAACGAAAAATCCGTCTACTCAAACTAGCAAACCCAAGACTTCGAGCGCGAAGAGTGATTTGATAGAGTTGGATTTCTCAAAAACAACGAAATAAGATTGCTGCATTGGACGCAAACCAGTCTTTGACCAATACCCCTCGCCTTCCGAATTATTTTGGATAGTTGGCATTAGGGAAGACCGTTTCCCAGCCTCCTAGGCGCATTGTTTTGGTACCGGCGAAGCATGAAGATTCTTTTAGTATGTCCCGAGATATTCCAACAGGCTAATTAGTAATACAACCAGAGAAAAACTCTTATTTAGGTTTCATTGGCATTTTATTTTTTAATGGGGGCTTAGGTCTCATTGGCATTTTGGGTTTCTTGGGTTGCATCGCCTTTTGGGGGGGCAAAAAACCGCTGTGTTTAGGTCTACCTCCTTTCGCCAAAGCCGGTTCAGAGACGAAAATGACAGTCAGAATCATAGCCAACAGGCCAGTTTTTCCAATCCAACACCAAAATCGGATTTGTGCGTTTCTTATCTCGATATCGCGTAGCATAGACTATGCTGCCTTCTTTTGTTCGAGATGGCCCTGGGGAGCATTCGCGTTTGTGCTCTTCAAGAAATCCCTACTTACCACGACTGTCTTCGACACCTTATCGTGCCAGCCTTGTTTTCTTCCGGAAAAGAAAATCGCTATAACTCCGGCGAAAAGAGGAATGCACCCGACACCAAGCATGATATAGCGAGTAACTGCTTGCGATAGAGAAATAGGTGTAAAATCTTCTCTCACGAGGGCTAAACCGCAAGCTCGCTTCCCGAGCGTTCCGTTCATTTTCGGTTGAAAGTATGTATAGTAAAGAAAAGTAGTTACGATGCTGGTAAAGGCTCCCAGAAGCGTTAAAACCTGAGCTAAATGAGGAGCCTGAATACCGGCCATGCCTGCAGTGAACCCAACAAAAAACCCAATGAAACCTCCCGCAACCGTGCTTGCCGAATTAACGTACCTCAAAGACCCACCTTTTCCTACAAATCGGAAGAAGAAACGAAATTTCCCTCCCGGATTATTCCCAGGCTAGCACAAAAATGTGAAGCAAATGTGTGACTTGCAGTTTGCATAGCTTGAGCACATCTTTGCTAATGCAGCAAGAAGCATTAAGGGCAATTTTTCTCAGAATGCTAGCTTTTTGAAGTGGCTCTTTCAGCTTTTCTCTAACCCATAAAAGCAGAGTTGTGGAAAAGGTGTGGTAATGGTTCCGAAACGAGCCGAATAACGATGAACAATGCTTAGGGGAAACGAACTGTTTTCCGAATGAAATAAATCAGT
>RFNV01000260.1 GCA_009927005.1 Pseudomonadota bacterium
TTTTGGTGGCCAATTCATTCGATTTCTCAAATTCTTTCCTTCCTCCAAAGCCATAGTAGTACGCCACTGCCAAGGCCAAACAAGACTCCGTGTCGTTTTTAAAACAACTTTCATTTAAGTTTTTGATCTGTTCCGCACTTACAATATGTTCTGCCTTTCTTGCATCTGTTGTTTCTTTTACAGCGACAGCTCCTGCCAAGGAAACGCACCCTATTGAGTCTCCTTGTTTGCAGGCATCTCTATATACTCCGAAGGATTTTGGAGTGTTCCCCTGAAGCTTTTTTCTCATCTCCCGCACAAGTTCGGAACAAGCAACTGAATCAAGCCCGTCACAATTATCAGGAAAGCTATCCCTGACGGCTCCAGCCCAACTAATTGAGCTCATCATCAACAGAAATCCCAATGCTCTAAGCACATTATTATGGGCCATCGGCATCATTGATACCTCTTTACATCAGTTTTTGAAATTCGATCATAGAAAACAGTTTTCTCCTTCTTCCATAAAGTCGGAACCATTAAAAGACCAAGAAAAAGAGTGTTTAGTAGTTGAAGTAAAGAGCGCTTTACACCTTGGATGACGGTTATCCCTTCACTATCTGAGTCAACAAGGACCAAGCCAAACAGTTTTTTACCTGGTGTTCCGGCTAGTCGAGCTTGAAGCAAGCCAAAGTACCCGACCCAGACTACGATTTGAGCAACGACCGTAATGGCGTCTAGGACTACTTCAGCTTTTTCAAATCCCAGCGAATCGCTTAACGATGGACCCAACATGATTGCAATCGCTACTTTGGTCAGAACGTTTGGAATTGCTAGAATCGCGATATCAATTGCAAATGCCAGTCCTCTTGTTTTGATGCTTGCTGGAATGGTTTCACGCCTTTCAGCTGCTCGAGGAGTCATGTGAGATGGAGGCACAAACGACATTTGGCTCAAAGTCGTCTGCCGAAGAGCTACCCACGAAATCATTCCCTCTTTCCACACTAAAACATCCTGATTAATCATTTTCGATTCAATCAGTTCTTTCATCTCTGATTCAGAAAACGGCCCCTCATGATGATTTCCGTTAAGAAAAAACCATATCTTTTCCTTTTCTACTACTTTTAGTTGTACGACATCTCCCATAACGACTCCCTTTCTAAGGCATCGTTGAACTAAGTATCAGTTTAAACAGTCAGCATTTCTTAGCACGGTATTTACCGCTTCCTTCACATCCCGTTTCAGACCTGGCAAAGCCATATTTACGCCGATCTCCACGAGGGCCTCAAAATTAGCTTTTGTGGAGGCGGAACCATCAACCGTTTCGGCCTCGCCGTTGTTGTAATAAGCATCCTCTGCTTTTTTAAGAATTTTTTTATTCTCTTCGGCTATCATGGAATTCATTTTAGAAACCATGTCTCTACGAATTTCGTCACAACGAGAATCCCCTGTTGGATTAGCAACTACAAGAGGCCTATCCCCCAGGAATACCGTATAAAGATCTTTCCGACTTGATTGTAAACTCTTAACTGTCGCTGCCAGAACTCCCACAACACTTAGCACCCCTAACAAAATGGCAACACTCTTTTTCACCCTTTTTTCACTTGCTACAAATTTATCTGGAGCACTTTTTTTGGGTTGCACCTTTTCTGAAAGACTTGTTTGGTTGATAGAAAGCCAGTTCGGCATCCCCTCTTTCCAGACCAACACATCGGATTTCAAGACTCCCGCATTAATCATCTCCCTCATCTCTTCTTCAGTGAACGGCCCCTCTTGGAGATTTTCCTTCAAAAGAAACCAGACTTTGCTTTTTTCTGTTGGTTTGAATTGAAGTACCTCTCTCATAACCAGTCCTTTCCTATTTCCCTTTTTGATTCGAAAGAAAATAACGTAAGCAGCTAAAAACAGCCCACAAGAGCAGCTAGCACCCCAATTAATATTGCAACTCCTATCATCGTATCCTCACTTACGTTGTCCTCCTACTTTTTCCAAAAACTCCTTCTTAACAACAACCGTTTTAGCAACCCGATCGTGCCACCCCTGCTTCCGACGATCCCCACCAATCACAAACAGGCCTATCCCAAAACACAAACCACTTAACATAAGGACCGGTGCTCGAAGTAACGTTTGAGATATCTGTGTGGGATAATAGTCCTCGCGAACAAGTCTCAGGCCCAAAACCAATTTTCCGGGAGAACCTTCGAGCGCCGATTCCAAAACGCCTTTATAAAGAAAGAAAATCAACCAACCCCAAATATCTCCCTGATTCTTAAAAACAGCATGGGGAATTGCAAGCAGGCACCCATCAATGATGTAGGCTAGAACCCTTATCCAGAATCCGCCATAACAGTCCACTTCGGCGGGGGTAGCGTAAGTCGTGGGAGATTGATAATTAAACATCTGCGGCGGCATGCTAGCGCCAAAAGGGGATTGCCCAAGGGGAATCCAATTCGCCATGCCTTCACACCAAATGAAAGTAGTGCTAGTGATCTCTCCCGTTTTTAATTTGGCTCGCATATCTTCTTCAGTGAAAGGACCGAGGTTCTGCCCATTTACACTTATGAACCAAGCCTTGTGCGCACTTGATTGTGATGTCTGGGGATTCATAGCTCATCCCTTCTTTCCTGTGCTTGCTTGAAACACAAATTGGGTGTGACCCACTTGGACATTGTCACCGGGCTGAAGAAATTTTTCAGTCACCGAGATTCCATTGATCAGAACCTGAGCTCCGATAGATCGGTTTACTTCGAGTCGATAGCCATTGGGAGTTTCTCGAATTACGCAATGCTGGTCGGCCACATAAGTGTCTTTCACAAGAACGATGTCACAGTAGGGGTTTCGTCCAATCCAACTATCTTTCTTAAATAGAATGAATTGTTTCCCTTTGAATGGGCCTGCAACTACTTGCACCCAAGCGTCTCTTAAAACGTTTTCCGTGATCCCCATTCCATATCCGATCGAAAAACCGGTCAGCACAAGGCCCAACATTCTAGAAATTCCCCCGGTTCCTCCCATGGCTGCAGCAAGTAATTTCCCTAGGGTATCAAAGCAGAAACCTCCCGCAAGACCGCCAACTAATCCCCCCAAAGTAGCTGCTTTTATTTTCTTGCGGATTCCGCTGGGAATTGAAATGCCAAGCCCCAAAAGAGTTCCCGCAATTCCGAAGCCTAAAGTTCTAGCGAGAATCTGCTGTAAATCCCCGCCCCTCATACCGCCCCCCAAAAGCGAATAGAGCAATTGGGCAATTAATCCGGAGATTGCCCCCGTAATTGTTCCAATCAGTGCGCCAAAAAAGAAACTTCTTATCGCGGCTTCAGTCCTCCCTACGTAGATATCTTCCGAAGATCTAAGAGCTCCAGCCACAAAGGCTCCAATGACAGCAAACCAACTCATTGAGCTCATTATTACTGCTAAGTAGGAAGTAGCCCCTGAATCTTGGTTCATCAGGGATTCGGTAAAGATCCAGGAAACTGCTGCTCCAATAAATCCGGCGATAGCACGAGGAAGTGCAATCCCTTCGGAAAGAGCATAGATCGGATTCTTTTTGGATTTTCCGCCGGACACATCGAGGGAGAAATTCTGTTGTCCTTCTTTGGACAAGCCCGGAAACACTCTGGGGTTATCCTGCACCGGAGCTTCTTTAAGATCTTCCCAATCGATATTAATTTTTTGTTTATTAGCCATTTTTTTTCACCAATAGGATTTCAAAATCATCTTCCAAAGTAGATGCAGCCTGAGCCGGCCTCTCACTCTTTTTGGGGCTTAGCTCTATTTCGATGACATCTGCCATTTTTCCCCCTTCTTCATCCGGCTTCATCAGTTCTTGATTTCCTATGGGGAAAAATCGGGCATTTTCTTTTGCCCATCTTGCAGCGACGGCATTGAGTGGGGACCGAATATTGTAAGTGCGATACTGAATCATGTTTCCTATCTGCAAAATGATGTCTGACAGAGTCATTCCGGCTACCCAGAAATCTCCGATGCAAATAAAGTCACCGAAATTTGGATGAAATACGGGTGTTAGAGCAATACACTTGGGCTTATCTCTTGGGTATTCGGGAGGAAGAAATATTTCAATTTCATGATGCTTTGTCTCGACAGGGCACTGTCTTGCTTCATCCCACTGGACTCCTGAGATATTGAATACCACTCGATACCTATCCGGAGGATTAGCTGCATTAGGGATGACTCTGATACTCGGATGATTGGTAAAATCCCTTTGAATGTTTTCAAAGTCGCCCTTTAGCCTTCTTAAGCGAGGTGAACTCATGTTAATAGCCTCCGTAGGGTGGGGCTGGTGGCCCCTGCATGGAGCTCGCAATTTTTGATGCATCTACGATTCCCCAAATATGAATTGCGAGACCAGGGAGAAAAAATAGTACCCAGCCAAAAACAGTTCCAAACAAGAAGGCGAGGCCTCTTTCAGTTCGACCCAAGTAGAAATGGCCAGCTCCTGGAAAAATAATCGCCAAAATTACAGCTACCCCAACATCCACTCGATGCTGCTGGTAATGGTAGTTGGAATTCTGTGGACTCCAGCCAGGTGGTGGTGGCGGCGGGGATGACCAGTTCCCTTGAAAAGATCCTGGAGGCGGAGGGGGTGGTGGTGGTGTAAGTGTGTTGAAATCCAAAGACAGGGCCGGTCTCTTTTCGGCCCCACTGGATGGAAAGGCTCTCACTGCTGAACCATTGCAACCGTACGTGGTGCATCGCCCACTTTCCTGCCAACAATCTAAGTGATGCGGTATTTTGCAAATGCTACACTCAACTGTCATTGCTTGTGTCTCGATTTCGCACTGGCAAAAAGGACACATTTTCTTTTTAGGAACAGCCGTTGTCATACCTTAAACTCCTCTGCATCGAGTTCGATCGGCTCAACTTTTTCCGTCGTTCCTCCAGTCCAATAATGGGACAGCTTTTCAATTTTTTTGTTTTTCCAAGCGAAGATCCCTCTCTGCTCTTGGCAGGGATCAATCACGAGAGCTACTTGATAAGGGAGACTAAAAAAGTTCTCATGAATAAATATGTCATAGCTTGAAAGAAATATTCCGTATCCTGGATGCGTGTGAAACCAGCCGACAATTTTCAAGCCCGAGTATTTCGATTCCATGACCTGATGGATGTAGTCCCACGATTGATGAGTAAACGTTAAACTCGCTGCTTGATGTTCCGCATATTTTGCTTCAACCGCGCCTAGAATCTCTATTGCTTCATTGCCCTTCTCTCTTCCCACTAAAACTCCCCCGACTTCCTTTTTCAATTCGGAGTGACAATATTTCTCGATGGCAAGATTAACCTCTTTTTGAATCAAAACTTGAAAATGCTGTCTTGACCCTTCTTTTCCAATGGCAACCAGGTTTTTCCAACCCGTTTGAAAAGCGGTTTGGCTTTTTTTAAATCCAAATCTCATGCAGCCCTCCGCACTTTAATTTCTTCAGATTCGGATTTGAGAACCACACCCACGATTGATTCGCCCACAATAGCACTCAGAATTTCATTCTCGGGAACTCCCAATTGATTTAGCGAGGTTTGAGCGAGCTTTGAAAAATCCGAAAGATCTTGAGCGAGAATAGGCTGAAGGTTTTTGTGACACGTTTGGCACGTGTTTTTTCCTTCAATCCACTTTTGAGGCGTCACTCCTACGGTTTTTTCCGTTTTACAGGGGACACAGCGCTCAGCAATTACTACCTCTCTTCTTAGTGATACACTTCGCACTTCAGGAACCTTTTCTTTGATCATCGAAAGAATTTCTTCAATAGTGGCATGAGAACTGCCATCAATTTCAATGAACTGTTCAAATTTTTCATGGGAGGGGCATTCTTTCTTTTCACTATAAGTGATTGAGTAACTATCGTGAGTAAGACCATTGATGAAAAAGGCCCGACCAACTAAAATCGGCAGATTTCGATTATCATGTAAAAGCTTTACTCCCTCCTGAACCTGGAAACCCGCTACGATACTCGCCATGGTTGGCGTTGTCGGGATTTTCCCCTGCTCTGCTTCCTCTTTTGAAATTAGAGCACAGCTTTTTCTCTTTTCGATGAGCTCGAGATCGATTTCATTGAGAGTGCACTCGTAGCATGGTCCTTCGGGTCCAAATACTCGAGCTATCCCGTGGAGGGCTTCAATTGCACCATCGATCCATGGCTTTCCCACCAATCGACAGGCACGGCCTAAATTAAGTCGGGCTAACCGACTATCCAGTCCTGCAAAGACCAAGTCAGACTGTCTTAGAAGGTTGAGCCCCACTTTCTCTTCAAACTTCCCTATAAGTGGTACAACTTCGACGTCGGGATTTAGTTGCTGGGCATTTCGAGCGATGACTTCGGCTTTATAGCTTCCCACATCAGAAGCACGAAACAAAACAGACCGGCTTAAATTAGAACTTTCGATGCGATCCATATCTACTACCGTGATTTTTCCCAGTCCCAGTAGGGCTAAACTCTTTATGATCTCGTTTCCTAAGGCCCCAGTACCCACCACTAAGGCAGAGGCAGATCTTAAGCGCTCTTGATCCCACCACGGAATGAGAGTTAAACGGGAGTAGCGTTCGTTCATAATTAACCTGCTGTGATTTCAGGCTGTAACCGAAGGACGTCGTTCTCCTTCACGCCAGCATCTGCCAGAGTTTGCTCGCCCGAGAGCTGCTTTCCACTTGCTTTGTGATGAAACTTGTAGCTCATGGGTTGACCATCAGGTCCCACGACAGGAAGATTCATCATTTGAACGAGCTTTCCCAGAACACGGTTAACGGGAGCATCGTCAGGAAGACTTGCTTCCTGTTCTTTGTTCCCCGTAGCATCCAAAATTAAAACATTTATTTTTCCCATTAGCGTTTAACCTCCTTTTTGAGTTCAATCTCAATGTCTTCGTAAGTTTCTTTTTTGATAGGCAACTTAGTAACATTGGATGGAACTCGTTTCATGCGTTGAACCTTTACAGCTCTCCAAACAAAAAAAGCACTTAGCAAAAGTAAGAATGAGGATCCTAAAATCACCACTGGCAATCTAGAACTTGTCAGTGTCGAACTTGGTAATAAATTGCTGTTTCTTGTTTGAAACTGGGTTTTATTTCCATCTTTTGAAGAAGAAAATGATTGATTAGAGGTTAATAAGAACTTTGAGAGTTCTGAAACGGGAATAGCAAAACCTATGCCCTGGGCTTTCTCAGCCTTCATAGTGACTATCCCAATAACCTCGTTTTTAGAATTTGTTACTGGCCCACCGCTAAGCCCCTGGTTCACATTTCCATCCAGTTGAATCAGAGATTGTTTTTCTACCTCTCTCTTTGGGGCAGCAACAGAAGCTTGAATCACAGAGTGATTTAGTCCGACGGGAGATCCAAGTAACGATACTTTATCCCCAGCTTTGATTTGTTTTTCATCACCCAAAGAAATAAAGGGTGTGTTAAGTAACTCCGTTTTTAGGATCGCCAAATCCCTCTCCTTATTTACGGCGAGGATAGTGGCTTTTGAATATTGTCCGTTAAAAAGCTTAACTCTCAAATTTGATGAATTGGTCACCACGTGCTCAGCAGTTACAACTGTTCCATCCATGTTAATAAAAAAGCCACTACCTACGGAATTTCCTGTTTCAACTTGAACAACTGGACGAAGAATTTCTTTTTGGGCAGGTTCTTGAGCTTGATTGGAACTACTTTTTCCCCACACCAGAGAGGAAATGATCGACAATGCTGTGATCGAAGTAACGTACCAGAGCTTCATAGGATCCCCCTTGCAAAGCAAATAAACGAGAGCGCACAAAGGCTTCCGTTACTCATTATACGTCGTGTCAGCACGAATCCTTTAGTGCGGGAATAAGGAGATTTCTTGATATTTAAATAGAAGCAAGAATTTGAATTCTTTAGGTTATTTCTGTTCCCATGCCCTTGGGGGAAATTGTACCGTTGGGATGAATATTGCATGAGATCCTCTTTTTTTGCCGTTAGGTGCAGCATCGAAATGGGAACACTCCTTGGAAGACGCCATATTCGTTTCGAGTACAGGTTGGGTTATCCACTGGATAGGGATCTGCATGTGCAATTCCTGGAAACTCACCTCCATTTACCCACTCGTAACCTCCAAAGATCATGTCAGATCGATGTTCCATACAGGCCCGGGACCACTGATCAGAGGTGCAGACATTTTTGCCAAGACTCGCACAGAAGCCATTAGCTTGAGTAGAAGTTAATGCAATTTGCCGTTCAGCTGTAATACAAAATGCGAACTCAGTTCCTGGCGGGCCCACAAGCCATTCTTTTTCAGGACAAGAGACGGGATATTCCCGCTTATCAATTCCGCAACCTGAAATGAGTAAACAAATAATTATGGAAAAAGTTTTCATGGGAGTGTCACCGCCATTAAGTAACTCATTTGAAAAAAGAGGACTTCAAGAGGCCTGCCTGTTCGTTCATCAGCTTGAAACTTTTGATACCCAGCTTTCAACCCAAGCCCCCCCTTTTTTTCTCCTCCCCAAATATTTAAGCCCAATGCCCCTCCAACTCCCACTTGCGAGGCCATCTCGGGGCTCTTTGTTGCGCCAGTTGCGTATTTTGTTTCTATCTGTCGGTGAGACAGTACCGCTAGGGGCTCTATGTAGAGATGATCACTGAAGAGGTAGATTGGAATCCCTGCACGAATAAATACGTTCACGAATGTCGACTCTGAATTATTAAACCGAAACGTCTTACCCACAAATGAAAAGTCTAGATCGAAAGAACACCAAGTGTTTAGTTTTGTTTCGATGGCTATGGTCATGCCATGGAAAGCCTCTTTCTCGCTGGGGAGAGGACTAGACGATAAGTGGTATCCGAATCGAGCAAAGAAATCCGGCCGGTCTGATTCCCTTCTTGGCTCGGATATTCTACTAGGTTCTGAGACGAAGGCCTTAGTCTCTTCCGGTGCTTGTACTTTTAGATCAATAGTGTCCAAGACCATTTCTTCTAAACCCTCAGCTACGAAAGTTTTCCGGAAAGTTTCATAGCCCTCTAGAGAAAGCTCCAATTCGAAGCTTCCCCGAACGGGAACATCATGAAGCGGAGTTTTTCCTAGAAAGTTTCCGTCCAATCGGACCTCAGCGCCCGTGGGGGAGCTCTCAAGCAGTTTAATCTTTCCAGGCTTTGGCTGGGGTTTCAGCATGAGATGGTATTCCTGGTTCTTAAGGACACGAGCGGTTTCTAAAAGTGCCTCATGTTTGGAGCTTAAAAGGGAAACTCGAACAGCTTCATCGGCTGGAATAGTCACCGAGAAAGGGGTTCTTCCCTTTCCAAATCCGGAAACTTCCACTTCAAGATGGGAGGGAGTGCTTTCAATCACTAGAGTTCCGTGCGACCTGACTAAAATGAGGTTTCGCTCAACCCGTTCGGACGGGTTTAAGACCACTTCATCTTCAATGGCCTCATACTGGGAATGGTCAATTTTAAATCGGTGAATGCCTGGGTTCACAGATACTTCTAACGGAGTTTCTATGGAGGGCAATTTTTCGCCATCGAGATAGACACTGGCACCCACCTCGCGGGGAATCGTATCAATCCGTAAAATTCCTTTGTACTTGCTAAGCGATCCATAAACATTGGTCGGAGCCAGTGTTTTTTTAGCCCCTCCCTTTAAGATCCGCTTTTTCTCAAGTTCCTTCTCTCTTTTGGGGTATTGATACAAAGTCCAAATGTTTTTTAATCCATCTTCCGATTGCTCCACGAAACTATCTTTCAAACGAAACTCTTTGAGTTCGATTAACTCGCTTTCTTCTTCTAATCGGGTTTTGTGTAAGTCATCCCCCTTAAGACGTCGCAATGATTCCGTACGAATTTGGGTCTGAACCCAAACTCAAATACCGCTTGGCGTTTTGCATCTTGAAAGCATTGAAAAAAACCCTCTACTTC
>RFNV01000325.1 GCA_009927005.1 Pseudomonadota bacterium
CGCTGAGAGCCCTAGTACAGCCAATGTTATAAAAGTGTTTTGCCGATTGTTCATATGAATCTCCTTTTGATGAGTCCAGATTAAGCCCCTAAACTGTCATCGCAGGACATCACCACAAGTAATTGTTTTTATTGTTTTTTTATCGTGTCCTTCGCTGACACGCTCTACCCGCACACTGAAGTCATAGGAGTTCGTATGCGATTTATTTTTTATGCTCTTTGGTTCGTCCTCATGAGCCTGACAGCTTACGCAAAAACCGAAGTCTATTTTTCACCTTCGAAAGATTGCGAGAATCGAATCGTTCGAGCAATTAACGATTCCAAAAAAGAAGTGGTCGCAGCCGTCTACAGTATTAATAACCCCCGCATTGTCGAGGCTCTCATCAACGCACAAAAACGGGGAGTAAAGGTTCAAGTTCTTACCGACAGGGTTCAAGCTTCTCAAAAGAACTCCGGTGTTCTGGCTTTAAAGACGGCTGGAATTAATTTGAAGGTTCATAGCAAGTTTAAGATCGAGCACAACAAATTTGGAGTTTACGACGGTGCACTCATCAGTACGGGAAGCTTTAATTGGACAAGGCCTGCTGCAGATTCCAATTCTGAAAACTGCCTGTTCTTAGATGAGAAGGAAATCACATATAAGTACCGGAGCCATTTCAATCATCTTTGGACACTCAATTCTGAAGAAAAATCATTGGCCTACATCAGAAAGCTCGCATCAAAGCATTTGCGGTAATTTTGTTTACCGTTGAATATCCTTTGTCCCCGCCTGTCACACGCCCCGCTTATACTTAAAGTAAGACAACAAGGAGTTCCCATGATTAAGGTTTTCTACAATCCCCTTCAAAGTGCCCAGAAAAATGAAAGCTTTTCCCCTTCGGCGACGAAGCCAGCACTAGTCGCTGAAGCCTTTCGAAAGCTTCGAGGAGTTTCAATCGATGGAAACTTTTCCCCTGCTACGCCTGAACTCCTCTCCCAAGCGCACGAAGCCGATTATGTAAAAAGTATTTTAGCTTGTAAGAAAACAAACGGTTTTGGGAATCGGCTGCCTGAAGTAGCAGCTTCCCTGCCCTGGACTTCAGGCTCGATGCTGGCAGCAGCGCTCTATGCCATCCAAAATGAAACAGCAGCGTGCTCACTCACCTCGGGCTTTCACCATGCGGGTTACAACTACGGCCACGGATTTTGCACTTTTAACGGCCTGATGGTGACTGCTGTCGAGCTTTTAAGAAGAGGCTATAAAAAGATTGGCATCTTAGATTTAGATGCTCACTTAGGCGATGGCACCCACGACATTATTAGTACACTCAATCTGCATTCGAAGGTGGTTCACTATACTTTTGGAGCTGAGTTCGGTACATTTAAAACAGAACAAGAATGGCTGGATTCTCTCACCCAAGTCATTGTAGATAAGTTCTCTCATGTAGATGTGCTCTTGTATCAAGCGGGAGCTGATCCGCACGAAGAAGACCCCTTGGGCGGCTATCTTTCTACCAAGACCATGCAGGAAAGAGATGCGATTGTCTTTAGTACTTGCGAGGGCTTGCGGATTCCGGTGGCGTGGAATCTTGCTGGGGGCTACCAAAAACCCATCGAGAGAGTAATAGAGCTTCATTTGAATACCATGAAGGAGTGCTTGAGGGCCTTTCTCAAAGAAGAGGAAATCAAGACTCCCCCTCTAAGAGGAGTGGCTCCGATTCTGAGAAAGACTTATGCCATTCGTAACTGGGCGAAGTGGGACAAGACGATTTATGAATCTGCCGAGGACTTCAAAAAGAAATCGGGATTCTACCCGAATATTCTTCTGGCTTCGCCGACGACTCAACAGCAAATAGATATGGCAGCGAATAACCCGAAGGGCAAAGCACCTTCCGGGAAAATTCAAGGCCCCGAGGGCGAACCCGCAGAGGGCTTTGCCTCGATTTCAGGATTTGTTGCAGGAGATCTCAATTTGGAGTTTTGCATCAAAGAAGAACTCCCCAAAGGCCTCTTCATTTTGGTGTATGATTCTGATCCGGATGGAGGACTCCCCCTTCCCGAAGAGGACAATCTCGTTGAAGAAGGGGCTGAAGAGGCGGGGAAGAGAAAAGCTTCTTAACCCTTTTTAGTTCCATCGATTTGTAAGCCCCCAGACGGAGGCTCTGAGCTTTCTTCCACTCTCCCATCGGGTTCCACATAAAAGCATTTGGTTGGCGAAAGAACGAAGCACATTCGGTAGCCACTTTCCCGAGTGATTGTGATTAGGGCTTCTATAGCTAGATCGAGAGCTTCTTTTTTGAGAACTCCCTCATGGAACGCGTTCGGGAACGGAGGTGTGAACTTTCCATTAGCCAAAATGATTTCAGTTTTTTCAACAAACTCCACTTTCCACCGCACATAAACCGATGGTCTTGCTCGTACGATTAAGTGTGGGTATTCGAGAGTTTCTTGTTCTTGTGTGGGCATTGGGACCTCCAAGACAAGTATGCGGAAGGCGAGTGTCAGGGGGGGACGAAGTTCGAAGGTAGGTCCACCAATGGAGGCGAAGCTTCAACTCTGAGCTGGCTGACTTGCCCATCTTTCTACTGGACTTTAATAACAGTTGTAAGCAGCCGAATGTGCAACACCATATTTGTTATAGAAAGCCATGTCTTGTCGTTGAAAATGTTGTTTTAAACTTTCAACATTCGAGCGCGCAACGGATATAGAACCATAATTGCAATCCGAATAATAGGCTCCCATTGAATTACAAACGTGCACATACTGATTGAAAGCCTCTACCGCTCTTGCCTGGGCACTGTATGCGCGACACACTATGTTTGCATCTCGGTCCATCTCAGCTTTTAGCTGAGCCTTTTGATAATCATAAGTGGCAGTGTCTCTGGTTTTTCTTGGCTTGTTTGAGGTTGAGCTTTTAGTTGAGGGTGTTTGGGTATCAGTTTGAGCGGTATCAGAGGATTTTTTTTCAAGGAAAGTTGACTTGAACTTTTGATATCCGAAAAAATACATTGGAAATGATGCCCCGAAACATAAAAAGAGTAAAACAAACCTCACCACTTGCTTTTTTTCATTAGCTACAAAAACTTCATATCCAGATCTAGTAGTAAGCGGCTTCTCTGGTTGGAATTGAGATAAACTTGATATTTTCTGTGGTTCGACCATTCCCTCGCACCAAACAGGTGCGTCTATCGATATAGTGCCCTCCTTGAGAAATGTAAGTATCTCCAACTCTGTGTATGGACCAGACTGGCCTTTTGGATTTGACAAAAAATAAACAGGTTTCTTAGCGCTCACGTTCTGCATTGTTTATTCCCTCTTCGCGTAAGATGAGCTGGTTATGATCTCACCCCATTTTATCAAGACATTGTGAAGGAATTGTTAAACCTGATGATTTCGAACACTTACTTTGGCAGCACAAGTCCCTTCGGTTTCACAAGAGGTTTAGTTCTTACAATGTTAGCAGGCCATTTTCTTCAAAGCGTTGCTTTGCGACATGCGTACCCCTGTTTAGAGTACTGAATCTGGACCAATCAAATCGTAAAATATTTTTATTAGTCCAGAAGAGGGAAGTGGGGCTACCAAGAGAGATTGCCACGAAGCAATCTGAAAATAAGATCTGAAATCGGTGTACATCTGAGATTTGAGTCTCCTTGCACTTTGACAGCCATCTTGCGACCCAAGTTCACAAGCTTTCTCAAAAACATATTTTGCTCTTCTCAGTGATTTTTCAATACCCATGCCCGTCTTTATATTGTCTCCAAGCTTTGAGCAGGCTTTTTCTTCATTAAACTCACAGCCCAGACCAAACAATAAGTTTTCTTTGCGACTATTTTTATCATCTTTGTTTAGGGCTTCAAACTCAACGCCCAGCTCAAAACAACCCATTCCCTCCCCTAGGGCACAGGCCGAAGAGAAGTAATCTCTTGATTTAGATTCGGATTTTTCCAATCCACGGCCTTTTTCGTAGCTATACCCTAAATTGAGACACCCCAATCCATTGCCCCATTCGCAAGCCTTGGTACTAAACTCATTTCCCTTCATGTCTGATTTTAAGCCCCCCAGACCTGAGAAGTAATTATTTCCCAACTCTCCACACCCAATAGCTTCCCCCATCTCACAAGCTTTTTCGAAGAACTCATTAGCGATTGAGAAGGATCTGACGACTCCCAATCCGCGGTCGTAAGCAATTCCTGTCGCCAAACAAGCCTCCCGATTTCTCTGTTCACAAATACCTTTCAAACTCTTAACTTGGGACTCAGTAACGAATTCCTCCGGGGCCTTATCTGTTTTATAATCCTTTTTTAAAGCGGCGTATGCCAACCAAATGCAGCTTTCAAAATCGCCGTGGGTACACGCATCTTTATAAACCCCCACTGCCCTGGGCATTCGACCAGGAATTTTTTGGCGCACTTTCCTAGACAAATCGATACAGGAACTTGGGTCAATAGCTTCACAGTTCTTATGAGCCTCAGCAAATTTTTTGCGAAAAGCAAAAACCTCTTCAAACTGGCAATCACTTTTCATTCCTAACCGGCAGGCTTTCTCATAAAAGTTGGAAGCCTTCATAACGGACTTTTCTAGCTCTATGCCCAACTCATGATTAACTCCCATTTTATGGCAGCTTTCCCGGTCACCTTTTTCGCATGCTTTTGCAAAAAGTTTGTTGGAACTTGTGAGATCGGCACTGACTCCGATTCCTTGTTGATAACAATTAGCAAGATTCACGCAGCCCGATGCAGCCCCCAAATCACATGCTCGGGAGAACAGCTCGATAGCTTTCAGTTTAGAATTTTGAGCTTGCTCGAGATCGTCTTTGAGATCCCTGAAATGGACCCCCAATTTATTGCAGGCATCACCATCATTTTTTTGGCAAAGTTCGTTCGCTAGGTTTTCACAATCCTTGGTCGCAATAGCTTCGCAGGTAATTTGGGTGGAGACGGCTTGTTCCCTCACCGGTTTTTGTGCAAGCTCAGTTTTGTTCTTGCCCTTTTTTTGGATTTTTTCGGTTTCCATGTATTTACTGGTGACATCACCAGCTTTAGACACTGACAGCTCTTTTTTTTCTTCTTCCTCACGTATTTTGTGTGGTTCGATGCAGGCTTGTCGGGCACCAAGATCGCATGCTTTTGCGAAAAGAGTCTTTGCAAATTCCGGAGAGGGCTCCACACCGTTTCCTTTTTCGTAGTTGGCCGCTAACCAGGCGCAACCGCTTCCTTCCCCCAGTTCACAGGCTTTTTTATAGAGCTTATTGGCTGCACTGAATCGGTAGGGATTCTCTTTGTAATCTTCGAATTCACCAAGCTCATAGTTGGCTCCAAGCCAAGCGCACCCTCTTCCCTCCCCCCAATCACATGCTTTTTTATATAATCTGTTAGCTTCTGCGAAGGATTTCTCTACACCCTCACCCTCTTGATAGCTCAATCCCAAGTTTGAACAGCCGGTTGCAGTCTTCAGTTCACAGGCTAAAGAATAATATTGATTTGATTTTTGAAATGTTTTTGGAGCTCCATTTCCTCGAAAATATACTTCTCCCAAAGCTAGACAGGCTTCCCCTTGTTTTTGCTCTTCACATTGTTGGGTTAATTCATTTAATTGGGCAAGACCGACAATGCCCTCGGGAGTGCTGCTTTCTGGGGTCTCTCCAAGCGACACGGCTCTTGCCCACCAGACACATCCTATGGCCACTCCACGGCGACATGCATCTTGGTACACCGAAAGCGATTTTGGTACATTTCCCTGTAACCTCTTCCGCTCGGCTTGGACCAATTTGAAACAACCCTTCACATCAAGACCTGCACAACTGTCTTCAATGACACTTCTCCTGGGGTCAGCGATTCCCTCCATCGAAAACAGAAAGAAAATGACAGCAGAGGTAACTTTTCCCACCCGAAGTACGTCCCTCACGATTGCCTCCTCTTTTTACGAAAGTTCGGGATACAAAACTCTCAACAAAAATCGATAGAGCCCAAACGTTGGCAAAAAAGATGAGAAGAGAGTGCCTCTTTCTTGCAGGGCCAAGTAAGTGATGGGGCTTGAAAAGGTTTTTGAAAGAAGTCTCCACTTATTTTTGCAGCCCTCTTCTTCTCCTGTTTTACAAGCTTTTGTATATAGATCTTTTGATTTCAAAAACGATTTTTCTACCGATTCACCTGTCTCGAAGGAAAGTCCGAGATTATTGCACCCCATCCCCTCACCCATCTCACATGCCTTTGCGTAAAGATCGTTTGCTCTTTCCAATGACTTCGCGATACCGTTCCCTTTTGCGTAATTAAAGCCAAGGCCACTACAT
>RFNV01000121.1 GCA_009927005.1 Pseudomonadota bacterium
GTTCTTTGGAGCCTTTCTTTGCAGTGTTCCTGAGTCTGGTCGATAATTTCAGAAACGGAAGTTAACACCAGGGGGGCTGCTTCGCCATCTCGGGAAAGCGCTCGAATTCCACTAACAATTTTTCCAAGTCTCAAGGATGTGTCTTCAATCGATTTGGCTAAATCCCGGCAATGGCTCGGATGAAACTCACTCGCTTCCGAAAGTTCTCTCAGTTGTCCCGAGAGCGCCGCGATAACCGCAAGAGGTGAATTGATTTCATGAACAATACTCGCTGCCATTTCGCCTAAATTTGCAAAGTGATTGGCTTTTAAAAGAGCTTGCTCTTTGTCTTTCATCCAAGCGTCAATTCTCGTTCTTTCAGTTTCATCTCTTGCAAAAATTAAAAACTCATTCTGTCCGATGACAGGAGCAAACTCTAGAACCCACAGTTTTCCACCTTCCTGAATCTCATATTTCTCTTTATTGCTTTTGTTAGACAGATTTGAAATCCAACTTAAGATGGATTGAGGCACTTTCTTTCCGATATCCGTGCTCATTTCGAGCAACAAAGGCTCACTCGCCTTATTGGCATAGGTGATAAACCCCAATTCGCTTACCCGGATCAAAGGATAAGGGGAGAGATCAATCGAACTCGAAGGGTTCTTCTTCTTGTGCTCTTTATCTATTACTGACCACAGCTGAGAAATTCGCTTCGACTCTCTCAAGCTGGCTTCCGCACTCTGATAGAGCAAGATGAAATCAATCATCAAATCGTGGGGTTCAAAATCTGCTAAACCAATTCCCGAATCGGCTAATTGAGAAAGAGTACGGATCTGGGGTTGTCCCACAAAAAGACACCGCTGAGATTGGCTATCAAAAAAAAACTGCCCTCGAAGAGTTAATTTGTTTTTCTTCTGCTCCAGGGTGCCTGCTTTTTTGTGAAACTCTGGTTTGCACCAAGAGGACGGTGCGAGATTCGAAGGATCGATCAAAGTGAAGTGCGAAAACAATTCGTCTCCAGGCTTAAAACCTGGGCAAGCTTTTTCTAAGGTGAACCCAAGCGAGAGAATTTGATTCTTTTCATTAATCAGGATGGAAAACGGAAGAAGATCCGGGAGATTTTCTTCGAAGTTAAAAGGCCTCAAAACAAAACCTCAAAAATATCGTGAGGAGCTCCTTCGGATTTTTTTGTAGTGTGCCTGACGGTTAACGGTGTATTAAATCGCTTTCCCAGTCCCTTGAGTAGCCCAACCACCATAGGGGCTAATCCTGGCCGCTCGGTTTCGTAATGAACATTGAGGGAGTGCTCTTTGATGTCCGTACACGTAATCAC
>RFNV01000271.1 GCA_009927005.1 Pseudomonadota bacterium
GCATCTCTCATCCGTTGAGTAGTCTCGGGAGAATGAGTCCCCGCAGGGGTTACTTTTAATTCTATTTCTAACGTAAGTTGAGAAGCAGTGAGGTGATTTAGAATGTCATGTATAAACTTCTCTAGTTTCACATCGGACCTCTTTTTAACGCGGCTCAACATGGCACATTTAGTTCGTGTTGTCATGGCCTTGATTTCGGCTAGAGGAGTGGCTTGGCGGAAAGAGCTCCTGGCTCTTCGGCATCGGGAATATGGATGTGATTTTAGGGGGTTACGATGAAAGACTTTTTCATGAAGTCGCTAGACCTTTGATCCTCACTACTGAACTAAACCAGCCAAAGATGGCCAGAACTGCAGTGCCATAGGCCATTGCAATCAGGCCCACTCCAATGTCCCAGGGTTTGGGAGTAGAAAAAGAAAGTCTCAGAAGCACCGTGGAGATAATGAAGCCCGCATTTCTAAACACATACTCGTAGCGGTCGTAATAAGCCAAAGAGATAATAAGAATGAACACGTCAGTGAAAATCATAAACTCAAAAAAGAGCGGGAAAAAGAATAAGTCTGCATTTTTCAGTGAGTCGGGAATTCCTAAAACAGCGGCTGGAACAAGTCTTAACCAAACGGCTAGATTTAAAATGGCTAAAGCTGTTAAAACTGCTAGCAGAAGTAGTGCAATCGCTTTCTTAAATTCAATAAACCCATTGAGATCTCGTTGGATAGGAACTTTGGGAACAACTCTTCGTAGTAAAACAAATATAGTAACAAGAATAAACATGAGGACTGCTCCCCCCATGTCTATTAAAACAGCTTTCACCGCTTCCGTCTGAGAAAGCCAAGAGTCAAAACTTCCAAAACTCCCAATATCCTTAAAGACTCGTCGAACGACCACCAATGATACGATCTGGTACTGTTTGGCCACCTCTACCGTGTGGGATTCAGCAAGGGCAAACACCAAAAGAATTACTTCGTAGAACAAAATAATACTAAACGGCGTATAGACGGCGTGGAGGAGGCTTTGATCGAGACCTTGAAAAAGGGTCTGTTGCGTCCCCGGAAAAATACGCATCACGCCGACGAGAATAAGATGCCCAAGAAACCCTGTCGCCGCGAGAGCCACGACTGCCTTTTCTGCAGACTCTTTCTTCGAGGAGTCAACCAGTCTGTCGAAAACTCTAGCTAGGATCTGACGCAAGTTGATGATCATTAGTTGCCCCTTACGTGTCTATGTTACCGCAATAAACTGAATCTGTTTGGATAATTTTGGGAGGGAAAACTTCAATTGAGCGATTATCTTAGGTTAGTATGATTGTGCATCTAAAAAATGGTATTGTACTGGTTTTCTGTTTGTCGGCTCACCCCGACCTTTTTAGGGGGAGGAACCCGTGGCACTCAAAACCAAGAATCTCTACACTCCTCATACCGAGAAACCTTATCGGATGTCTCGCTCTTCCATTGAGTCATTCACTGGCTGTCCTCGATGCTTTTATTTAGAGAAACGAATGGGAGTGGAACCCCCCAGTGGTCTTCCCTTCAATTTGAACTCTGCAGTAGACGCTCTTTTAAAGAAAGAATTTGATTTCTATAGAGAGCGCAAAGAGCCCCACCCGTTAATGACTCAGTATAAAATAGATGCCATTCCGTTTTCTCATGCCGATCTCAACAAATGGCGAGCCAATACGAGCGGTGTTCGATTTCACCATCTCGAGACAAATTTTTTGATTACGGGTGCTGTGGATGACATTTGGGTGGACTCCCGCGGAAAGCTGATTGTCGTTGATTACAAATCTACTGCAAAGAATGACGAAATCACTTCACTCGATTTGCCTTGGCACGATGGGTACAAGCGCCAAATGGCAATTTACCAATGGCTCCTTCGCAAAAACGGATTTGAAGTCTCTGACACTTGCTATTGGGTCTATGCCAATGGCGATAAGTCTAAGGACCGATTCGATGCCACCCTCACCTTCCGAATGACTGTGATTCCCTACAAGGGCAGCGACAAATGGATAGAAAAAACTCTTCAGAACATCAAAGCTTGTTTAGATTCTGATAAGCTTCCACAAGCTTCGAGGAATTGTGAGCTGTGCGGGTATGTAGCGGACTTGAAGGAATTTGACCGGTAACCACATGCCCACTGACCTTTTCTCCAATTACAAAATCCGACTAATGAAACCCGAGGACCTTCGTGTTGCTCTGACTTGGGCAGCGAAGGAAGGATGGAATCCGGGGATTTACGATGCCGAGCCTTTTTGGGCAGCTGATCCGACTGGCTTTTTTATTGGTGAAATAAACGGAAAAGCTGTCTCCACTTATTCCGCAGTAAAATACGGAAGCACTTTCTCTTTTCATGGTTTCTATATTGTGGAGTCAGACTACCGCAAAAGTGGGTTAGGACTCCCCATATGGAATATGGGTAGAGAATCCGTTGGAAAGAGGATTATTGGAGGAGATGCCGTCGTTCAGAATGTTCACCTGTATGAGCGGTTTGGATTAAAATCCGACTATCGAACCCCTCGGTTTGGCGGAAACTTTTCTCTGCCCTCTTTCACCTCCAAGAACATCGTAGAGGCGCAGGAAGTTCCGTTCGCCCAATTGCTTCAGTACGATAGCCTTCATTTTCCCGCAGAGCGTGGCGCTTTTTTGCGGTCTTGGATTTCTCAACCCGAGACGATCAGTCTCGCCTGCTTCGAGCACGGCACCCTTCGAGGCTATATCAATTTAAGAAAGTGTTTTACGGGCTACCGAGTAGGTCCTCTCTTTGCTGAGGATCCCCAAACCGCTAAAAGCCTGCTTTGTACGGCCCTGTCTAGAATTTCCAAAGAATCGACGGTGATGATTGATGTGCCAGAACCTAACACCGAAGCCCTGAAGCTCGTTTCCGAACTGAAATTGAAACAGGTTTTTGAAACAGTTCGAATGTACAGTGGCGGGCCTGCCCCCGTTTTGCCGTTGCAGAAAATATACGGGGTTACGTCACTTGAGTTGGGGTAAGCTACAGGATATGAATTCTCATTTGTTTACCCTCATGCTCTGTCAGACAGGCCAGTTTAAAAAAGGTTCTGGTGCCGCCTTCCGACAAACAAATGCCAAAGAACCTGGATGATGGCTCAACGGAAGTTGAAAGTTGCGGAGTAAACCTGAGTAATCCTGTGATAAGAAACTTTGTTGAGTCCTTTTAGCTTTTCGCTTTAGTTACTTTGTTTAACATTTCCGAAATCGGCAGCCTATCAGCAACGCTGCTTGCTTTCCAAGAATGAACCGGTTGCCCCCCCACCCACAACTGAGCCCCGGGCATCATCATGCCATCGCCTTCAAGACGTCCCACCCCATGGCCATTGAGAATTCCTGCAACAAACCCTCGCCACAGAACTGAGAGTGAAAACACTTGGCCCCACGTCCCTCGCCCGAGTCCTACTAATCGGTACAACGCTCGGTCTTTATCTAAAATACTTTTCCAGTCGTGAGGCAAAGTCTGTCCGAGTAAACCCATGTGAACTAAAACCAGCGACACTTGTGACTTCTGTAGTTCGTCACTCTTTTCTTTCAAATCTGCGATCATTTCTCGACAGAAAGTGCATCCCGAGTGCCTGAGAAATACGACCAAGACCGGGCTCCGCTTTGAGTCTTCTGCAAATGCCGAAAAAGTTTTTCGATGGGCTTCTGAAATTTCGGTCATTTCGGGTTGGATGATTCGTTCGATAGCTTCTTTGACCATGATGGCAAAAGGTACCCACCAAATGAGATCATTGAAGACGATTATCCACCCAAACTTAAATGGAAAGACTCCTTCCCAAAGGGCTTTTGCAAAACCTAAAGGGCCAAACGTTTTTCCGAGCCATCCCACTAACACCACTGGCCAGTGCCGGTAAGGATCGTAAGCTGCTATCCAGTAGCCGATGCCATAAACTCCCACTATCATCCCAATGCATTGCCAAAGCTCAGGTAAGTTCGGCCGCATCGCTCCCGTAACATCAAAAATCCAAAAAGGAGCTACCAAAGTCATGAGGGCAAAAGCAACGTTATAGATCGCAGCTGCTTTTAAAGTGGTTGTCATCCACCGTGGGTGTTTTGCTCTAACCATTGATTGATCTCCCGAGAATGAGTGTACTGAATTAAGTGTTTCGCTCCTGAAAGTGTGACCACAGAAGCTTCTTTGGAAAAAGGAATGATAGTATCTTTCTCCCCTTGAATTTCAAAAATAGGAAAAGGAGTTTGGAGAGACTGGTACCGATCCCCGGGATTCCAGGTGGCACATGCCCCGAGAGACCACTTAAAAAAATTGAAATCGAGTTTGTCGAGCATCGCGGAGAGTTGTTCCGCTTGTTCAGAATTCAAGCTCTCCGCTTCTAAAAAACCGTGGGCAAGTTCCCGGTTCAAACCCCACTTGAGAAAAATGTTAGGGAGCCGGGCTCCTATCATGGCTTGAATTCGAAACAGAGGCTGAATGATCTGTTTTGTTCGCCCCGAAGAAATCAAAAGAACCCCTTTCACTTTTCCGGGGTGCTTTTGCTGGACTACAGAGCTGATTTCTAAAGCAGCCATCCCTCCAAAACTAAGTCCTCCTAAATAAACACCGTTTGAATCCCGGAAGACTGGAGTACCGAGTAACTGCTCAGCAAATCGGTGACAGTACTGAGATAACCCTTCTCCGCTTTTTGGAGCAATCCAATCCGGAGTAAAGAGTCTTTCTCCGAAGTGTTTTTTTTGCTCAAAAAACAACCCGGAATCAGCTCCCAAACCTGGGAAAAGAATAATCGGCCTAGCCACCAAATACCTCGCGGTACACGCGGGGTCTGATGGAAAAGCTGAGCCAGAGAGGCCCCCACAGCAGTTTCTCTAAAAGAGGAGACTGGCAACGGTAATTAATCGAGTCTGAAATTCGACTACTTGTCTCGTTGATCTTCTCTACTCTATGAATGTGTTTCCAATATGTAAAAGGATGCGGCAGTTCTTTTCCTTCATCGATAAACTCCCAAGCACTCTCAGTCTGGGAAGAATCCGTAATGTGGCTAACCCAATTTTGAAGAAAACCGGGAAGTCCCATTTTCAGATGCACTTCATCCCCTCTTTCGCAGCCATCGAACCGTTCAAGCTCAAGGCTCATGAAGGGCGGTTTTAACTTTAAAAAAAGCTCCTGATTAAATCGCTTTTTAACATCCAGAACGGGGCTTTTTACTTCTGCCTCAAAATAGAGTCTCATCATGGGGCTATTCTAGGAGAAGATAGGCTGAGAGGAAACATGAAACCGAACATTGAGTGATTTAAAGTTCCACCGTTTTTTTTCCAACGTAACGAACAGCTAAAATTCCAACTTCATAAAGTAGCTGAATTGGGATCATTACTAAGATCATGGAAAAAGGATCGGGGCTGGGGGTTGCAATGGCCGAGACGACCGCATTCGCCACCAGAGCAACCTTTCGGTATTTACTGAAAGTGTCGGCAGTGACCACTCCCAGCTTTGACAAAAATCAGAGATCCTTTGTACGATGTGTAGGCGCTCATTAGAGCCTTTTTATGAAGCCTTATTTTTTTCTCTTTTTTTATCTGAGTGCCATTTCCCTAGCGGCCGTTAACTGCCCTATCGACAAATCAGACGCCTATCCGTTTGTAGTTAAAGTTAGATTTAAGGACGGGGATAATGGCTGCACTGGAAGTGTTTTTAGAAATCGCTTTGTGCTGCTCGCTGCCCATTGTTTAAAAAGCCGTAACGGGGAAACCAAGAAAGTGGAAGACGTGGAAGTGTTGGGGGGTCCCGATAGTAAAAAAAGACTGAGCTCTGTGAAACAAGTCACTCTTCACCCCCAATACAAGAGCAAGGAAGACAACGCCTTCGATGTGGCTGTTTTGGAATTAAGTCAGAACTTTCCTCATGAGGCTGGTTTTTCTTTTCAAAAAGTGACTGAAAAGACGCCGGCAACGGTGGGTGGCTTCGGGGTCTCCACATTAAATGGCTACAAGACCGACGGACAAAGACGGATGGGAACCAATGAAGTAGGAAAAGTGACCCCAGAAAATATTTGTTTAAAAAAAGCTCTAGTTCCACCGTCCGACAAGAAAATGCCAAAGGGCCTGGGATGCATTCCCTCAGGCCAAGACTCCGGCAGTCCCTTTATTGTCGATGGTCGAATCGTGGGAGTCTATGGCCGTTCATATCAAGTTTGGCATGATGATGGTTCTACGGAAGTGGAGACCTGTGCTGTGAATCTGAGTAATCCTGTGATTAGAAACTTCGTAGAATCTTTTGGAGCTGTGGCTCCCTCCTCAACTCATAGCGAAAGAACGCATTAGCTTTTTTCCTGTCTTAAGCTTAGGTCTAACTAAAACTTAATAAAACGCTCATCTGTTCTGGTTCTTTCTCCGCCATGATTAAGAAAAAGGAGGATTTGATGAAGGCCGCACATCCCATCTTTAACATTGCATCCCGAGCCAAATGGTGGGGAATCCCTCCCGCAGTAGCCTTTGAGCAAAAGGTCCGGATTCGCTTCGAGCGATCTAAATACTTAGTTAAGACCATTGAGTGTCAAAGTGAGTTAGATGCAGTTTTGAAATTTCGTTATGACATTTTTCACCGAGAGTTCCAGGGAAAACTTCTCCCCTTTGGAACAGATCAAGACACTTTCGACTCGATTGCAGATCACTTGGTGATTATCGACAAGACCAAACAGAAAATTATTGGAACCTACCGTTTGATTTCCACTTCTTTTTCCTCCGAGCTCTACTCCAATTCCGAGTTTGATATTTCGGAACTTCTCGCTACCCCCGAAATTAAACTAGAACTCAGTCGCGCTTGTATCCATCGAGACTATCGCAATGGCATTGTGATTAGCTTGCTCTGGAGGGGGATTTGTCAGTATATCGCGGCAATCGGTGCGGATTATGTTTTGGGATGTTCCAGCATCAACACCATGGATAGTGGTGAGATTTCTAAAATCGTAAAAATTCTAGCTCAACAGAAAGTGGGATTGAATCATTTTACAGTTTTTCCAAGAGAAGAATACTTCAGGAAAAATGGACTTCATCTTAAAAATCGAAAAAAGATAGAAGCTCTTCCCTCCCTGCTTCAGTCTTACTTGAATTTTGGCGCTAGAGTAAGCCTGCATCCTGCTTGGGATTATCAGTTTCACTGCGTTGATTTCTTTACAATCCTAAATGTCTCGGAGATGCCCGCTGCCTATCAAAATAAATACCTATGATTACCCGAATCCTTAAGGCCTGCTCTCTTTTCACTGCAATCTTGTTTCATTTTTTGGTCGCCTCAAGCCTCCTGGTTTTACTCCCGGACTCTTCTTACAGAAGACACCTTCTTATGAAATGGATGCATCACTGTTCCCGGATCATTCTGCACCTACTCGATATCGATTTTTGGATTGAAGACCGCACCCACTACCACCCGCCCAACGGCACCCTTTTTCTAGCAAATCATGTTTCCTATATCGATGCCCTCATCCTCGCAGCTCAGTACCCCTCTGTTTTTGTGACTTCCAATGAAGTGAAGGAGACTTTTTTCCTAGGTTGGTTAGCTCGCTGCGCCGGTTGTATCTTTGTGGAGCGACGAGGACTCAGTGGACTAAAGGAAAATGTTTCGGAAATCCGTCAACTCTTAGCAAGTGGCCTGAACGTCATTATTTTCCCTGAAGGAACTACGGGCAATGGCTCTCAGGTACTTCCTTTTAAAAACTCACTTCTTGAGGCCGCCGTAGGATTAGAGGCGGAAGTACGCCCAATTTGCGTGAACTACCGCTATTGTAATGGCGAGCCCATCTCCCCACAAACATCGCGGCTTCTTTTCTACTATGGGGAAATGAAATTGTTGGACCAATTGGCGCATCTTCTCGCTGTTTCCGAAGTGGTCGTAGAGCTCATCCTATTGCCTCCCCTCTCTGCTTCGGAGCAATCGAGCCGAAAAACCCTGGCCCTAGCTTCCAGAGAATCGATTGCACAGGCATTTAAACCTATTTTGGAGACAACGGTTGCCGTTCTTATCGTTTTCCTATTTCTTGCGACTCCCAGAACTTTTGCTAGCGCACCTCTGAAGCAACTGATTGCTCAAGGCGATTCTGCTTTTGGCAGAAGAAACCACAAAGACACTTTAGAAAAAGCCCTCACCTTTTACGAACAGGCCTGGCAGAAATCACCGGAAACGAGCGAAGCGGCCTGGAAATATTCCATGGCCTTACATAGCCTGGCTACTCGATTTACTTCAGATGATTCCGCTCAGCGAGACCTCTTTGAAAAAGGATTGGAAATCGCAAGACAAGCCGCCGTTAAAGAACCTAACTGCGGGCAATGTCAGTTTTGGACTGCAATTCACATGGCGCAGTACGGTGAAAAGGTGGGAGTATTCAAAATGATTTCGTCTTTATCTGAAATAAAGGAACGCTTGGAACAAGCAGCTCTTCTGAATCCCGAACACGCCATGGCAGGGCCTTACCGAGTCTTAGGTACGATCTATCAATCTCTTCCCGGAATCTTGGGGGGAGATAACGAAAAGGCAGCGACCTATTTTCAAAAAGCGATTGCGACTTCCCCAAATGAAGCGATTAATTATCTCTCCATGGCAAAACTCAAAGCCCAGGAAGGCGAATCGATTGCGGCTCGAGAAATTGCTCAAGCGGGACTTCAAACCAAGGAATTAGGCAAAGAGCCAATATCTTTGGAAAGCGAGGAATCCTTCTTTGAACTCCAAAAACTCCTCACGGATTGCACCACTGGCATTGCCCCGGATTAACGTGGGTCTTCCCATCTTCTTCGGTGAGTCTTTCCAAAACACAGTCATCTCGAACAGCCCCTAAAACTTCCGGGTATGGCCGTAGGTCCTGGTAAACACTCCCCGCTTTGAAAAAGAGCTCTGGGAAGTCCGCCTGAAATCATCACTGATTTTGTACTGGTCTGCGCACACCAGACATAACCATTGCACATCCAAAAGCCGGTTGCGGTGCTCGTAGCGCTCCACATCTGGTGCAGTTTTATTACAGGCTTCGCACTCGGTTCGGTGGTGGTGTTGGTGGATTTTAGAGCCGTCTTTGGCTTTGTCTTTAGTGCCGTGAGCTTCTTTGCGTTTCATCTCACTGCTTTTTAGACCCGCTTTTTTTAGTGCATCTCCTAGACTCATGACTTTATGAAACCAAAAAAATAGGCGCTAAGCAAGACCCTAGCAGCATTAAAACCGCTCAATATATTGGCACCGCTTGCAGAGTTCTTCCAGCAAGTGTCGGTTGCGAAATCCGTGGACCATTGCTTTGGCCCGGGGGCTTGAAAGAATAGCTTCTAAGGGCTCTTGAGTTAAATTTCCTAAGGGAATGTTTCCTTCCTTATCTAAACAGCAGGGAACGACGGTGCCATCCATGAGTACCCCGAAATGGCTTCTTAAGCCGTAACAAGTACCTGATTCCCCCAGCATCGGAAGATGCGGCTCAGGCCAAGTAAATTCCGTATCAAAGTGAAGAGAGAGATAATTTTTTAGCACCAGATTTTTTTTAAATTGATAATCCCAATTTCTGGGAATAGTCACTTGAAAGCGCTTCTCTATTGCTTGAAAAAAGAATTCGTTGCTTTCGGCTGTCGCTCTTTTTGAATTTAAATTCCACAGCCGGTAGTTGATAAAAAGCGTAGGCCGTTCTTCAAAAGCACGCTCTGTGAACTCAAAAATACGATTCAGATAAGGAATCGGATCTTTCCCCGGGAAATTATCTGGATAACTATGCAATGAAAAACTGACTTGTTGAATCGCCGGGTGGAGAAGTACCGATGGATCCTTAATGAGGACTCCATTAGTCACAAAAAACACTTTGAGCGTTTCGTGTTCGCAGAGATCCAGAAACTGACGGAGTTCGGGGTGAACCAGAGGCTCTCCCATCAGGTGAAACGTTACAAGCCGAGTGACTTTAGAAACCTGAGAAATGACCTTTTTGAAGGTCTCAAGCTCCATCATCCCTTTTGGTCGAATCACTTCAGGGCAAAAACTACACTGAAGATTGCAGATGTTGGAAATCTCAATATTTACTTTTCGAAATGAGATACGCCCCCCTGAGTTCCCAGGTTAAGGGCTGAGAATGCTTCTAAAAGCAGCAGTAATCAAGCAATTCTCATATACTAAAAACAAAGGCTCCGAACACAGCAACAATAACAGGTCCTTGAAAATAAGCTTATTAGCCGAAGCTCACTTTAGGTGCCTCACGTTCCTCGGCCTTCTCAATCACCCAACTGGGCGCTGAGGAGAAGTTAAAGACTTTGGCAAAAAACACATTTGGAAAGACCTCAAGTGATGTGTTGTAGCTCATAACGAGGTCATTATAATTTTGTCGTGAAAATGCGATTCGGTTTTCAGTATCAGCTAGTTCTCCCATCAGTTTTAACATAGTCCCGTCGGCTTTTAGTTGCGGATAGCTCTCGGCAATCGCTTTAAACGAAAAGAGACTTTGGGAAAGACGCTGTTCCGCATCTCCCAGTTTTGAAAGAAGCTTTTCATCAAAGGGCTGCTGTCTGAGGGCTGCAAGCGTAGACATCGCATCGCTACGAGCTGAAACAACCGCTGTTAGAGTCGAAGACTCATGTCCCATGTAACGTTTCGCCGTTTCAACTAGATTGGGAATCAGGTCGAAACGGCGTTTTAGTTCGACATCAATATTTGCAAAGCCCGACTTAACTCCGTTTCTCTTTGAGACCATGCTATTGTAGATTCCGACCAATACTAAAAGACCAGTAACAATTACTCCTAAAGCGATATACATAACTTCTCCCTTTTTGCAGATATTTAATGACCTTTATTAAGCCACTTTCTTATCAATGGGCTCACTACCATTACTTTTCCCGAGTGTTCCCAAATCCCGTTTTGGCTCCAACTGTCCGTAATAGGGCACCGAAGTGAACTTGAGCCCCCTCGCTAGAATGCTTGCGGGAAAACTCTCAACCAGAGAATTGTAATCCTCGGCTACAGCGTTGAAGTGCGATTTTGCATGGCCTATCTTATTTTCAATTGTTTTTAATTCGGTGATCCATTTGAGACAGTGCTCTTCTTTTAAGTTGGGTATTGCTTCTACTCTCGCCGTCACTACCTTGACTTGATCACTCACTTCATTTTCAAATGAAATACGCCTACTCAAACGGGTCTCTTTATCGAGGCTCTCACGCAGCGAAGAAAGCTGTACCAAGAGCGTTTTTTCATGCTGCAGATATCCCTCCACTGTCTGAACCAGGTTTGGGATCAATTCGCGACGCGCTTTAAGGTCCACGTCAACATTCGCCCATGAATTGACCAGATTCTGCCTGAGAGTGACCAAACTATTGTAAACAAAATAAGAATAAAATACTGATAGCGGCGCAAAGGAAATCATTGCCATTTTTAGTAAGAGGCTTCCATCGCTACCACTCATGAAACCCATCGTCCGGCTAATACCGCAAAGGAGCATTGTAATTGAACACCACAAGATACCAAGTGCCCCGTAACGAAAAATCCTTTGCTCTGATTTGAGAGCCTCAAAGAATTTCTTGCGGCCATGGGGAGTTAACATGAGAGGTATCTTACCCTTTGCGATGAGCTGGTCTTTCGTCTCTGAAACCACTCCAACACTCGATACGATGCTCGTTACTGGAATGTAAGTGAGGGTGTGCCTCCAATGCCCATCATAAAAGAAATCTTTTAAGGGAAATTTGATGACGGCCTTTGCTGGATCAATTGCTATCTGCCCGCTACCATCATCAAGAAGAAACGGTGTGGAATTAGAAATCGTTTTGATAAGCTCCCAGTGTTCGACTTGTCTGACCCTGCCCTTTGGGTCTATTTTGTTTCGGATTCTTTTTTCGTGTAGTAAGTACTGATAATAGACTGACTGATGAAGAAAATAAGGAGCCACTAAGGGTTTGGGGACTTTAATTCCTCCGGTAACCCAAGTGTCATCGAAAGTATGCAGATTGCTGATTGGGATTTGAGGCGCCCGTTTAAAGAAAAAAGTCTGTGCTGACACGTGCCGATGATAAAGAAACAAGACAAGACTGATGGCGCCGGCCACCAAGCCTCCAATAATATAGATATCCATGCTGGACACCCCCAGAAAAACAACTTCACTGAGGATACCCAACAATTGTGTCTAAATTATGGAGAAAAACAGTTTCCTATCTTTCCTGATAACTCAGGCACCGAACCATTCCATCTTGGTGGCCAAGTTGGACTTCATCCGGACTGCATTCGTAATCAGTATTAAATTCGCATCCGATTACCTTGCAGGCTCCCACGCCAGCATCAGTCTTAACCTGAGTCACATGGGCACTTCCCGGCAAATAAGTATCACACTCTGGAGACAGAAAATCTCCCACGGTGATTGCTTTTGCATGACAACGCTTTTTTGAGTTATAGACACAGCCCACCATTTCACATTGGCTGACCCTCGGCATTTCGATAACTGTCTTAATCATCCTGTCCTCCTTCTTTTTCAAATCGCGGTAAGGCGTTTCCTACCAGCACAGCTAAGAAAGCCCAGAGCATTTTTGCCTCACCTCACTACTGCCTATTACTTATTGCAGTTATTGGGCCGGTTTTTGGACCTTTCTATTTAAACTTCCCGCAATCAAACCACTTGGTTTTATCGAGGGAGCTGGAGACGAGTAGCTGATACTCACTGTTATCGTGCCGTTTTCTATGCTCCAGAATGTCGAATTCACCGGAGGGAATAAACAATTTATAGTGTTCGGAAAAATAGGTGTCGAAAGAGCGAGTCGCCCTGGAAAGAGTGGCCATTTTGGAAATCGATACTTTTGCTACGAGGCTTTCCGGAGCTCCCATTTCAAAAGCTTGGTTAAGAGTGACGATAAATTCAGACTCTGAGGGTGTATTAAATTCCAAGGTACAGGGTTTTCCCTCGTGATTTGTTCCCTTGAAGATAAACGGGTTTTGAATAGCACCATCAAAAAGAAGTCGAATTTTTTCTTCCGCTGCCTTACCGGTCATGATTTCAAAGGAAGGCATGTTTTCCGCCAAAAGTCCCAGAGAAAATACACAAGCAAAAATGGCTATGAGTTTCATTGGTGGGATTCCTTTCTCATTTTTTGTTATTTTAGCCGATGGAAACCCGTTCTGCCAGTTAATCACTTGAACGGCATCACCAATGTTTTGCCGTGACTCGATGAAGGCGGAGTTCTCTTAAAGTCTTCGATTACTTCCAAAAGCGAAAGGTGTCGGGAAATGTGAGTAGCTCCTTCGCTCTTAAGCAGTCGCTTCAAATCCAGAAATAACCGAATCATCTCGAAGGGATTTTTCTCTTTTAAATAATAAGACAACCAAAAACCCTTAACCTGAATATCTCTGAAAATAAGATCTCCCGGAGGAACCTCGCAAGATTTCCCCGAAAGCACTCCATAAACGGATACCGTTCCACCTGAAACAAGAGATCGGACTAGCACTCCAGTCATCTCTCCCGCGACAGCGTCAATGGCATAGCGTACCTGTAAGCGTTCGCAAGCCGCTTTGAGGTCGCTCTCAAACTGAGGGCGACTGGAATCAAGCACGTACTCAGCTCCTTCTTTTTTAAGCTCTTCTACTAACTCGGGCCGGTGCACGATATGAATCCCTGGTACTTGATATTTTTGGGAAAGCCGAATGACCATTCGGCCTAACTGACTGGCAGCTGCTGTCTGAACAAAAGAGGTCTCCCTACCCTTTCGTAACGGCTCGAAAAGGGCCCATGCCGAAAGAGGATTTACAAAAGAACACGAAGCGACCTCATCTGAAATGCCTTTTGAAACGGGTAGGCACTGATTGGCTTGCACCACCACATACTCGGCCCAAAATCCATCGGCCCCCTGAACGGCTCCCGACACTCGTTTCCCCATAAGCCTTCTAGCCATAAAACCAATACCTGTTTTTACCACTGTGCCTGAGCCTTCAAAACCAGGGACGATGGGCTGAGTCGCTTTGGTTCCATAGAGGCCTTGGCAAAAAAGTCGATCAGAAGGATTAATGGGCGAGCCCCACACTTTTACCAACACTTCATTGGGTTTGAGGACCGGAATTACCCGCGTGGCCAATGAAAGCGACTCTGTCTGGGGATTAAATTCAATACATTTAAAATGAGTGGATTTGTTTTCGATCATGGTACTTTATAACAAATGATCCTCTTTTGTGCTCTGTTTTTCGTCTACCAATCAGCGCTCCTGATCTTTTTGATCCGGGGCGCTACCAAATTATCCAAGCTCGAGACTAAAGCGCCCCTTGCAAAAGCTCCCACGCTTTCAATTGTCGTTCCGGCGAGAAACGAAGAAGATACGATTGAGACAGGCCTTCGGTCTTTATTAAAATGTGAATACCCCCATTTAGAGATTATTGTGGTGAATGACCGATCCACGGATGGCACCCTGCAAAGAGTAGAATCTCTTAGTCAGAACCACCCGGAAGTAAAAATCCTCAATCTTCAGGAACTCCCGGAAAATTGGCTTGGAAAAAATCATGCGCTTCAACGGGGTTCCGAGCAGAGCACTAGTGAATTAATTCTCTTTACCGATGCAGACGTAGAAATAGAATCTGATTTTCTCAAAAAGGCGGTTTGTTTTTTGGAGGAGCATCGGTTGGATCATCTTGGCGGAATTCCCAAAGTCACTTCGCGCTCGCTCATCTTATACCCCTTAGTGGGTGTTTTCGGCCTTGGCTTTTCCTTATTCACTCGGCCTTGGGAAGGAAAGGACCCCAGTAAAGATAGAGCGGTGGGCATCGGGGCTTTTAATTTGGTGAGAAGAAATGCTTATCAAAAAGTTGGCGGACACCAGTCTTTGGCCATGCGGCCCGATGACGACTTGAAATTGGCCCTCGTTTTAAAGCGCGCGGGCTTTAAGACAGACTGTGTGAATGGCGTGGAGGGAATGGAAGTCGAGTGGTATCCGAGCTTTCTTTCTTTAGTGCGCGGTCTTGAGAAAAATGTGATGACCGGGTTTGAATACGATTTCAGATTGGCATTCGTGGGTCTATTTTTTTTCGCAGCTACTTTTATTCTTCCCTTCGCTCTTCCTTTTTTAACCGAGGGCACCGCCCTCGCCTTTTCGCTGCTCGCAGCGACTGCTCTTTTTCTTAGTTATCTAGGACAACTGTACTTAGCAAAGCTTCCCTTGTGGTGTCTTCCCTTTTTGCCCTTGGCAAGCCCTGTGATTTTTACAATTTTCTTTAGGGACTGTCTTCTCACCTATCTCAGAAAAGGAGTTACTTGGAGAGGGACTTTCTATTCTCTTGAGCACTTACGAGCAAATAGAATGCCACTGCCGGGAACACATTCGCCCAACAACAAATCTCGCTAGCGCCGTAGGGAATCCATCCATTCTCGAAGGGTCATTTTTTTTCTCAGAGGGTCGTTTTCACGTTTTAATGCAAACTCTGCCCGGGTTATCACCACTCGATAATCGTCTAATTTCTTTTCACGTAAATCGGCCGGCACATCCAAAAACATTTCAGTTAAATACTTTTCAAGCGGTGAGATCCCCGGTCTGTGTGTAAAATCAAAATCGTAAACCAACTGAGACTCATCTATTGCAAATACATGATGCCCCCATTTCTTTTCGGTGCTCGCTGGAAACTCGACCCATTGGTCCCCCTGTTTCCGATAACCGGCCCCCCTCGCCTTCCTGGCGCTTACCATTCCCAGGGTGCTTGCCCCGACGTTTTCAATTGAAACCAAATAAAACTGTGTGCCCTGGTCTGCAGTAACTTTCTCCAGGAACCCTATCGTGTTCTCGAAACACTCCTCTGAGGCATAGGAGTTATAGAAGTGATCCCGAAATATCTTTTGATTTTTGGCGCTTGTTTTTGGGAATGTCGACTTACGTAACTTGGCGAGTTTTCCCTCACAATCGGCAGATACATGATGAGTCCAAGAGAATACCAGAAGGATACTAATGATTAAGTAGCGTTTGTTTAACATATAACAGCTTTTTGAGGGGTCTCCTGCCCTCAGACCAATCACCTTGCAAAAGGCCGGCCCGATCGTGGGATTATCCAGTGTCAACCGAAGACGATATCGGTAGGAGGTAACTTTATCGTCTGTCCTGTGTGAGCGATAACTTTATCTGAAATGGATTTCCCTCGGGACTTTCTCCTCGAAGAGCTTCTTCATTCGAGTTGAGTAAGTGAGGCAACAAGTACCCCACCGAGTCGACTCCGAAATCAAAGTGAACCCTGTTCAACTGGGCTCTCTTAACTTCCTGAGGCGGAACACAACTATCTTTTCCAAACCCCTCTCCGGCGAAAAGGAAAAGATTGAGAGTTTCTGCCGACAAGACCATCTCCTTTATCCACATAAGGCCTGCTTCTTCGATCACCTCGATCCCCCGCAGTTCCTCTTCTCGGAAATCACGAATGATGGGAGTGCCAAATCGGTTTTCTTTTTTTAAACGCGCTCGCACCACACCGCCGTCTTTAATTTGTACTGCCAAGCGGAAAGGTTCATTGAGAGCCGAAAGTTTGCAGTGGGAATTCAGGTCTGAATACTCCAAGTTCACTCTGATCCCCACATTGAGGACATCGGTTCCCAGAGCACTAACCGAAAACAACAGGGCCAGTAAATAGTACTTCATCGCTTCACCTCGAGGAGTGGGTCTAGAGGTTTTTATCGGAAAAGGGAAAGTGATAATGTAGATGTCTTGTATCGCATTTTGTGATGTAACTGTAGATTATTTAATCGCGCCCCCACAATACCCTTTTCCATAAGGTCCAGTGACTGTGACGTTGAAGTTATTCATCCCCCCTGGGATACATTGGGCCGTACTCGACCACCCATTTGACGTTTGGGTCCATTGGGAAATGGGAAAAGGCCGCATGAGAGGGGCTCCCGTGGATTGTCCCGTAATAGTGACGGAGACGTCACACACCGAGGTAGTTCCCCGTCTCTTGCCTGAAAAACGACAGGAGGGAGCTACGTTAAGGCCAGGAACCGCTGGTGCTGAACACGCAACTCCCGTTCCTCCGGGACCCGATATAGAGGCAGAGAAAACCGTGCTCGACGAAGTGGAGCAAGAAGCTTTGCCCGACCAAGTATCCGTTCCTGTTGTCCAAGTAGGTGGAGATGCTGGGCTTACTGAGGGATTTCCTACAGAAATCCCACTCGTGCGTTTGACTACGATATTACATTGCGCAGTTGAGCCTTCTCTTAAAGCCGTAATGGAGCAAGTAGGTTTTGGAACCGCCTCTACTCGAGGAGAAGAACAGGTGGCTTGTCCACCCGGCCCCTCAATCACAGCTTTAAAATCGAAACTTTTACTAGCAGAACAACCAAAACCGGGATTGGTGCGAGTTACTTCGGAACTATTGTTCCAATCAAACCCTGCACTGTAAATCGCATTTCCATCTAAAGTATTGACTAGTTTGGTGATAGTTCCCGCGGGAGAAATACTGGTAATCGTATAAGTGCAAGTGTCTCCTGTTCCATTTCTAGTTACATTCAACCGACAAGCCGGAGGGACAGGTGGGACAGGTGGAATCACCGAGCTCTGACAGGTAACTGAAGCCCCGCCATAACCGATCACGGTTGCAGTGAAAGCAGTGTTTTGGTTGATGGGGCAATTTCGAGAGCCTGTCCAACGATTTCCTGACCAGGTTCCCGAACTAGCAGTAGAAAAAACGGGAGAATTCGCAGTATCAAACGAACCCCCTGCAGTCAGTGTCAACTGACAACTATCAGTGCTTCCTACCCTAGCTGCCGTTAATGAACATGTAGGTGGCGTGTAAAGCGCTCTTACTGTAGCGGTGCAAGCACTCCCCACTCCGTCGGGTCCTGAGAGTGTTGCTGAAAATGCCGTATCAGTTTGATTTGAGCAAGGAGCAGTAGCACTCCACACATCCCCTGCCTTGGTCCAACTAATGGGTGAAGCGGGAGTGAGGCTCGGATTTCCCGTGACATTGCCTTGAGTCCGGGTAACAGAGAGACTGCAATTGTTCGTAGTTCCCTGGCGAGACGCACTAAGAGTGCAACCTGGAAGAGTGATTACGGGTTTTACTTCCCCACTCTCACAAACAGGCCCAATGCCCCCAGGACCACTGAGCTGAGCTGTAAACACAGTGCTCGCTTGGCGGGAACAAGCCGCTGTACCGCTCCACACTTGTCCCGCTCTTGTCCAACTAGAAACCGAGTTGGGCAGGATTTGGGGATTGCCATTGGTGGAATCGCCCGATCCTTGTACGGTAATGCTGCAATTTCCTGTGTTTGAAATCCGAGTAGAGGAAACAGTACACCGAGGCGCCGAGTGGCCTACGTACTCATAGGGCCCGAAAACTAATTTGTATTTTGTCCCTGTATCTCCAAATCCGTTAATGACGTCTTGGATTTCAGCTGCCAATGACGAGTGATTGGGTCCGTTGCCAATTCCTCCATAGGTGACTTGACTGAGCAGAAAGGGAGTAATTCCAAACTGATCTTTATAAATGATAATTGAAGAAGAAGTCGAATCTCCAGTCACCATGTCTTCATAAAAACTAGCGTAGGGTCGAATTCGTGTTTCATAGGAAGTGCTGGTCGGCTTTATAAAACCTGCGCCTCGATACCGCTTACCGTAGATAGAGGCAGCCACTAAAAGAGCTTTGTTTTCTTGATCAAGCCGAAGTACCGGACACATGTATTGTGCAACATCGGCTTGTCCATCGGGAGCAATTAATTTTAACGGTGTGATGCTGCCAGGCAAATCCTCAACAAGTCGAACAACTGCGACATCGGTATCAATCACTGTATTGTTAGAAGAGCCTAAATATTTGACTTGATCCACGACTCGAGCGATCACGCGATTATCCATAGTCAGAAAATTAAGTGTTTGCCCAGGCCACGGATGCCATCCGTAGTGTTTGGTTGATACTAAATGGCGAGGCGTTACTGCTACTGCTCTTGGAGCTCCTCGGGCCATCGCTACACCAGAGAGATTTAATCCATAGGCCCAGCTCGAAGCTAAATACTCGGTGTCACTTCTCCAGGGCATCACGGCACTCGCGGTTTTGCCCTGTATCCGACTATCGATCTCACTGGAACATCGGTTTAGCCATTCGATGCTAGTATAAAAAGCCGCAATTTTTCTTTGCGCTTCGACTTTGACTTCAACGAGTTGAGGAATCGGAGGAGGAGTTAACACTGCTAGGGTCTGAGTCTTTTGAACTCTTGACCACAAGCCAATCACGACAACAGCTGGAAATAAAAAAACTATGCTTTTTTTCACGCCTCACCCCAGTTTGAGTTGAATGGATCGGGGGATAAAAAGAGCAAGCCCTATGCCACTGGGGGAAACACCTAAATTTATTTTCTTGAGCGGAAAAAAAGGAACGCGAGCCTGTATTCTGACGGTGTTCAAGCGAAATAACTGACTGTTCAGGCCTTGGGTTGACTAAAAGAGTGGCAGTGTTTTCCCCTATTCTGCCTTTATGTTGAGATTGGAAGTCAGATAACTCTCCAAGAAATCCAAATTGTGCTTCGCTTCAGGAAAATCAGGTCGAATTTTGAGGGCTTGAAGAAACAGCGCTTTTGCTTCTTGGAATCGTTTTTGTTTGGCTCTTATCGAACCTAAATTATTAAGCGCTACCGAATACCCTGGGTGAAGACGAACGGCCTCTTCAAAATGGAAAGCTGCCTCGTTCATTTGTCCTTGCACACTCAGAGCATCCCCTAAGTTTGTATGCGCCATAAAATTTTGAGGTGAAGCTTCTAAAGTCCGCGTAAAGATTGTCTCACTGTCTCTCCAGAAAGGGAGTTCCTGGGAAGTGATGTAAAAACAAATGAGAAGAGCAGGCAAAGCTGCCCCTATCAAGTATTTCCTCTGTGAGTCAGAGAGAGTCTGGTAACCGCTTAATAGACCTAGGATCAGTCCCAAGTGGGACAAGTAAGTCCAGCGATCGGCTACTGACTGCCCTCCTACCGAGACAAAGCCGATGACTGGCGCAAGTGAAATCAAAAACCAGAACCAACCGAAGAAGAGCCAAGGCTTTTGTCTGAACTTTCTCATGCACAAATAAGTGATGAGAGAAAGACTCAGCCAAGCCCCTGCCCCGATGCCTGGCGCATACCTTTGAAACGGATAAAAAATGCCATAGCCGGTCGGCCAAAAGAGTTTTCCCAAATAAGCTAAATAGCCTAAGGGAATAGCAGCCAATCGATCGGACAAACTAATCTCAGAAAAACTACGGTAGCCTCCCCCCGCCTTTTGAGCCCACACCGTGATCACACAGGAAACAACTGAAATCAGAAAAAAAGGCAACTTTTGAAAAAGAATTTTTTTTAAGGGCACGTCTCTTTGCAAAAAACAGAGATCCAAAAGAATAAAAAGAACTGGCAAAGTGACGAGCGTGGGTTTGAATAAAAGCCCTAGGGTTAGGAGCCCCATGACCAGCCACTTTCGATGAAAGGATTGGATCCTGATCCACTTGATGTAGGCCAAGAGAGTCAACATTCCAAAAAGAGCAGCGCAGAGCTCTTTGCGCTCCGCTACCCAAGCCACTGCTTCCATTCGCATGGGATGAAAAGCGAACAACAAAGCACCAAATAAAGCCAGCCAGATTTTTTCTAAAAGAGTAAGAAGAAGAAAGAAAAATAGGCAGGCATTGAAAGCGTGAATGATTGCATTTTCTCGGTGAGGAAATTCAGGGTTTAATCCAAAGAACTGGCAATCTGCCATGTGAGAGATCCAAGACAGGGGATGCCAGTGGCCCCCATGAAAGTGGGTGAAAGCCCACTGAACGTTTTCAAGCGTCAACCCACTTCGCACAAACGGGTTGTCACCGATGTAAAGATTGTCGTCAAAATTTAAGAAAAGAAAATTTTGAACCGGACTAAAGAGGTAAAGAGTGAGAAACGCAATGACGGCAACGCTGAGCATTACTTGAGTTTCTCGATTGAGCCTTGGCAGTTTCATTAATTCCTAATAAATTTAGCCGAGTTTAACAAAAGCGCATGAGAAGGAAAACGTTATTCAAAGGCAACTGTCCATTCTAGTTCCTTGCCGAAACGAAGCGGAAGGAATTTTGAACTGTTTGAAGCGAATCGTAGCGGCTTTTCCCGAAGCAGAAGTTCTCGTCGTAGATGGAGGACCGGATCAGACCGAACGCATTGTGACGGACTTTTCCCTCGCCTTTACTAATGTTCGCTACATCCGAAACTTTCCCGACTTTGGAAAGGGCCATGCCATTCAGACTGGGATTTCAAAATCCACAGGAAAAATTATTTGTCAGTTGGATGCAGATCTCCAATTTTATCCAGAGGAACTGAAAAACCTGCTCGCTCCGATACTCGCTAATAAAGCAGATATGGTTTTAGGCTCTCGTTTCATGAAGGGTTCGACTCGAAATCAGGGCAGCACACCCTTTTTTAGATCCCTGGGAAACCACCTTTTAAGTCTCTACGCTTCGCTTCTCACAAGGCATCGCATGACCGATGTCTTGGCGGGAGTAAAAGCCTGGCGAAAAGAAGTAACAGATTCGTTTTCTCTTAAGAGCAATTCTTATAGTTACGAAGTTGAGCTTCCCATGAGAGCCATCCGAAAAGGTTGGCGCGTCTCGGATATTCCAGTTTCTACAGAAGCGCGACTGGTGGGCACAAGCTCCGTCAATGCGATTAGAGATGGCTGGAATATTTTTAAAGAGATGAACAAAATCTGGGTACTTCAAAACCAATGAGAATCCTCGTAACCGGAAGTAATGGTTTTTTGGGACGGGAGTTAGTGCATAAACTTCAAAGGCACAACCACACCGTCATTGGATTAGACAAAGATTTCGAAAGCCATTCCGATCAATTCATTCATCATGACCTCAGTGAACCTCTAAGAATCTCTGGAGCCACTTTTGATGTTTGCATTCATTTAGCAAGTTATGTTGGAGGCTTTCTGCACAACGCCTCGACGAAGGGCCTAGAAAATTACGAGTTAACCCTGTTAAAAAATGTCGCTCGTTTTTCACGCGCTTCTCACTGCTCTCGATTTCTCTACGCATCCACCATCAATGTTTTTGAGAAGAATTCTTTGTTTTGTGAAACGCCTCTTCCCAAACTCGATCAACAGACTCCTTATGCGCGCGCCAAAGCGCTGGGAGAACGATTCGTCGAGGAGAGTTTTTCCCATTTTGGAATTGTGAGAATGACGAACTTGTTTGGGCGTTCACAAGCGGAAAAACTAAAAGGTCGCGGAACTTCTCATGTGATTCCAGAACTCCTTCGTCAAATCAGTGAAAGTACAGAACTCGAGGTTTTGGGAGATGGAAATCAAGAACGAAACTTCTTGCATGTTTCAGATGCAGCTGTTTTTTACCGTCTTATATTAAAAAGTCCTCAAAGAGGTTGGTTTAACTTGAGATCTGATCTTCAACTTTCGATTAAAGATCTTTCAAAAGAGTTGATGAAATGGAAGCAGAAAGAACTCCCCATCCGTTTCAGACCTGAGTACCTAAGATATGAGCCTAATCCCATCCATCTTTTTAACTGCACCGCAACAAACGCACTCGGTTGGAAGCCCCAAGTGAGTTCTATTTTGGAAGGCTTAGAGAGAACCAGTCCTTTTGTTTCTTAGCTAACCCAGATAAAATTAAGAAATGAAAACTCTTCATCCTATTAAGTTTCTTTTTGTTTTTATTGCTATTGTAGCCATTCACCTTTCTGTTACTCGATGCGGATCTTCTGATCCCGCTCCTACTCTTGCCAATAATTGTATAGCTGGCGAATACAGCACTGACGGAACTACTTGCCTGTCCTGTGATGCCGGAACGTTTAGCTCTTCTGCCGGGAGCGTGAGTTGCACGAGCTGTGCGGCTGGTAGTTTTGCCAATGCGACAGGTTCATCTACTTGCTTGTCGTGTCCTGTTGGAAAATTTCAGAGCGCTACAGGCTCTACTGCTTGCAATAGCTGTGAAGCAGGAACGTACACCTCCACCACGGGAAACTCCAGTTGTACCAACTGTGGAGCTGGCACTTATGTGGACACTCAAGATGCCTCAGCCTGCCTGAGTTGTCCCATTGGAAAGTTCCAAAATAGTTCGGGCTCTACCACTTGTTACAACTGCTTAGCAGGTACGTACGCTTCAACTGCTGGCAGCTCTGTTTGCGCGAGTTGTCCGGCAGGAAAATACCAGAACAACTCCGGTTCTTCTGCCTGTATGGACTGTGCCCCCAATACCTATGCGTCTGCCGCGGGTTCTTCTATGTGCCTAAACTGCCCCGATGGAACCACCAGCGGACCTGGAGCAACGGTCTGTAACTAACGGACTAATGCACGAAACGCGAAAGTGCACTTGATAAACTGGTTATCAAAGTAACTTTCCTCAATTCCAGGCCTTGCACCTCGAAGCACAGAGTCCACTCTTTCTTGGGCGCTCGGATAACTGTCTCCTCCATGAAACTCAGGATGACTTAAGAACAGTCTTTGCACAGGCTCCGTGGGAAGACCCAGTTGGTGGAGGTACTTTGCAGCCAAGTGATCGACTTGTTGTTCCATCTGTTTGCGTGCTTCTGAAAAGGTCCCCAATATTTCGACACCATCAACACTTCTTACCCGGTCACTCGTCTGGACGTGTTTCAAAGCTACGTGAAAATACTCATGCGCCAGAATGAAGCGTGCAATGGCTTCCTGTTCCTTTGGATTTTGCGTTTCCTTCAGATATTTTTCCATTTTATCTTCATCAACCACAATTCGATCGATTTTGGCTTGAAAATCCTTCCCGTAAGAAGTGGTGACTGGCTGACCATACTCAATCATCAGATCTTTTATAATTGTTTCAAAAAAACGGCGGTTATTTTGTCCAAAGCGATACTCAGAAAAATCAAGAGGAGTAGCTGAGAAGCCCTTCTGTAAAAGGAAGAGCGCAAATAAGAAGCCGTAGCCAAGAAGTTTCATCAATTTTTGATTTTATTTTCTTCGCAAGTAATGCCTACTTCTTGGTAAGGCCCGCAATCGATATTGTCCCGAGCGTCTTGTTCCGTAGCGCCCTCAGATGAAACAGGCACCCAAGGATTAGTGGGAGTATCCCCTCCCAGAAAACAGTAACCAGAGCAACTCCATTTGCTTTTTTCTGCCCCGTTCAATTCGCCGAGTGCTTGAGTAGTGATGAGACCAATGAATACGAAACAAAGTTGCTTACGCATGGTAGTTTCCATTTTGATTAAGTTGTAATTTCAGGATCCGCAGGAACAAAATCAAAATCATTTTTTAATTTATTTTTCATTCCTCCCACGTAGAGGTCTTGGAAGCTTGACTGAAAACTATTGCCGTAACACTCCAAAGCGACAACAGACTCTGAATTCATCATATTAGCAGTGTAAATATAGTTAATGTTTTTGAATTCATTCTTCGCATTGCTTTGTTGAGACAATCCAGAGAACATGAGTTGCCCTCCCTGGGGAATCACTCGGCTTTTTTGAGAAGGCGTCAGGACAAGCGCACAGCCAGCCATCTTGTAGCCTGAATCCATTTCTAAGCCAAAATAGAGTCGCTCCGTGTTTGCAGGAATATGGAGATCTTTCTTAAGAACGAGTTTGTCTCCTTGGGCAATTTGAAGAATCGTATTTTTGTCCTCGGTCTGAGCGTTCCCAACGCTTGCAAAACCGGAAAGCAGAGCCACAAACAAAATCAGTGATTTCATAAACTTACTCCTTGAACTTGGTGACTTAGGTTAAGGTATAACATCTTGCGATATTTTGAGCAAGTTAGCGGGTATTGCCCTCCTGATTGACTCTCTTTAGGAAGGCCGTTTAAGGTTCCAAAACATTTTATGAAAACCATCTTTTATTTCATTGCCCACTACGCAGTCTTGACCGCTCCGCTGGAGCCCTTTCACTTAACTGAAATTCACAACAGGCTCCAAGTAGACGAAGCGCAAACACAAGAAGAACTCTTTTCAGGAGAAGTAAAAGCTGAAAAAGCAGTGACTTTAGCGATTGAGAGTATTCTCACTGATGGCTCCCACGTAGAAAGTCCTCTGGCCTTGGCTGGCTCTAGAGAAGAACTTTTCGAGCACTTAAATCGCCCCACTTCAGAGATAAATTTTGTAAATGTCGGCGAGAAGCCAGAGCATGGCGAATCAGTCGATGAAAACTGGATCATCGAGCTTCGCATTCGCTCACTCTCTGATCATATTTTTTGGTCAGTCGTAGATAGAGCGGGAAAAAAGCCCACTTACAATTACGGTTTTAACTAACAGCAATGACCGGGAGAACAGGCATGACTCACTTGTTGGCGTGTTTATTTTTCGTTGGGGCTATTTGCTTTGGCAGCACTCCCGAACCTGTGATTACTACTGCTCACTCCTCGGGAAGTTTTGCTGTGGTTGCCGGAGTCCTGTCCGGCAAAACCGATCGCGCTGTTGGGATCTCAGTGCAAAACGGTAATCTCATGTACTCGACTCTGACTGATTCCCAAGGCAGATGGGGCATCACCATCAGACATCTTTCAACTTCTCTGGCTGTAACGAGCTGGGATTTGCAAAACCCATCAGAAAAAAGTCGAGTGATTACTCGAACCATCGCTTCTGAAAACCCGCACTAGCACTCCATATTGTGAAAGGATTGTGAAGCAAATGTGAAGTCCTCTTCACATTCGTGCGATCAAAGCCACATCGATAACGACCGTTAAGAGTTCCGTTCATTCTGTTCTAAGACTTCTCTGGATCTCTTCCGATCCACTCTCCAAGAACGCAGTTTGTTCTACGGAGGGAAATTATGAACTGGTACTTTTATACCATAATCTTTTTGGCAATGGTCAGCACTTCATTTTCGAAAGCCGATCAAGAACAAGAATCCAGATACAAAACTTTTTCAGAAAGCTCGGTACGAAAATGTTCCATGATGAACATTCACAAACCCAGCTTTAATATTTGCTTGAGTGGCCAAGCAACGGGAACTGATTTAGAGCGCGCTCAAAATTGGTCAGCTCGCGCAAGCCTCACTTGGTTACGCGCACTAAAAGTGCTCGATGAAAAAGTAACTCGAACTGTTTTGTTTACATGCAAAGATCCTCACCTCACGATTAATTTACGACCGGGTAAAGGGACTTCCCATGCAACTCCTAGCTACACCACTATCTACCTCACCCGCCCCTACGGCACATGGACTCACGAATTGGGACATGCGCTAGCCGGCCTTGGGGATACTTATGTGGGTGGAACAGCCGGCAGTTGCGGCGGGCAGCCCCCCTCTTTGATGTGCTGGGGAGCTTATGGTCCTCGAGCAAATCCAGAAGAATGGAGCACGCTGTGGCCTGATGACGTGCAAGCAATTCAATATAATTACAAAAGAGTGTTTCCTGGAAATACAGTTGAGCCAGTGTGGGGGACCGAAACAAACTTAGAAGCTCCACTGAACTTGAATGAGCCCTGGCCTACACGAAATGAGGAAGTATATATCGAAGACCATCAGGTGGAACTTCTTCGAGGACCTGCTTCCGAAATCGATACGGCAGAAGATACAGAGAGTGTGGACCTATAAGCCACCAATTAGCGTTCGAAGCGTTTTTGGATGAGAAATGCGAAAGTGCGATTCAAAGAAGAGTTTTGAGAAGCGTGGATAAAAGTTTGATCTGAATAGATGAGACTCATGGACGTCGTATTGTTGGGTAAGTAACTTACTTGCGCAGCACTTGTCCAAAGCGCCACGCTCTCTCCTCTTCCGTTGATAATCCCTTCGGTAGCAATCGCTTCTTCGACACTAGGGGCAACCGAAAGCCCTAATCGTACATTGCCCCCTGCCGGGCTTACCCCCACAGAGAAGAGGCCACTTCCACCCCAACCGGGATTTAATTGGAGAACTCCTAAGTCATTTTTAATTTCTCTAGAAAAGCCATGATGCCCCTCGATCAAAAGCGAAAAATCCCAATTTCCCCACACTTTGGTAAAAAGGGCCCCCGTACTAACGACCCATAACCCTCGGCCTCGGCTATCCACTTTGTAGAGTTCCTTCGCATCGTAGAGGGACCCACCAGTAGGAACCGTCCCCGAAACAAACACCAATCCCCGAGGCTGCCAGAGTGAATAACTCCACTCGGGCAAAAACTCATAACCGAAGTTTACCGAGACATCCCCGAGACCTGTTGCTTCCGCAAAGTTTTCTCCTCTTGCTCGAGATCGTCGAATTACCGGAAGAGACACTCCTGCCTGGACTCTATCTGAAAGCAGGATCGCTCCATCAAACCGAAAAGACTGAACCGTTTCGTTGTCCGAATCCTTTCGGTACTTAATTCCGCCTTCTACAGGCGCTTCGGCAACTACATTTCCTGCAGAAAAAGTAGCCGTAAACTGGCTCTGATTATCCCCCGATATCAAAGCTGGGACGTTGGCAGTTCCCCCACAACAAGGAGCTGAAAACAAATCAACGGCAAAACCATTGAGTAGTAGGACAAGGAGTGAAACTCTTTTAATCATCTACTTGAACTTTCACCAACTGTTTATCGACCTGATCGCCCTGCTTCAATTGGACATAGACTTCCCATTTTCCAGGGGTAAAACTGGCTTCAGTCACAGCGTATTTTCCTTCGGAGAGTTTTTTCACTTGAGGAAAAGAAACACTTCCACAGCAAGTCATTCGAAGAAAAGCTCCCACTTGGCCCTTTGGTTCCGTTAGCTGGCCTGAAGGCGAGCTTTCAGCTTTCTTCCAGAAGGCAACGGTGAATTCTGATTTCACATCGGCGGAGGGGCCTTTCACCCAACTGATTTCCCCGCAGAGATTTTCAGAAGCGAAGTAGAGGGGACAAGTGTTTAGTGGGGTTTTCGAGCGTGACGTGAGCTCCTCTTTGCCACAGCCGTTAAGCCCGAGAAGAACCGTAAATCCTAATGCCAAAATTATTAGCTTTTTCATTTTTTCTCCTATTGCCTTCTAATCACACAACCCAGAGTGCGAACCTGTTTTTCTTTAGGTTCTTTTCCATTCTGTAAATCTAAAAGCGCTGCTCTCAAATAGTGCTCGGTTGCCTGAGTTGAATCATTGGAGTTATCGACGCCCCCATTAAACCAACACTCTCCCTGAGGACCAATAATGAAAGCGTGTGGGGTTTTAAGAGCGCGAAAGTCATCAGCGATTTTTGAATTCTCATCTTGAATAACGGGAAAAGAGAAGCCCGCTTTTTGAAAGTGCCGCCTGGCTAACTCGCCATTTTCATCTGCATTGGAATGAACCCCGACAAATTTAAACTGGGAAAATTCCTGAGCGAGTGCCTCGAGCCCCTTTTCATGACTTTTAGAACACGGACATACGGCAGACAGAAAAAGAACCACTGTACCTTTGGCCCCTTCTTTTGGATTTACAGAGACCCCGTGCCCCGTTCTGAGATCGGTCCCCGATAACGTTCTGGTTGAGCAGCCAAATACAGGTTGAAACGCCATCGTAAGAAAAATGAAAACTAAGCCCCGAATCATGGACGGAGATTAAATCCTCTCGCCCGCTCAGGCAAGCTTTGAACCTTGAATCATAAAGCACTGTTTTTATTTTGCTTTTTGACTGTAAAATTCTAGCCCTGAGAGTCGAATGCGGCTCTCGCCCTCTAAAAACTCGATAGCTCTTTTGGCCATTCAAAGCGAAAATAAAGATATGAATAAACTAAAACCTCTCCTTGCAATTCTGATTTATGGCATTAGTTGCTCTGCTGAACCCGCCTGCCAGAATGTTTTTTCTGAACTTATGGGTCGACTTGCTAAAATGAACAAGAAGCGAGCTTCCGCTGAAGAAATAACGCCAGAACTTCGGCCTATCATAGAAGAAATCGTCGATTCTGGGACGAGAACGCCCGAACAACATAAACGATTAGCACAGGCGGTGGTCGATTATTTAGAAAAGAACGGAGTGAAAGCTAAAATCGAAGGAGGGTATCGAGGGGCCTCAGAAATTAGAATTGAAGACGTATCAAAAGACAGCCCGTTTCAATGGGCAGTGAATGTGCCAAAAGCCATTGCCAAGCGATTCAAATACCCAATTTATGGTCTGTTTGATACCGAACACATCCTCAATCCTTATACACGAGGCTTTAAAGGTGGCTCAGCACAGTTTCGCTCAGCTTCGTGGGGTGAAAGCGCTATTGTCTTTTCAGCGAAATCACTCATGACAAAGAAATTTGATCCGCCAGGGAACGGCCACGAAGTCATCCACGCCAAAACAAAGGGCGACAGTATTCCGCAGCTAATTCTCGAAGCTAAAAACTACAAGCCTACAGGGAAAGTAGGGGCCGACCTCTATGGCCGAGAATTTTCGACGGATGAAGTGCATTCAGCTTATGCGTTTACAGTACGAACTGCAGTGAATGATATTTTGAAAAATAAGGATGCACCAACTCCCTCAGATGCTTATAGCGAGGTGGAATTGACCACTCTGAGAAATGGCTTACTTCAGGATCTTTATGAAACTGCGAAACCTGTTTATGAAGCAGCTCTCAAACCCGGAGCAATCAAACAGGGCTCAATTCAAAATGCTTATGGTTGGGGGGGAGATCGGATGGTGCTTGTTGAGCCTGAAAACGGAAATGCGTATTGGATTAAATTTAGCAGCAAACAAGTAAATCGTTGGAAGCTCGAACAAAATCCTGATGCCTCACCAAAAACGGACTGGTCCAGAGATCCAAAAACGGTGCGGGCTATGATTGAAAGGGATTACGCTGCTTCAAAGAAAGCCGCGAGGGAATCTGAACTTCTTGTTGATTTTGTTCTGGGACCCAATCCGCAATATCAGTCGCTTCGCGAAGCGACTGATAAAATCAGCCAAATCCGAGATTTTTATGACTTGGGAAATGCCAAAACAAGACGAGACGATCTCATTGAGGCAGCTGAGCGGATTGTTTCCCGTGGCGCCCCCCACATTCCAGACGGAGTTGAAAGAAGTCGCTTAGTGAGTTCGCTCATTCAAATGCAAAGACAGGCCCGAAAAGAAAAAGTTGCTGTACAGGAAGGCCACTTAGCAGTTCAACGAAAAGACGGCAGCTGGGTCACGATTGATGGAAGTCAAAAAGGGGATTTGCCAATCAAAGCCCTGATGGCAGAAATGCCACCTATTGACGCTTCGCATTAATTCTGCTACTTTCGGGCATGTTCAAATCCCTGATTTTGTCTCAAATATCTGTTTTTACATTTCTTTTTTCGATACCATCCTTTAGCACTCCCCTCACTCCAAACGAAGAAGCCCAATTGCTCTCTGGAGTTTGGAAACTCCCCAGCCAATTTACACTGAAACGACTGGAGTCCCTTCTAAATCAGTTTTCAAAAGACACTTACGGAAAGGCTTTTCAGTTTATGGGCGTTGAAGAAGATTTTTTTCATGGCCATGTTCTTTTTGAAAAAAAGCAGCAGGATGGCCGCACGCTGCTCTTCCCTCGAGCCATTCTCTACCACACGCAGGAAGATGCGCACAAAGCGCACTGGGAAAAGTCGGTTGACCCCAAATACGATTATCTCGATGTCACTACCCGCAATTGGATTCAGTGGTTAAGCGATGATCCCAGGGAAGACGGTGCGAGAATTCACAATGCTCGCGACTATCTGGATATCTCTCAAAAAGATCCAGCTCAGTTTTTCAATCAGTCATCCGGCCCCCAAAAAGAACTCCACTACACGATACATGCGAAAAACTTAGATGCTCAGAAGTTGGGGTTTGTTTTAGCTGGGGAGTTGCAATTTGAATTTTATAGTAATTCACAGCCTTCTCCTTATGGAGATGACCACCTGCTTACTGTTCAAGTTTCAAATGAAGAAGTTTCGTTAAGGGCTTTTACAAATACCATGTACCTTGAAAGGGGCTCAAAGTGATGAAGATCAGTTTGCCAAGTCTTTTAATTGTTCTGGCGGCTATTGCGAGAGTTTCACTGGCCGGCTGCGGAGGAAGTCCAGATGACTTTAACGCTCCAATCTGCTCCACTCACTTTAGCCAACACAGATGTGAGTCTGTTCCCGGCTGTATCTGGTACGATGAAACACCCCCTGCCCCCAAATCGCCTGTGGTTCGTCTGTGCAATCAGACTTCCATGAAAGTTTCCATCGCGATGAAATTCGTCCGCACTCATTACAATGTGATTGGAGAAGAGGGTTGGTGGAATTTAGAAGCTGGCCAATGCAATGACTTTGAAGCAGTTAACGCTACTTCGTTGAGTTACTTTGCTAAATCTTATCAGGGACACCAGTACTGGTTCGGTAATGGGGAGCCCATGTGCTACGACGCCTCAGGAAAGCGGTTTGAGCGAGTAAGACAACTCTCCGACAATTCTTGTGGGGACTACACAGAGATCAACTCCTATCAAACTATTCCACTCAAAGTGAATGATTTCATTCAGGCAAAAATTGAAGGTCCTGGATTAGATTTAAGCCCCGATCCTGGTTTTTCCGCCCGCGCTCTCGCCGTTTGCAAAGCAACAGGAGAATATTCCATTCGCAAAGCGCCAACGCTTGAAGCGGCAAAGACAATGGCACTTAATGCGTGTCAGTCCAACGGAAATCAATGCGAAGTGGTTATGTGGATTGGAACCGATAGCTTTGCTTGCATGGCTGTCTTAAGTGGCCCGGGAGTCTTTAGGGCGTGGGCATGGTCTGGAGAAAGTAAAGAAGCCGCAATCAATCAGTCTCTGAAATACTGCAAGGACAGTGGACAAACTTGCAGCGTTGATTTCTCAATGTGCAACAATGAGTAAAGTGCACCACCAAAAGTAAAGCCGTACCTTTTGGGAGTTGACTTTGGACCGACAACTTTTAAAGTTGCAGTCCTATGAAAAAACTCAGCACCTTACTTTTTATTGCGCTTTCTTCCCTCAACCTTTTCGCTCATGAGGACCTTCTTGGCCAATTGGTTGGCGATAAACTAGGGCTCTTTTACAAAGATCACACCGTTTCTGGACACATAAATGGACAGATCATTTACGCTACGCCAGTTGAAACGGGTTTTGGAATGCGGCTGGTACAGCGCATTGGCGGAAAAGACTATTTATCTGAGTTTAAAAAAACAGAGACAGGGCTTCAGGGGGAACTCGTTCGAATAGACGAGAAAGGAACCCAGAGCGCCGTTCAATTCGAAATGACGACGGTATCTGCCAAAGATGGGGTCATGCTGGGACGAATCGGAGATAAACAGTTCACAGCTCATATAAAAGCCAATGCGATGGAAGGCCACCACTTCGTAAACCCTGAATTTTCAATTGAGCTTCCTAATAAAACCTATCAGTTTCGCCTTGAGAACGGCATGGCCTGCATGGGTTGTGCAACGAAACTAGTCTATGTGGTTTTAGGAATGCTAGAAGCCACGGGAGCTCTCTGAGCCTCACCCTTTTCGTTCACAAAAAACTGATCTCGGCTTGGATGTCGGGGTGAATACTTTTCTTCACAGGGCAATTGTACGCAGCTTGCTTGAGCTTTTCCCAAGCTTCTTTGGGAACTCCTGAAGGCATTTGAACTTTCACGTTGAGTGATCCAATTCTTCTGCTCGGAGTAGCCACCATTTCTTTCACGACTTCGGCTGTCGCACCCACCAAAGAAATCCCTTCCCTCTCAGCAACAATCGCCATGGTCGTTAAGATACAACTGGAAAGAGCTGCCCCTACTAAATCAGTGGGAGAAAACCGCTCTCCCTTCCCTAAATTGTCTTTAGGAGCATCGGTTTCGATCTTGGAAGAAGAGGGCTCATGAATCAGCTCGCAGTGAAGCCCGCCCGCATAAACTGTATGCATTTTAACCAATCTACACCTCCGTAAGCATCTAATATTATTTGTATTTCCAGGGGCAAGCAAGAGGTGACTAAAAAAAATTCAAGTTTTTTCGTCTAAACTTTAGACAGTTTAGGCTCAAATTTTCGATGTGTTTGAAACTCCTTTTTTCTGACATTTAGTTTCGAAATTGTTTTGTCATTCTGCTTCCTGTCTTCGATACACAAACCGTTGAACGTTCCCTCCTGTGTCGTCGTCAGACAAATTAATTAAACCTAGGAGGAAACAATGAAACGGATCGTAGCACTCGTATTAGCCATGTCTTTAACTGTCGGTTGCGGAAAATCACCAAGCGGTGGAAGCTCCGGACCAAGCACTCAGCAATTAGCCACAATTCTAACGATTGTTGCTGTGACTTACCCAATGTTGGTTAATCAATCTCAAGGGGTTGATGCCCAGCAGTTAGCTTCAGTGTTCATGACTCTCGCCGCTAGCGGAGCCTTAGGCCCCGAAGCTCAAGCGATCCTGATGGATCCTAAAAACCAAGCCCTCATTGGAAACTTAATGTTGGTCCTACAAGGTGGCCCTGGCGCTCAAGCCGCTCTTGATCAATTCATTAAGTTCGGAACACCTCAAGAAACTGCTCAATCATTGAACAACATCTTGGCTGCTCTACAAATGGTAAGCGGTGGTCAACTTGATCCAGCTACACAGGCACAGCTGACGCTGTTAGTAACCATGCTCCCCGTGGTTATCTCCATCGTTCAATCTCAGTCGCCTGCACCAGCACCAAAAGTTGCTAGAAGATAATCTAGCTTCCTAGGCATAACAAAAGCCAATCGGCTACCGCCTCTTCCAATCCGGAAGGGGCGGTTTTTTTTTGATATAATCACACCATGAAAAAAATTCTTCTCTCGTTCGTCTTTAGCTTTCTTTGCCTCCCTTCTTTTTCAGGTACCTATGAGACAGTGAATTCTGTCCCCCAATTCGCCGATGGCGAGAATCACTTTCTTCTGTACTGGGCTGTATGGAGAGGGTTATCGGAGAAAGAAAAAGCAGCTTTCCATGGCGGCGAAGGGGCTCTGCTCTCGCTTCGAGATATCTCCTGGAAAATGAATGACTGCTCAAGTAGCAAACTCATTCACTCCGATGGAGAAAGAGTTTGGTACTTGGATGACCTTCGGTTTAATCCCCAAGGAGAGCTGATTCCCATCAAAGAGGCTCCCAGATCCGGCTACCGGTACTTCAATATGCTTAATATCAACTCCCAGCACTTGAGAGGCGCTGGCCCATTCAAGGGCCCTAAGAAAAATCGCGGAGAAAAAATGGAAGACTGGGATAAACGCCGGCATGCTGCCTTTTTGGAATGGCTCCATAAAAGCTGGGCAAAAAATAGCAAAGGCTCCCTTTGGCTCGTTGCTGAACACAAGCTTTTTTCAAAACAAAGTTTAATCGAAAAAGATAACTGGATTGATCCCAAAGATTACCCCAAATTAACTGGCTCACTTCTAGAAACCATCACCAAACTTTCCTCAAGTCGTTGGCCGGTTCACTTTGATGAAAGAGCGCACAAGCCCCATCTTTTTCGAGAGCCAAAAAATTGGAATAATCCGCAAGTGATTTCAAAAAACAGATTTCGAGCTCGGCTTGATTGGAATTGGTGTGATGCGAATCAACCAGTCAAAGTGGAACTTTTCGTCGCAAAAAGTGAACTGCCTCCCCCGGGTCCTAACCGTCCGGGAAGAACGGATTCTGGGAAGACATCAATTAAAGTAACTGAAATCGATTGGACTGAGTAATCACAGACCGCAATAACACCCCATGGTGATGTCGGTAGTTTGTTTGTTTTTTACTTGTCTTGGACCATAACAGTACTGAGCCTGCGAAGTAGCCCCGTTCACTGGCCCTTGTACCGGGCAACTTTTGTTGGGGCGACAACCTCTCACATAACTAATTACACCTCTTGCAGAAGCTGGAATCACTTCCCCTGAAGTACAATAAGACCCTTCGGGACTTGCCTTAGAGATGAGATTTTGTTGGCTGCACACGGTGATGCACGCAACTCCGTTTGTCCCTACCCATCGCGGAGCAACTGCTTCGAAATTAAATAGGGGAACTTGAGGAAGGGCCTGCCCTTCGGGATTAGTCACTGTCACCGGATAGACTCCAGCTCCATTCGCTGGGAGAGTGCACGTGATTTGACTTGCTGAAAGCACCCTGGGATTAGCACAGGCTTTCGCGCCGACTTTTACAGAAGCTCCAGATACGAAACCACTCCCGTTAATTGTAAGAATCCCCCCTCCCGCC
>RFNV01000013.1 GCA_009927005.1 Pseudomonadota bacterium
TTTATAGTTTTCAATATCCCATCTTACCATTTTTTCAACCAGCTTGTCAAATGAAATTTTTGGATACCATCCGAGATCTTTTCTAGCAAGACTTGAATCTCCCAATAAAAGTTCTACTTCTGCGGGTCTATAAAATTTAGGATTTACTTGAACTAATACTTGATCATCATTAGAAACATACATAATATGTTCATTTTCTCCAACCCATTTCCCATGAATTCCTGCAATATTAAATGCTTTTTCTACAAATTCTTTAATTGTATGAGTTTCATTTGAAGAGAATACATATTCTTGAGGTATACCATCATAATTTTTATTGTAAATATCTTGATTAAGCATCATCCATACGCCTTCAATAAAATCTTCCGAATCACTCCAATCTCTTTTAGCATTCATATTACCTAATTCAAGTGGAATAAATTTTTCTTTATTTTTAATTGAATTATAAATTCTAGCTACATTTTTAGTAATTTTTCTAGTTACAAATTCTTCTCCTCTCCTTGTTCCTTCGTGATTAAATAACCATCCTTGAATTGCGTATAAATTATATGAATCTCTATAAACTTTAATAAGTTGTCTTGAAGCGGCTTTGCTTGCTCCATATGGGCTTCTTGGTCTTAGTGGGTGCTTTTCATCTTGTGGAGCGTAAATAATATTTCCAAATTCTTCACTTGAGCCAGCTTGATATAAACGACAAGAAGGCTTATAAAGTCTAATGGCTTCTAAAATATCTAAAACACTAGTTGAATTAGCTGCCCAAGTTTGCCTTGCGAAATCCCAACTACTTGCTACAAAACTTTGTGCAGCAAAATTAATAAAATAATCTGGTTGTATTTTTTCTACAGTTCTAGCTATTGCATGAGGGTCAGTCAAGTCAAAATTAATCAAATGAAATCTATCAGAGTGAATATGCTTAATATTTTCATGATTATAAACGCTTAATCTTCTAACTCCACCAAAAATAAGATAATCTGTATTCTTGAGTAAAAAGTCAACCATATGACTACCATCTTGACCAGTAACACCAGTAATTACTACGGTTTTTCTTCCAT
>RFNV01000301.1 GCA_009927005.1 Pseudomonadota bacterium
GGCCAAGTAGCCTTTGGAACTTTTTGGGCGCACAGAGCGGACGGTTTGGGTTCTTTTTATAGTGACAAAGCATGGAACACAACAACTCATTGGATAACATATTTTGACGATATATACCTATTGAGAAAGGACTCTATCTTACCAAATAATTTCTTAGGAAGTGTTAGTTGCCTGAAGGGTGATTTTGATACTTTAGTTAGCAATACAACGGCTAGTGGAAATCTAGCAAGTATAAACGACGCTACAATATCAGCAAGTGGTCATATGACTAACAGAATAGTAATAAATAATTACAATCAAAATATACAAGTAGGATGTTCTGGTCTTGCGATTGGTAATCAAACAAATATAAAATTTGTACAGCCAGTAGTTTTAGGCTATGATATAAGTAGCGTTCCTTTAAAGGTAAGAGCAACGCTTAACAGCGCTTCATCTGACGGCGAAATGGTTTTAGAAGGCAATACCATAACTGGGAATGCTAAACTTGGACCGGCTTTTACTGTTGCTCCAGACAATAACAATTGGACTGGAAGCAATCTTAAAAATACAACATTCCTTTTTGGAGCATGAAATGATAAATCAAATAATAGGATTAAATGGACCACATGTTAATGTAATGTCTCATCTTTTAAAACTTTGTGGTTTTTATTTTAATGAATCATTAGATCAAGACGATTTAGAAAATTATACTAAAAATGATACTCTACATTCATTTTATGGACATATTCCTTATGATATTTTTGATTTAGATCAGCCGTATATCAATGAACTTTTTGGGTTTTTAAGAAAAACAAACGACTTTTCAACAAATAATTTTAGAGACATAGTTTGCACACAGTATCTTTTAAATACTCCATTCGTTGGAAAAGTCATATATGTAAACTATGCTTTTGATGACTTGAAAAATAGTATTGGTGAAATTGTTGAACAAGACCATTATGAACAAAATAAACAGCAACTAGAAGACTTCGTAAATAAATGTAAAGATAGTAATTGGCAACTTGTAGAAGTAGATTATAAACAATTTATTCAAGACCATGAATATAGAAAAACTATCCTAGAAAGTTTATCTTGTGATATAAACAGTATCGAACACTTATGGAAAAAAATAAACAAAGAATCAGAAATAACAAAATTTGATGAATTAATAGAAAAGTATAATGACTCATATATTAAAAGGTATATTGCGACAAATCTATAGTTTCCGATGGCTGCAAAAATAACAATACCAATTCTTGAATATCACTTGACAAATTCTTGCAATTTGGCTTGTGAAAGCTGTAGCCATTATACAAATATACTAAAAGGAAACACAAAACACCCAAGCGACCTAGAAGAACACCTGTTGGCTTGGTCAAAAATATTAGACATAAAAC
>RFNV01000112.1 GCA_009927005.1 Pseudomonadota bacterium
AACAAACGGCGGCAGCGGGTACTTTGATGGGAGTGGGGATTACATACAAACCCAAACAAGCGCCATTTTAGGTATGGGATCAGGGGATTTTACGGTTGAGGGTTGGTATTACGTTACTAACACAACTGACTATAGGTATCTTTTTGATCTGCGAATTGACGGGGCAAATACCAATACGTTTGGTGCGTACCTGAACACCGGAACAATGAATTTGCTTGTGTTTGTCGGACCTAGTGGCGATATTGCGTCTGGAAGCTTGACTTTAAATTCGTGGAATCATGTTGCTGTAGTGAGATCAGGATCAACTGTTACAACTTACATTAATGGTGTGGCATCAGGAACACCTATCAGTAGTTCACAGAATCTTTCAGACGCCACTTATCTTACGTTGGGTAGGCGTTATACCGTTGCTCAATACTACACTGGGTATATTTCGTGCTTTAGAATGGTCAAAGGCACCGCCCTCTATACCTCCAACTTCACTCCTCCTACTACGCCGCCCACTGCCATTACCAACACCAGCCTCCTCCTCAACTTCACCAACGCAGGCATCATCGACAACACCGCCAAGAACGATCTAGTCACGGTAAACAGCGCACAGATTAGTACCGCGCAGTCTAAGTTTGGCGGTGCGTCGATGTTATTTGACGGAACGACGGATTACCTAACACTTCAAGCAAACCCTGATTTGGCTTTGGGGTCAGGGGATTGGACCGTTGAATGCTGGGTGTATTTGAACGCAACTGCAAACGAAGTAACAGTGTTTGGGTCAAAAAACTATTATGTATCTGGTAAAAATGGAAATTTTGTATTGCGCGTTGGAAACAATAATGTGTTTTGGGTGTTTAATGGTCAAACCACCGTCACAAATATATCGCCCTCATCTGGCTGGTCAACCGGAGTGTGGACTCATGCTGCATGGGTAAGGTCGTCTGGAACAGTAACGGTTTATAGAAATGGCGTATCCATTGGATCGACTGCAAATACAACTGACCTAGTTGATTCTGCAAACGGTGGGTACATTGCCGTAAACTTTTCAAATGGGTCGCTGGCTTCTGGAACGGAATTAAAT
>RFNV01000289.1 GCA_009927005.1 Pseudomonadota bacterium
TTGGGATACGAGATTTTAGTTCCACGAAGAAGTTTAGAAAAACTTTCTAACGCCTCCGAAGTAAGCCTTTGGTTACACACTCACGTTCGGGAAGATATTTTATCTCTTTACGGTTTTGAATCTGAAAATGACAAACTCTTCTTCAGGCTCTTGTTGTCGGTTTCAGGATTAGGCCCCAAAACTGCTCTCTCGCTATTAAGTGAATTTGGGACAGACACTTTAGTAGAACTCATTTTAGGAAAAAGAATTGGAGAAATCTCAAAAGCTCCCGGGGTCGGAAAAAAGACAGCCGAAAGAATGGTTATGGAGCTTGTGGGAAAAATTGAAAAGCTCAGCTGGGCAAAAGAAAGCTCCATTTTAGCCCGTACGGATGAATCAAAAATGACCAGTGGGCTTATGCAAGTAAGAGAAGATCTTTTCTCTGCCCTTACCCACTTGGGCTATCTCCCCCATCAAATTAAGTCAGCTTTGGATAGAGCCATGGCAGCCGAAGAAAAATCGTTTGAGCCTCTTTTAAAACTTTGTTTGAAAGAGCTTTCTAGTCGCTCGTTAAACTCCAGCCGAACTAACCCCGAGGTCGGAAATGGATGAACGAATTCTACAAGGTGACTCGCAAAGAGATGAAGTCACTCTCGATGTGAGTCTTAGGCCCAAATCGCTAAACGATTTTATTGGCCAAAAAGAATTGAAAGAAAAATTATCCATTTTCACTCAAGCGGCAAAACTGCGAGGGGAAGCGTTGGACCATACTCTTTTTTCTGGTCCCCCAGGACTTGGAAAAACTTCACTCGCTCATGTCATGGCCCATGAGTTGGGAGTTCAGATTGTTTCCACATCAGGACCTGCTTTAGAAAAAGCAGGGGACTTGGCTGCCATTCTGACCAGCCTCAATCCCCGAGACATTTTATTTATTGATGAAATTCACCGTTTAAGTCGGGTGGTCGAAGAATCACTTTATCCCGCAATGGAAGACCGACACTTAGACATCGTTTTAGGTGAGGGCCTTGGGGCGAGAGTCATGAAGCTTCCCGTACCTCCATTTACTTTGATTGGAGCAACTACCCGAGCGGGCCAACTGACTTCTCCTTTGATGGGTCGATTTGGAATGGCTTTACGACTGGAGTATTACGCTCCAGAAGATCTTCAAATGATTGTGGCAAGATCAGCAAAGCTTCTCAATTGCCAAATTGAATTGCCCGGGGCTTTGGAAATCAGCCGACGAGCCCGAGGCACTCCTCGAATTGCAAACCGTCTTCTTCGACGAGTCAGAGACTATGCCGATATCAAAGCCAATGGAGTCATTACAAAAGATGTTGCTTCACGAGCCTTAGAAATGCTCAATGTGGATAGTATCGGTCTCGACCATATGGATAGGCTTTATTTGCGAGCAATCGCGGAGAAGTACAGCGGCGGCCCCGTAGGGATTGAAACTTTGGCCTCTGCTCTTAGTGAAGAAAAAGAAACTTTGGAAGATGTCTACGAACCTTATTTAATTCAGTGTGGATTTGTGAATCGCACCAGCCGCGGACGGGTGCTTACCGATCTCGCTTACCGGCACCTGGGGC
>RFNV01000273.1 GCA_009927005.1 Pseudomonadota bacterium
TGTGGAGAATTATTAGCAGCGCATTTTCCAATAAAGAAAGACGATACGAACGAACTTCCTAATTATCCGATTCTACGACTGGATTATGAGTAGGCTCTTCTTGAGCGATACTCAACTCTTCTACAGAAACTCCAGCAGCTACTTCGGAAGCCACTTCCTTCAGATTTTCTTCAAGTCTTCCCTCTGGGCTTAGGTCCGCGGGCGTTTCCCCTAAGTGAAGGTCATTGTAAGTCATTGTGCGTTTACGACGACGATAGGGCGTTGTTTCTTGGAAAGCTTTGAGAGCTTCCTGATTTGCTCTTGCCACTTCGGCGTGTTCTTTTGACTCGTACACTTCGTCTTGAGAGCGATCCGCCGTGTTGATTAGAGTGCCAATTTCATCAAGGCCGTGTTGCAGATCTAGGTTTCCGACTTCTTCTTGATCCACCAATTCCTCTGTAATGAATCGATCGAGGCCCTTCTCCAATGTTTTGATAGGATCTTCGGTATCCCCTTGGAGTTGTTGCAATTCACTCAGAGGAGGCAAGTGAGCTAAGTCCTCAAGGCCTAAAACCTCTAGGAACTTCTGAGTGGTCGCATACTGAACGGGACGACCAGGGACTTCCGCTTTTCCAGCCATCTTAACAAGGCCTCGCTCCATGAGCGTTCGTAGAAGATGAGAACTGTCGATGCCTCTGACCGCATCAATTTCGGCTCGAGTCATCGGTTGTCGGTAAGCGATAATCGCTAATACTTCCAAGGAAGAGCGACCCAAACGGAAGGGTTTTGTTTCTAAGAACTTTCTCACCCAATCTGCATTTTGAGGTTTTGTGGTGAATTGATAGCCCCCTTGAGCTTGGCGAAGTTCAAATCCGTAATCTGTTCCCTCATAGCGCTTCTGGATGAACTGAATGGCTTCTTCGATATCTTCTTTCCGGGGATTTAAGTCTGCAAAAACTTCAATGAATCGAGCCACTGAAACTGGTTTGTCAGCTGCAAAAAGAATCGACTCAATCGCTGTTGTGATTCCGTTAATTTCCATACTTTCTCCCCGCCTAATACTGATCCAAGAGCCCGACATTCAATTCTCTGAGTTCTTTAACTTTACGAACTTGAATGGGGCCTAACTGTTCTGCTTGAATAATTTCAATAAATTTAAGTTTTGCTAATTCTAAAAGGGCCAAGAAGGCCACAATCACATCGCGTACATGCCGTTCCTCTTTGGCAGGAAGCAGTTGCTCAAACCGAACGACTTCTTCTTGCTCCAAGAGTTCTTGAACCTGTGTGACTTTTTCTTTGATAGAAGTGGGATCCACCGATATCTGCATGGGCGGCTTTTGGGTTCTATCATTTGCAATTTTAAGACAAAGAAGAAGCTGGAACGGATCCACTGATTCCAGCGGAGCATCCATCAAGGATTCAACAGGCATGATATCGGAAATAGCAGTCGCACTTCTCGGATAAATATCTCGTCCAAGCCAGGGCTTCTGATCCATTTCCTCAGCTGCTTTTTTAAACTTTTCATACTCCAAAAGCTGAGCCACCAGCGGAAGACGCGGATCTTCTTCAGCTTCATCGCCCCCTTCTCGGGGAAGAAGGACGAGAGATTTCATCAAAGTAAGAGTTGCGGCCATCACCATAAATTCACCGGCGATGTTCACATCAATTTGGCGCATCAGTTCCAGATGCCCTAAGTAACTCTTACAGATTTTGGAAATCGGAATATCGTAAATATTGATTTGCTCTTTTCGAATCAGATGCAAGAGCAAGTCGAGGGGGCCTTCGAAAACGGGAAGAGTAATTCGATAATCGTCTTTTGCAGATGAATCGCTGCGGGTAGGGATATCCCCTACTGGCGTCATGGCAGCATCCAAAGCTACCTTCGCATCTAATTGAGCGCTTCCCCCCATTTGAACCATGAGGGATTTATACCACCGGGAACAGGGTTAGGCTATGTGAACTTTAACGGTTGCTTCCGGGCCAAAAGCCCATAACATCAAGTACTTCCCTGATGGTCTGGGAAGCGATGTTTCGGGCCTTCTGATTGCCCTTTTTAATGATTTCATCGATATAAGTGGGTTCTTTCTCTAATTCGGCCCGTTTTTTCCGGATAGGTTCCGACCAAGCGATAATTTGGTCAGCTAAAGCCTTCTTATCGTCAAAACACGAAAGCGTAGCCGCCCGGCACTCAGCTGCGATCTGGGTCACCCTATCTTTAGGCGTGAAAAGCTGGTGATAAGTAAAAACGGGGCAGTTTTCTGGATGGCCGGGATCTTCTCGTCTTGGCCGCTGGGTATCGGTCAGCATTCTGGAAACTTTTTTCTGAATGACTTCCGGAGAGTCGGCCAACTCAACTGTATTTCCATAGCTCTTACTCATTTTTCGGCCGTCTAGCCCTGGAAGTTTTGCCGTTGGAGTGAGTAAGGGAACAAATTCAGGAAAAACATTTTTTTTGTAAGTTGCATTGAATCGGCGAATGAGTTCTCGTCCCATCTCTAAGTGCGGCTTCTGATCTTCGCCTACAGGAACGTGGGTTGCTTTATACAAGCAGACATCGACTGTCTGTAGAACCGGGTAAGAGAGAAAGCCTAAACTCCCTGTATTTTTTTCGCCGAGCTCTTGTTTTTGCTCTTTGTAAGTGGGATTTCGCTCCAGCCAACCAACGGAAGTGAACATGGAGAGAAGGACTGTCAGCTCGCAATGCTCGGGGACTGCAGACTGAACAAATAAAGTCGCTTTATCGGGATCAACCCCTACGCTGAGCCAATCAAGAAGCAGTTCCCGAGTGTTTTTTCCGACCTCTACTTTGGCGAGTTCACCCGTAGTGAGAGCGTGCAGATCAGCCACCATGAAAAAGCAATCTGCCTGGTTTTGAAGCTCTAGATAATTAACTAGAACACCCCAATAGTGGCCCAAGTGAAGGCGACCCGTAGGTCGCATTCCACTAAAAATTCGCTTCGGGTATTTTATACTCCACCTCTTAAACGCTCAATTCGGGTGTCTAAATTAGGGTGAGTTGCGAGAAGAGCCAAAAGTCCTCTTGGGCGACCGCTAATTTTAAAAGCGGCGAGTGCTGGGTGAGACTCATCTACTTTTTCAACCGTTCCTTTGAGCGATTGAAGAGCATGAATCATTTTTTCTTTTCCAGCAAAAGTAGCGCCCCCTTTATCGGCACGAAACTCACGTCTCCTTGAGAAAGCAGCTACGACCATAGCTCCCAGTAGCGAGAAAACAATTTCAAAAACAATTTGAGTTCCATAGAAAATCCAAGGAGAAGGAGACCGATCTTTATCTCTGTCTCCAGCAATGGCATTGGTAAGAGCCCATGCAGCGACTCGAGAAAAGAACATTACGAAAGTATTGATGACCCCTTGAAGAAGAGTCATTGTCACCATGTCACCGTTGGCGACGTGAGCAATTTCATGACCCAATACTCCTTCAACAGCTTGAGAATCCATTCTTTGAAGTAGGCCTGTTGAAACCGCTACGAGAGCTCGCGAACGAGTGGGACCCGTCGCAAATGCATTGACCTCTGGACTTTGGTAGATACCCACTTCCGGCATTGCTGGAAGCCCAGCTTTTTCGGCCAAACGGTAGACCATATTGACGAGTTCTTTTTCTTCACCTCTACATGAGGACGGATCAATGACTTGCACTCCCATTGAAAATTTGGCCATGACTCTTGAAAGAGCTAACGAAATGAAGGCCCCTACAAAACCCCAAACTGCGCAGAAAGCTAGGAGACTTTGATAATCAATTCCTCGAGCACTGAGGTACGGGCGAATGCCTAAGAGGTTCAGGGCAATTGAAATAGTTATAACTACAAGGGTATTAACTGCAAAAAAAAGATAAATTCTTTTAAACATAGCCATATAAAACTCCTTAATTTCTAACAATATAGTAACTATTCCATCAGAGTCCAGAGAAGAAAAAGGAGGACTTAGAGAAAAAAGTGAACGGTCAAATCATAGGAGAAAGAACTGGTCTCTTGATCCCGTCTGAGCCCATTTTGAAAGTTCATCGAGAAGCTAAATCCACCAAATCCCGAATCTCGGTAGTACGGTGAGTCGGAAAAAGAAAGCCCTAGCCCTACGTTATAAAAGGGAATCCAAAAATTTTCAGAAAGGCCTGGAGTTTCTCCTCTTTGATTTAACCACTCAGCTCCTCCAGCTAGAATTAGAAAGGGGCGAATCAAATCGAATCCAGGAATGTTGTACTCAGTTCTCAAGCCCGCAGTAAGGGGTACCCAGTGGAGCGTCACATCCGCCTGGCTCGTTTCCCCATTCTGTGCAGTGAGACTGTAGGTGCCTTGATTCCTGGCGTATCCCGCTTTGGCAAAAGGGTAAAACTCAATCTGAGCTAAGCCACTTCTCAGAGGTAGACCCACTCCTAACTGGAAGGCCGAAATCCCCAAAAAACTTTTTGAATAACTTACTTTGTATTCCCTTGAAGAAAGAATCAGGCGGTTGGGATTTAGCACTGAAAAGGTGCCGGTAAGCTCTAGTCCCGGAAAATTTACCGTTTCTTTACTCGTTTCAGAAAAAGAAAGAGCACTGCTTAAGCCGAAAGCTAATAGGATGTAAATCAAACGATTCAAAGTCTTTCCTTAACAGAACCTCATGCTAGCATGGTCCCTATGCAATCTTCAAAAAACAAAGCCTTACGGAGCTTGTTCTTAGGCGGAATTGTTCCGGTAGTCGTATACACGATTCTTGAAGAAAAAGCGGGTCCTTTATGGGGATTGGTTTTTGGTATGGGTTTCGGGATCTTAGAAATCCTGATCGAGGCATTCCGATACCAAAAAGTCGAGACAGTCACCTGGATTGGGAACGGGCTTTTGGTTGTCATGGGCGGGATCTCCCTTCTTACTCAAGAAGGGATTTGGTTTAAACTTCAGCCTTCGATTCTTGAAGCTGGGATGGCCGTTCTTCTTTTAGGGTCTTGGTTTTTAAAAAAACCGTTACTTGTGACAATGGCCAAAAAACAGGAATTACCCCAGATTCTTGAAAATCGTTTTGCCGGGGTCACTTTCAGACTGGGAATTTTTTTTCTTCTTCACTCGGTCCTTGCTGCTTACGCAGCTTTCTTTTGGTCAACCCGGGCTTGGGCTCTTTTGAAAGGGGTGGGACTTACTCTTACTATGCTGCTTTATTTGGGAATTGAAGTCGTGAATATCAGACGGAGTATCCATGGAAGATAAAATTGTTCTTTACTCGTATCGGCGATGTCCTTTTGCAATGAGGGCGCGAATTGCTCTTCACGAAAAAAAACTTCCTTTTGAGGTCATTGAAGAAGATCTCAAAAACTTTTCCGAAAAATTACGGTCTTTGCACCCGGAAGCCAAGGTGCCCCTTCTGATTCACGGGTCTTGCGTGATTTATGAATCTGCAATCATCACTGAATATGTAGATGACTTGCCCTCGTTTGAACCACGACTCATGCCTCCAGGGGCCGGAGAAAAAGCAGAAGTGAGGCTTTGGACGTATTGGTGCAATCATCAGTTCAAGCCGGATATAGATAGATTTAAGTATGGAACTTCACGATTTCCGGAAGCCGAATGCTTGGGAGCGAAGGAAAGGTTGATTGTCCATTTAGAAAAGCTTGAAACCCAACTGTCCCAGTCTCGTTGGTTAGTCGGAAATAATTTCAGTCTCGCTGAAGTTCATATTTTTCCTTTTGTTCGACAACTTTCAAGAGTTCAGCCGACGCCTGAATTTCTCTCTCAATTCAAAGCAGTTTCCAAATGGCGAGATGAGATAGCTCAAAGATCTTCAGTGATCGCCACGCTAACACTTTAGGGCCTGACCGCGCGCCAAAATTGTAACTTTTCCGGTTTTTAAGTCGGGCTTCTAGCTCGAAGGCACTGGCATAGGACTTGTAAAAGCCAATCCTGCCCGTTGTGGTACGTTGGTTCGGGCAACAA
>RFNV01000304.1 GCA_009927005.1 Pseudomonadota bacterium
TCGAGGGCCCAAAATGAAGCCCTACATTAATAAGTTTAACACGGGACCCTTTTGCCCAAACAAAAATTTATAGGCTCTAACCTTTTGAATTTATTGGTTAAAAAATCTGCCAATCCATTGGGAACAGGTTGAGTTTTAATGACGCAACATGCTATAATGGAGGCGTTAAAGGTGCCAATCACTAGCTGGCTAAGTACTTAAGATATTTTGTTTTTTTTCCGAAAAGAGTGCTGAAACCGTAGGGTTACTTTGGGCTCTGTTTGGAAAAGAGCTTGGGAGTATTTATGTCTGTTTTAGCGTTGGTAGCTTTAGTGCTCACTGGCAGCAGTGCTTTTTATATCGGTTGGAATCTTTTCTCCGGGGAAATTGAAGGGGCAGCTGCGGGACAACTCGATCCTGGAAAAAGAACTTCTAAAAACGGCCTTTTAAATTTCTCCAGAAAAATGTTTCGCCCGTTGGTGATGCCTTATTCCCAGCGAATTAAAGCAGAGAGCTGGCGAAAGAAAAACAAGCGCCTCATTATCTCGGCAGGCCTTGAGAATGAAATCGACGCCGATGAACTTCTCGCATTCAAAATCTTTCTGGGACTAGTAGCTCCCCCAGTTGTGTATCTCTGGTTCTTTGCAAACGGAATGCGCCCCTCGCTCACGATATTCCTGTTCTTGGGACTGATTTTGTATATGTACCCGAGCCTTTGGATTTCGGGATTGCGAAAAAAACGACAAGAAGAAATAAAACTTCAACTGCCGTTTGTGATCGATTTGATGACCCTTTCAACTGAAGCGGGTCTCGATTTTATTGGAGCGATTCAGAAGGTGGTCGAAAAAACCCGTCCAGGCCCACTCGTAGATGAATTAGAAAGAATGTTGCAACAAACTCAATTAGGTACTAGCCGCGCAGACGCCATGAGAGAGCTTGCCTGGCGAATTGACTTAACTGAAGTCTCCTCATTGATTGCGGTTTTAGTTACTGCGGATGAGATGGGGGGAAGTATCGGAGCTGTACTTCGAGTGCAGGCCGATCTGATTCGTACCCAAAGATTTAATAGTGCAGAAAAAAAGGGGGCGGCAGCTTCTCAAAAGCTCTTATTTCCCCTGATTCTGTTCATCATGCCTGCGGTTTTTATCATGATCTTTGGACCGGTCATTTTAGGATTTATAGGAGCTAAGTAATTGAAAACGGTATTAACAAAAGGAGGAGTCGTTCTATACGAAAGTTGTCGTGTCGCTACCTCGTTTGCTTCTCGTTTTCTGGGGCTCATGGGAAAATCGAGCGTTCCTGAAAATGAGGCTTTGGTATTCCCAAAGTGTAACTCGATTCATACCTTTTTCATGAAAATCCCTATCGATGTCATTTTTGTTTCGGAAACCGGAAAAGTTATAAAAGTGTTTCCCGAGCTGCGCCCTTGGAGGCTTTTGCTTCCGGTAAAAGGGGGGGCTCACACCATCGAGATTACATCGCGTGGTGCTAGTAAAAAAAATATTCAAATTGGGGATCAGCTTATCTGTCCCGGGGTATTTGAATGAGATTTGAAATATTACAAAATGGACAGGTCATTGAGACCAAGACGTTGAGTGAGGGACAGTACCAGATCGGTCGCTCTGATTCGTGTGACATTTGTCTTAAGTCCAGTCGAGTTTCTAAGCAGCATGGGGTGATTGTCATAAAGGGTTCTCAAGCGGCCATTTTAGATTCCGGCTCTTCCAATGGAATTTTTGTAAATGGAATCCTCATAAAAAAACAGAGACTAAATTACGGAGATGTCATTGGAATCGGAGATTATCAGATCCGCTGCTCGCGGCCTTTCCCGGCAAAACAGGATGTGGGAGGAGCTTTCGCAGGTGTTTCGGGAAACTTGGCTCGAAAACTAGATAACGACTACCTTGCCGCCGAAAAGGAAGCGCCGTTAAAAAATGCCGGAAATATCCAACAACAGTTCGCACAAGTAGTTGAAGAAAAAGTCCTGGTTGGATTCTATGGTGCGATGAAAGTGGTGGATTGGCGGTGGATTTTAGGTTCTCTCATCATCAGTGCTTTGGCTCTCTCCGTCTTGTTGGCTGCGCGCCCCATTTATGTATGGGCGACTGGACTAGCCGAAAAAGAAGCTTTAGATCGGGCTCATGCGGTTGTGAACCAAATAGTTCGAGAAAATTTCCGCAGCCTTCAAAAAGGCGGTGACTACGCTCGGCTCAGTGTTGACCCCTGGGAATCAGTCCGAGGTTTTAAAGAAATTTACATCTTAGATGGTCAGACCGGGAATATTCTCGCTCCCATCAAGCTTTTTAACAAAAGTTTGAGTGATCCTTACGCTCTCATTGCCTATCGTCGAGTCATAGATGAAAAAGCTGCTCAAGTTACCATTGAACATCCAGATGGAAATTTTATTGTGGCTCAGCCGGTTCCCCAGTCTGCTGTTGAAAACACAACAGATATAAATGTTGGGCCAGCAGCTGTTGTCTTAGGCAATTTTACTGCGACAGAAAGCATTACGTCCGTATTTGAACCTGTTTTGGAAGCCCTCATTTTTGCTGTCTTCTTGGGGCTCCTCGCCTATTACCTGGTCATGAAAATGGTCACTCAACCGATTCGACAAATCCAGGAGCAGTTGGACGCTGCACTCCGGGGTGAACCCGTGAGTGTTGCCTGTGATGTAAAACTGCCCGATCTGGAAAACCTTGCCCAAGTTATCAACTTCTCTGTATCAAGGCTTAGACAATCGAATACGGATATGAGTGCCCCATTAGGTAACACCGATTCCGAATCTGAGGACGGACTGCTAATAAAAACTGTTGAGGAATTAGATGTGGGTACTGGCGATGCCCTTCTTTTATTAGATAAAGAGAAAAAAGTCAGTTTTGTTGGGCATGTGCTTGAGGAACTCATTGGGATGAGATCCGAGTATGCAAAAGGACAAAACATATCGGATTGTTGTCGCGACGCTGGGTTTGCGGGAACAGCAATTGATCTTAGCGAGCGGGTAATTGGAAGTCTCGGTGAAACCCAAAATGCTGTTTTAGATATTAATGGTACGAACAGACCGATGGTGGCTGTGGGCCACCGAAGTCAGAACGGTGAGATTCGGTTTATTCTCCTAACTGTGAGAATGACTTAAGGTTAAAGGATTTATGGGTTCAGCAGTTGAAAAAAATCAGGAGCCTAGTCTCTATCCTAGCCTGGAGCAGTTGTCCGGGGCAGGCAGGGGCCGGGTTTTTTACCTGGATCAATCGCGCATTACGATTGGGAGAGCGGAGACTAATCACGTAGTGGTTGTCGACGACTCTGTATCCCGAGAACATGCCGTCATTGAAAAAGGAGATGATGGGGCTTTTGTTGTATTCGACAATCAAAGTCGAAACGGGATATTGGTTAATGGAAAAAAAGTCGAGGCTTCGGTTATTGAAAGCAATGACCAAGTTAGTATTGGGACTGTTCTGTTCCGGTTTCTAGTTCCTAGTGAAAAATTTGAATCTGAATCAGGTGCTGCTGAAAGCTCCGGCGCACCTATGCTCCCTGGAAAGAAAAAGTTCCAGCTCAATCGTAGAGTTCTTCTCTATGGCGGAGCGGGTTTGGTTCTAGCTGCTGTATTGTTGATGGATAAAGGGACTCCACAACAGTCTGATGCAAAAAAGACAAAGCCAGAAGATCCCAATGCGAATCCTACGGTGGTTGTGAGTGAGGCTCCCACGCCTCCAAAAATGACTGATTCCCCAAAGCAAGAAGTTATCGATCTCACTAAGAATCCCGTGGAAAGCTCACTCGAACAATTATCTCAAAACGATATCAGTGTAGCTGATTCTGAAACCCATTTCAGAAGAGGGCAGCGAGAGTACTTCAATAAGAACTATCACCGCGCAATCAATTCTTTTGAGTTGGCTCTTTCGTTAAATCGAAATCATCCCGTTGCTGGTTACTACTTGAAAGCTGCGATTCATGAGGCTGAGGAGGAAGCTAAGAAAAACTATGAAATGGGGATGAAGTATTTTGAGTCGCTCCAATACCAAAGAGCCATTTATCATTTTCAGCAGACACAGAATTTACTTTCTCATAGGCCGCAGGATCCTGTGATTTCAAAGGCTGAGGAATATATCCGACTTTCGAGGCAGCGTTTGCAGGCCGCTGAAATGTTTCCATGAAGCTCATTTTGAGAATTGAGACCGAGAAGGGCTTAGAGCCCATCTTGAAAGAGTTTGGGGCGGGGGTCTATCGAGTGGGAAGATCCGAGTTCTCTGATTTAGTTCTCGACGGAAAGGATATTAGTCGGAGTCATTTGGAAATCCGAGTGACCGACTCGTCAGTTTATGTGACCAATATGAGCAGTACCGGTCATGTGAAGCTAAACGGAGAAAGAGTTGAAACCGGAGAAGTTCGAGATGGCGACCGCGTTCAACTCGGCGCCCACGTACTGTTGTTTCAAATGGAGCTAGACGCAGTGGCTGAAACGCCCATCGATTCTGTCCCTAGCTCTGAACCCGAACCATTTCTTGAAGCCCAATCTGAGCCACCTCAGGATCCTGCTCCGGAAATGCAACAGCAGGTCGCCGAAGTGCGAGAATTTCCTTTGATGGAGCGCTACGGGGCCGATTCCTCTCAAGTAGAGGGAGCGCTAGCCTTAAAAACTGAAAACACGGATTTGGAAAGCCAAGCAGTCGTTGCCAAACTCATTTTTACCGAAGGGCCTTTGGCAGGGACTGAAATACCGGTCCAAGGTTATGAAATGACGATGGGCCGGAGCAAAAAAGCGGATATTTATATCCCAGATGATAAATTATCCAGAAAGCACGCAAAGATCTCACGTGTGGGTCAAGGTTACAGACTCATCGATCTCGATAGTCGAAATGGGACTTACGTAAACGGCGTTCGGGTCTTAGAGCATCCCCTAAACAGTTTTGATGTTGTTGAGCTTGGAAAAAGCAAAATAAAATTTCTCATTCTCGATCTCGAAATGGGTGGTTTGGAAAAGGGAGGTCCTTTAAAAGTTTTCGATGGCGGGGCTCAAACGAAATCAGTTCAATTAGTTGCCGAACCTGAACCTCTGCGGGAACCAACCCCGAATGATGTTCCCGCACAGGAAGAAGTTCCTGTTAAGAAAAGTCGTTTTAGAAAAAATGCAATTCTCGGTGGAGCCGTTTTGATTCTGCTCCTGGTGCTATTGGCCCTCCCCAAAGGAGAAGATTCTGAACAATCAACGCAGACACCAGCTCCTCAAGAGTCCCAAGAATCACCAAAGCAGGGTCCAGTGGATGCAAACCTGGCTCCTGCAGTTCCGAGAGAGTTTTCAGACTTAACCCCCGAGGCTCAGAGAAAAGTTGAGGGGCATTACAATAATGCACTCCGTTTCCAAGCTAAGGAAGAGTTCGAGAGCGCCTACACCGAAATTAAAGATCTTCACACCATGATTCCCTACTATAAGGAGTCTAAGAAGCTTGAGGCGTTTCTTCTTAAAAAGATTAAGGAAAAGCAGAAAGAAGAAGCAACGGAGAAAGCCAATCGGGATCGCTATGCTGAACTCCAAATCTATTTAGAAGATGGCCTGGAATACCTGAAACAGGGAGATTTTGCTCGAGCTGAAGAAGCGTTTAATAACGTGCTTGTTCTCGATCCCAAAAATGCAACTGCAGCCAAGGGAGTAAGAGCAGCCCAACTTCAAATTAGAGACATTGAGCAGCTACCGCCTGAGGTTGATCCAGAAATGGAAAAGAGAAAGCTGGTGGTTCAACTGATGGAGCAAGCTGCCTTGAAATATGAAGAAAAGTCTTATCAAGAAGCAATTAACCTAGCTGAAAAGGTAAGAACGATCGAACTCAAAGGAGAAACCGAATATTTGAATCAAGCAAAGCAACTGATTGATAAGGCAAGACTCCAACAGAAAGAAGAATTTGAGCCCTTCTTAATCCAGGCCAAGGAAAAGTTTGCAGAAGGGGATTACAATTTAAGCCGTGACCTGTGTGACGAAATGCTTCGACGGGATAAGTCCTATGAAGCTGCTCAAGAATGCAGTCTGAGAGCAAGAAAACAGCTGAATCGATTGGCAAAAGAAGCTTATACTCATGGCTACATCCTAGAAAGTATGAACCGAATAGAAGAGGCCAAACAGTATTGGAATCGCGCTAAGAATTACGCTCGCCCAGGCGATCCGTACTACGAAAAGATCCAACGAAAATTGGATAATTATCAGTAATGGCTAGTCGAGCGCTACCCAAACGGATTTTACTTGGGTGTATAACTCAAGAGCATGTTCACCTAGTTCTCGTCCAAAACCACTTTGCTTGAATCCACCAAAGGGTGAAGCGGCATCAAACTGATTGTAGCAGTTAATCCAAACGGTTCCGGCTTTTACCTCTTTAGCAAAGCGATGAGCCTTTCCTATGTCTCTTGTCCAAATGCCAGCTGATAATCCGTAAACGGTATCATTGGCCTGTCTGAGTAAAGCGTTTGTGTCTTTGAATGAAATAGCACACACCACGGGTCCAAAGATTTCTTCTCTCGCTACGGTCATTTGGTTAGTGACTCCTTCGAGAACAGTCGGCTTGATGAAGTACCCTTTGTTATGAGCAGGAGCTCCTCCCGTCACAACTTTAGCGCCTTCTTTTTTACCTTGCTCGATGTAACCAAGAATTTTTTTGAACTGTTCCTGAGAAACTTGAGCCCCCATCTGAGTTTTGGGATCTAGGGGATCGCCTACTACCAATCTCTCAGCTTTTGTTTTCAGCTTATGTAGGAACTCATCATGAATGGATTGCTCTACAAATAAGCGAGAACCCGCACAGCAGACTTCTCCTTGGTTAAAGAAGATTCCTCGAAGAGCTCCATTAACAGCGTCATCAAGATTTGAATCGGCAAAAACGATATTCGGAGCTTTACCGCCTAATTCAAGTGAAACCCGCTTAAGATTCGTTTCGCTCGCCATCTTCATGACGAGTTTTCCAATGTCAGTCGAACCAGTAAAAGCAACTTTATCCACATCCATGTGGCGAGCGAGGGCAGCCCCTGCTGTGGGACCAAAACCAGTAACAATATTTAAAACTCCTGGTGGAAGACCTGCTTCAATCAACAGTTCCCCTAAGCGAAGAGCGGAGAGTGGAGTTTGTTCAGCAGGTTTTAAAACGACCGTACAGCCAGTCGCCAACGCTGGGCCTAGTTTCCAAGCAGCCATTAAAAGAGGAAAGTTCCACGGAATAATTTGTCCGACTACTCCTGCTGGTTCACGAAGTGTGTAATTCAAAAAGGGACCATTAACCGGGATGGTTTCTCCGTGAATTTTGTCTGCCAAACCTGCGTAATACTCAAAAGTTTCAATAGCCAAAGTAAGATCAACGTGGAGCGTTTCGGAGATCGGCTTCCCATTGTTCAGGGTTTCCAACTCAGCGATTTCTTGACGTTGCTTATCTAAAAGAAGAGCAGCTCTGCTCAAGATGCGGCCTCGTTCTCTCGCTGACATTTTTTTCCAAGCACCCGCTTCAAAAGCTCGTCTTGCTGCACTTACCGCTCGGTTGATGTCTTCCAGATCTCCCTCAGCGCAATCAGTTAGCTTGGTTTCTGTTGCTGGATTAGTAATATCAAATCTTTTTCCGCTAGCAGCTTCGGTCCATTCGTTATTAATCAGGATTTTTCCGGGTTTGATTTGTGCTTTCATAGGGTTATTTCCTCCGAGACCAAATTGAGTCTTAACAGTTGAGTTCTCTTTTATCAAACACTTAAGTTGTCCTTTTGGTTTTGCGGTAAAATATAAAATACGTAGTAAAAACAATTGGTTAATTATTGTGGGGCTTGTCGCTAAGAGTCGTTGTAACGCGGTGAACCTTTTTAGTTCGCCTGCTTCTGTGTTGGGGTGGGTTAATACAAAAAATTAAAAGGGTGCCATAATGAGAAATCCCTCAAACAAACTTAAAACAAGAGGTGGGTCCATGAAGAATACTCTTAACCTTCTGGTTGTTTTGGTTGCTTCGTTCGTTCTGTTTAGTTGCGGTAACCAAAATTCAAGCGAATCAGAATCCAAAAAATCTCAATTAGGCCAAGCAAAAATTATTTTAAAAGTATTTGCGGGTTATTCTTGTGCGAGTTGCAATGAGGAACTTCCTATTTTGAATCGACGAATTGCGAGCGATTTAGGACAGAAAGCTGCTTTAGTTGATTCTCGAGTTTACGTCGTGGCTGGTCCCAATTGGAGTAAAGCTGATCAGCAAGTGGCGGATCGTTATGGTAAGGAACTGGGTTTGAGCCAATTCCAAATGCTAGTCGATAATCGATGCCAAACGGAGTACCGAAAGTACTATCCGGGGACGAGTTGCTTAGTTCCCGCAACGGTTATTACTCGTCCTGATGGAGAAGTTTTAGAAGTTTATGACCCTGGGGTTTTAGATATGGATGAGTTTATGGCAAGGCTTCAGGAGCTCATTAATGGCTAAGAGGCTTTTTCTACTGGTCAGCTTCTGTTTGGCTTGTCAGCTGATGGCCAAACCTGCTCCTCAGTTTCAAGGCGAGACGTTAGATGGGAAAAGAGTGTCACTTAAGCAAAGTCTGCGTCCAGGGAGATCTCTGATTCTTTGTTTTTGGGCAAGCTGGTGCACACCCTGTCTTCAAGAATTGAAAGAAGTGAGCAGTCGTCTAAAAAGCGATCCCACTCTTCCTTTGGACATGCTGGCCATTAATGTCGACACTTCAGAAACGGCAAGTGATGTTGGCCCGACGCTAAAACTTTATGGATTTGATTTTCCCGTAGTCATGGACCAAAAGCATACGATCTTTTCTAAGTATCAAGGAGCCAAGAGTCTTCCATTCTCTGCTCTTATTTCTCCAACGGGAGAAATATCCAAAACCTTTTCTGGATTTGATGAACAGATGTTTGAAGAAGTAAAAAAACATCTAACTCCCAACACTTAATTTTGTGAAAAATAGAGCGAACATTTTTTTATTGGCAGCATTGGGGAGTCTTACCCTTTCAGCTGCGGAAATAGTTGAGGAGTCATCTTCTTGGCCATTTTCTTGGAGCATCACGGACCATTCGCTTGTGACTAGTGCTAAGGACCCGGGAGATCCGACTATTCCAGCTTCAAACGTTTTGGCCCATCAAACCGTTTTGGGAGCTGAGTTGGGAAGTTTTTCTACTAGTGTTGCTCTTTCAAATCGATTTTCCCAGACCGGTGATCCCATACAAAACAAACCCATTCTTTTAGATAAAAAGACGCTTTCCGGAGAGTGGGAAAATTGGGAAATTCGAATCGGTGATAGCCACCAAGAATTTGGACGTGGGATTGCCTTAGCCCTTTTTAGTAATCCTGTATTTGGAGTCGATAATACTCTTGAAGGGGGTTCTCTCAAGTATCGAAATTCGGGGGTGGAGGTTTCTGCTTTCGGGGGAAAAATTAACGCTCTACAGGCTCCTGTGGCTATCAATCCCATTGATACCTTGATGGAAGGTAGGGAAGTTCGTCTTCTTGGGGGTGCGCTATCAGGTAATCTTACAGATCAAACAAAATTAACTGCCCATTACCATCTGACGGAAAGTCAACCGGAAGGAAAGCCTATCAATAAAAAATACAAAACGGTCGGGATGTCTTTCGAATCGAGAGACCTGGTTCCTGGAGTGGAAGCCTATTTGGAAAGTAACCTTATGGATTGGGAAGCTTCGACTTCCTCCAAAAAACCGCTTACAAAAAAGCCCAGAGCCTATGCCAGTTTTGCCTCTTTAAGCTATAGCGATCTCGCTTTCAAAACAAAATTAGAGGTCAAAGATTATCGAAATTTTGTCTACGATTTTCAGCGCCCGCCCACCCTCGAAGAGGAGTTTGTTTTAGCCACCAATAACAGTGACGTGACAGCTGGGCGACTAGGACTGGAAGGTCGTTTCGGTGAAGATAGGACAACTGTACTGGGAACGAGCTATTTGACTGGACAAGATAGAGAACAGAATGCTTCCATTTATCACCCACTTGTTTTTTCAAAATTTAAAATTGCTTCCGGAATCGATTTGGAGCTCAAAGGTGGTTACCGCTGGATGCCGGAAAAGAACAACCTCGCCCATGCGAGTTTGAAAACAAAAGTAAAAACAAGAAAAGGGCAATACGTCGAACTGGAATTACGCCGGCAAAATCTCAATCAGGCCATAACTTCTCCGATTCCTATCCGGGAAGAAAGAAACGTCGCCCGAGTGACTTATACATTTTCAGAAAGGTTTAATTTGGGGGTAGGTTACGAGCATATGCCCACCAATATCGCTGAACTGGGTAACCACTTTGTGAATGGTTCTGCTACGTATACAACCAGTTGGATAACGGCTCGAGGGTTTGTTGGTCAAACGAGTGGCGGCACCCAATGTTCATCGGGAGTTTGCCGACAAGTTCCCCCGTACACTGGCGCTTACCTAGAAACGACGCTTACCTTCTAATTGTCCCTGCTTACTTAAAGCTTTTGTTGAGCTTCGCGATCAGCTCTGGCCCTGGATCGAGATCCGCTTCTGTCATTTCACAAAGCGGTCGATCGCCCAAGTTCATGAGTTCTGCGTGGTCGCTAAAACCAGGGTTGTGATAGAGAAGTCCAGTAATGAGCTCTTGTTTCGCTCGTGCTTGGTGAATGGAATCAATCGCCTTTACGGGATCGGTAAAGTCATAATCCCGTCCCAGTTTTTTCACCGTGAGTCGTGAGCCGTCATGAAGAGTAACTTCTTTCTTCTCTCCATCCTGCATTTCGACTTCGATGTTTTCTTGAGGAGCAATGAATCCAAGCTCTTGAAGAACCACGTCGTGTTCTTTCACGAAAGTGTAACTTTTCGTTGAACCTTCGTGGTTATTGAAAGTAACACAAGGAGAAATGATATCCAAAACAGCGATCCCCTTATGAGCGTAAGCCGCTTTGATGAGAGCTATCACTTGTTTTCTATCCCCAGAGAATGAACGGGCTACGAAGCTCGCTCCCAATTCGATTGCAACAGCACAGCAGTCGATTGTGGGATAAGGATTTGACCACCCTTTTTTTGCTTTTGATCCCAAGTCCGCAGTCGCCGAAAACTGACCTTTGGTAAGACCATAAGTTCCGTTGTTTTCAATAATGTAAACCATGTCCACATTGCGGCGAATGGCGTGACAGAAGTGTCCCATCCCAATGCTCGCGGTGTCGCCATCGCCCGAAACCCCAATCATAGTTAACTTATGATTGGCTAGGTTTGCTCCGGTCGCAATAGCTGGCATTCGGCCGTGAACGCTGTTGAAGCCATGGGCTCTATCCACAAAGTAAGTGGGGGTCTTGGAAGAACAGCCGATCCCTGAAAATTTCATCAAAGTATGCGGGGGAACTCCCAGTTGGTAATAGGCTTCAATAATACAAGCCGTAATGGAGTCGTGCCCACACCCTTTACAGAGAGTAGATGGCCTTCCA
>RFNV01000200.1 GCA_009927005.1 Pseudomonadota bacterium
GCTTTGTGCAAGTACAACGCAATGGAGAGATTCCACGTTTTTAGATATCAGTTTTCCCTGAATAAAACCTAGCATGATAGTAAAGATTTCAGACGGGTCTGGCTTGCATGGCAAACCGCAATGGCCACTGCATCTGAAGCATCCAACCCGGTTTCGAGTGGGCTTCCCACCAAAATTCCCGCCATTTTCCTTACTTGTTCTTTATCGGCTCGGCCGTGACCTGTCACGGTTTGTTTCACTTGGGATGGGGCATACTCAAAAAGTTTTATTCCGTGTTTTATGCAAAGCGCAAAAACCACTCCCCGAGCAATTCCAATCTGAAAAGCGCTTCGAGGATTTTCTGAGACAAAAATATCTTCAATAGCGACTTCGTGAGGATGAAATTTATCCAATAATAAATCAAGTTTTTCGTATAAATCACTGAGTCTGTCGTAAAGACTGGCTTTGTTGGGAGCTTGGAGCGTTTCCGCAGATATCAGTTTGACGGAGCTTCCGGATTTTTTAATGACTCCAACGCCTAAACGGTGAGTGCCAGGATCTATTCCAAGTATGATTTTTTCCATTATTTAGCAGTGAGTTCAGCCAATAGTTTATCATCAATATCAAAATTGGCGTGAACCTTTTGGACATCATCGTGATCTTCCAAATTGTCTAAGAGCTCTAAAAGCTGTTCGGCTTTTTCCCTATCGACTGGCACTGAGGTCTTTGGAATATACGCAAAACTAGCAGAGGCTGGGGCCATCTGGACTTTATCAAAAGCATCTCGGACTCGGTAGAGATCAGCTGTTGCCGTGAGCACCTCAATGGTTCCATCTGATTGAGTTGTGACATCTTGAGCTCCCGCTTCCAGAGCTACTTCCATAATTTTATCTTCTGAAAAAGTTTGAGGTTCAAAAACAAGCTGTCCAACTCGATCAAACATCCAGCTAACACTTCCGCTCTCGCCCATGTTACCGCCGCCACTTTTAAAGAGGCTTCTTAAGTCAGCTACCGTTCTATTCTTATTATCGCTGGTTGTTTCAACAAGAATTGCAACTCCACCCGGTCCGTAACCTTCATAGGTTACTTCCTCAATGGCCTCTCCTCCGAGTTCTCCAGTACCCTTCTTGATAGCCCGTTCAATATTATCTTTAGGCATACTGGCTTCTCGAGCAGATTGAATTGCAAGTCGAAGTCGAGCGTTAGTATCTGGATTGCCTCCGCCAATGCGAGAGGAAACCATGATTTCTTTGGTGATCTTAGTAAACATTTTGCTCCGCTTTGCATCGACGGCGCCTTTGATGTTTTTTACTTTGCTCCACTTATTATGGCCTGCCATAGTTCCTTATCCTCGACTTCCAAATTGTTCTACTAATCGCCCGATTAAAAAAATGACGACTCCAATGCCTAACATGGTGAGCTCTTTCGTCATTGAGCCTTCTTTGAAACCTACAAAAAGTGCGAGAGCGGTGACGGCCATCGCAGCTGCTTGAAGTGATTTAGCGAAATAAAACATCGACGAATTTTTATTCACAGCGACTCCGAAATCAATGAAAATGAACTCTATGAAAGACATTGTGACTTTGACCACTGACTTTGGATTAGAAGACTCCTATGTAGCTGAAATGAAAGGGGTTCTTTTTGAACTAAGGCCCCAAGCGGAAGTCGTTGATATAACGCACAGCATACCAAGCTTTGATAAAGAAGCCGCAAGATTTCAGCTTTGGCGCTCGTACCGTTGGTTTCCCAAACAAACCTGCCACTTAGCACTTGTGGATCCGGGGGTGGGGGGAAATAGAAAGAATCTCTTTATCCAAACTGAGTTTGGGAACTTTCTGGGACCTGATAATGGAATTCTCGATTGGGCGGTTTCCGATGCGGAAAAGCGCAGTCAGAAAGCGGCGCTTGTTTACGAAATTCCCGTACCAGATGGGGTTCCCCCAACTTTTTATGGACGAGATGTTTTTGTTCCCTTTCTAGGGCAATTTCTTAATGGAAATGCCTTACGCCTCAATCGGATTGAGTCCTTCCAGCTAAAGGGATTTCCCGATAGTAAAAAGCTCAAAAATTCATTTCGAACTCAAGTGATTCATGTGGATAAATTTGGCAACGGAGTGCTTGCTCTTTCTCCTTATGAAATCTCAAAACCGCAGTGTGTTTGGAAGAAAAAAAAACTAGGGTTTTTTTCGCATTATCAAGCGATTCCCAAAGGCAAAGCGGGCCTTGTTGCAGGCTCACACGGGCTTTGGGAAATCGCAGCATCGAGCGCTTCTGCTTCGAAGCTCCTGGGATTTAAAAAAGGCGATGAAGTTATCCTGCAAGTGCTATAATAATTAAAGTGAAAATCATCCTTTCCATTCTCTTATTGTTGGGACTCTCGACGCCTTCTTTGGCTGCCAGAAAAGATTTTAAAGGTCTGTTCGGTTCTTATCAGAGAGACAAGTTTACCGAGAACGAAGCGCATGATTCGGATTGGGGAGTGGATCTTTCTCTCTCCTCTTTGATCCCGGTCACTTCCGTAGTGAATAGTACGAGCACTCCTGGAGCCGCAGGGGATGCGATGCGGTTTTCTACCTTTTTCAATGTAGAAGGGTCTCTTCTTTTCTCGCTAGCTTACAATTGGCAGCTATATGCGAGCGTGGGATATTTTAGTTACGACACTCGGAAAGAGATTAACAACGGCAGTCTCAATCAAGCTTTGTTTCACCAATTTGACTTTAAAGCGATTCCAGTACTCCTAGGTACTCGTTACCGATTTGGATCTGGGGATTTGGTTCCCTACCTTGGGTTAGGAGTGGGCTTTTCACGCGTTGAGAGAAAAGGTTCTTACGACATTGGCGGTGCTCCTACAAATGAACAGATTGATAACGTGATTACCGGCCAGGTTCAGGGCGGATTGGAGTTTTACTTTAGTCCCCGAGCTGGATTGAGATTAGAAATAGCAGCTCATTATTTTAAAACCCCGGAATTTAGATTTGATGCGGGTACCCCAGTAAACACATTTCCGCACATGATTTACCAGCCAAATATCTTCTCGGTCCGTTACGCAAGCGGGCTCTTCTTCCTGTTCTAAGCCCTATTTAAGAAAAAAACTGAACCTACCGATATTTTATCGTGAGCAGGTAAGGGAAATCCTTACTGCCGTTATTTACTTACCTTTTGGGGGCTTTGGTTATGGGTGATTTATCAGAATTTGGACAGTTTATTAAAGATGGCGGAACCGCTGGGTACGTCATCTTAACAGCTGGCTTCTTTGCAGCAGGATTAGCGGTTGAACGCTTGATTCGAATCCGTCAGTACTCTGTGGACAGTCGAGCTTTTATGGCAAAGCTGAAAAAGTATATTTTAAGTGACAACATCGATAGAGCCATCAGCTTGTGCAATAGTAAGCCTGGAGCTTTGTTGCCAAAAGTTCTTAAAGCTGGACTCACTCGAGCCAAAGACTCAGAAGCTGATATTCAAAACGCAGTCGATGAGGCAACGCTTGAAGTGCTTCCAAAGTTAGAAGCTCGTTCGCTGTATCTTCCTGTTTTAGCAAACCTTGCAACGCTCTTGGGTCTGTTCGGAACGATTGTTGGGTTGATCATGGCTTTCAAAGGTGGCGATGCTGTTGACGCTGTTCAAAGACAGGCCTTCTTACAAAAAGCGATTGCATTAGCGATGAATTCCACTGCGATGGGAATTATGGTTGCGATGCCAGCCCTTTTTGTGAATGCGTTTTTGCAATCAAAGATCAATGGAATTATCTCCGACATCGACCAATACTCTGTAAAGCTCATTAACCTCCTTTCTGCTTCAAAAAAAGGCGGGCACGTGGCTTCTTCAGATGATGATTCTGCAGCAGGCGAGTAAGAGGATAGAGGACGACCATGGCTGCTAAAAAGCCCAGTTCTAGAACGAATCGATCGCGACCTGACGATTCTTTGAATCTCACGCCAATGATCGACATGATCACTTGCTTGATGTTCTACCTGCTCATGTTTGCGAGCGTGATGCCGGTAGTGATCATCGACGCTCCTTTGCCGAAAATTGCTAACAGTGCAGAGGAAGTTAAAAAAGCAAAAGACACTAAAAACAAGTTAGAAGTCATGGTGTATCTGAATGCTCAAGGCGTTCGCGTTCGCAGTGATGTGGGTGGAGAAAAATCATTTCCGCTAGGGCAAGATGGCAAGTGGCCAATGGACGATGTCCATAAGTTCCTAGTGACACTGAAATCAAAAAGCCCCGATTCGCGAGACATAACTCTCATGCCGGCAGATGATACTCCCTATAACGTAATGGTCGATATTATGGATGCTGCTCGTGAACTCAAAAAAGATGACACCGGTTATCGGGTGATTCCAGTGGAAATCATGGGAAAACCAGAGAGTGAGCAATTTAATCGATTGTTCCCGGATGTCAGTATTGGAGGCGTATAATGGCTGGTGGTGGCGGCTCAAGTTCAGGGGTAGGAAGCTCTCGTATCGGGGGTGCTTTTACCCAGAAAATGAAAAAAAGAAATGAGATTGCTACTGGATTGAGTCTTACCTCAATGCTCGACATTCTCATGGCGCTTCTTTTCTTCTTGCTACAGAATTTTTCTGCAGTAAAAAGTGATTTTAGCGTAGGTAAAGATCTTACTCTTCCTTCATCAAGTGCTCTTCAAACTCCAGTTCCTGCGCTCCAGTTAGTCGTAACTCGAAATGCTATTCTGGTGGATAATAAAGAAGTGGTTCGATTTGAGAATGGGGACATTAAAAAGTCAGATCTTTTGGGCGACGGAGTAACAATCCGTGATTTGGCGATTGAACTTAAAAAGCTTAAAGAGCGTTCCCAGTTTCAAAGCGCGGAAGACAAAGATTCCTGGGTTGGAAACATTGTCATGCAAGCGGATAAAGACTTGCCCTTCAGTGTCTTGAAGAAGGTTATCTACACAGCTGGGGTCACAGATTTTGTGATGTTTAAACTCGCAGTACTCAAAAAAGAAGTCTAAAAGGACTGTCTTATTCTAAAATCTCTATTCACATTTGCTTTTTTTCTGAGCACTTCTATGGGCTGGGCTAGTCCCAGTCTTCGAGAGTTCTCGTTTGAGTATGTACAGAATCTAGAGCCCAATGACGTTTTTTCATGCACTCATCAAAAAGCCTCAGTCGGATTTTACGAATGGAATGTGGACTGCAATGTTCGGGGAGAAGTGAAAAAGTTCTGGGTTCATTTGGCCGTCAGTGAGTATGGCAAGACTGGATTTGGAAAAAATGCTTACGAAGTTCTCTATTGGGTAACCAATTCGAGTGCTAAGAACCATCGTCACAGTTCCACTTCACTTTGGATTCACAACAGTGAAGAAGTGAATAAAATGAACCGCCTGGTTTCCTCTTTGGGTGTAGAAGAAGATAACGCCTATCTTCGAGTTACTTTAAGTTTCTAAACGAATCGCCAAAACGACGAACGATACTGCCAGCATCTTCAATCTGTGAAATGCCCTCAACACTTTTTCCCGCTTGATAGTAATCTTTAGTAGACAAACCTTTCAGATTGGTTTTCTTCATGGACATCACGGATTTTAAATTGAATAAGAACCTTACCCAGTGGCGGCTCTTTCGAAATCGAAAAAAGAATCGTGCAACTGGCCCGACGCCCAAGCCCACTTTATCTACATGGGGAGTGCGAATCACCGACAAGGGAACTCCGGTCACTCGTTCCGTGAGAACTATGTCTGATTCTTTAGCCTTTAAGATAGCCTCTTTATAGTCTTGGTGAGCTTGGCATTGGTGAGTAGCAATAAAACGAGTCCCCATTTGCACTCCCCGGTATCCCATTTTTAAAGCATTCTCGAAGTTTTCTGGAGTGCTGATCCCTCCCGCACAGATTAACGGCAAACCTAACTCTTTCAGATCTGAATAAAGAGTTTCGGCGGGGAGTTTTCCCGCATGTCCTCCGGCTCGATTATTAACGCAAATGAATCCATCGACTCCGGTCTTGACTACTTTCTCTGCCCATTTTCTTTCAGTGACATCATGGTAAACGATTCCCCCGCGAGCTTTCACTTTTTCGACTACCCAAGAAGGATCCCCAAGTGCCGTAATAAAAAAGCGAACCCCTTCTTCTAAAGCAATGTCCACCCAGGCTTTCATTCGATTTTCATAAGCCTTAATGTTTTTCTCAACAATGACATTCATCCCAAAAGGCTTTTGGGTGAGTTGCTTTATTTTTTTTAGGCCTTCGCGAAAGTCGTATGAATAGACATAAACAAGCGATAGAGGCTGAACAATGCCTATTCCCCCAGCCTCGGATACTGCCGCAATAAGTTCCGGATTACTGCACGGGTACATTGCGCCACAAATAACCGGAATTTCGATTCCCAGAGTTTTAGTAAAAAGATTTTCTGAACTCATTTTCTTTTTGCTCCTATTCGCCATTTGGCTCGCGCTTTGGCGACTATTTCCCCGTTCCTATTTTTGACGAGTGATTCAATCTCCAAATCGACCGTTTCACTAGTGGCAGGGGGAGAACACGAAGCCTCAGCCTCTAGGGTACCTCGAGCTTTTTTTATGTAGTCGATTTCAAAATGAGTCAGGATGGCTTGAGCAGTTTCGGGTAGTCCCGGAACTAGGCTTAATCCCGAGGCACATTCGGCCAGGTTCGCGATAGCAATGGCATGAAGGGATTTCAGGTGGTTTCGGTGAAAACGCCGGTCTCGCATCCGTACTCGGGCTAACCCACGTTGGAGTTCCAGGATTTCAGGTCGAATGGAGCCGGTATAGGGGATAAAGGCCCAAAAGGCCCAGCTAAAAAAGTAACGGCCAAAGGGCATTTTAGAGAAAGTGTTCCACCATTTTAAGATCATGAAAGTAATGTTATAGCCTTTTCCATGGCTAAAAAATCTAAAAAAGCAAAAAAGTCGAAATCTTGCCGTGAGACCGAAGCTTTCTTGAAAGTGGTTCACGAGCTTCGTCAAAAGTGCCCTTGGGATAAAAAACAAACCCACCCATCATTGAGTCGCTACCTTTTGGAAGAGGCCTATGAAGCTGCCGAAGCAATGAACAATCTAGATAAAGAGAGTTTGAAGGAAGAATTGGGAGATGTACTTTTACAAGTAGCTCTGCATTCGGAAATCGCTAGTGAAAAGGATTGGTTTGATTTTGAAGAGGTTGCTCAAGCAATTTCGGAAAAAATGGTTCGACGCCACCCCCATGTCTTTGGGGATGCAGAAATTAAAGATTACCAAACGCACATGCGAAATTGGACTCGCTTAAAACAGCAGGAAAAGCCGAAAAAGAAAATTCTGGAGGGGATTCCAAAAGCTCTTCCTGCCCTCCAACTTGCCCAAAGATACGGGGAAATAACGGCGAGTGTTGGTTTCGATTGGGATAAAACCACTGCGGTCTTAAAAAAGGTTAAGGAAGAATTGAAAGAGTTTGAAGAAGAAGTGAAGTCGAATCGCTCAAAAAAGAGAATCGAAGAGGAGCTAGGGGATCTCCTTTTTTCCCTCGCTCAAGTGGCTCGACATATGGGGTTAGATGCTGAGCAGAGCCTAAAAGGAAGCAGTCTTAAGTTCGCCCGCCGCTTTGAAAAGCTTGAAAAGAAGATAAAAAAATCGGGTAAGGGGATTGCTGATTTAAGCCCATCCGATCTTGAAAAAGAATGGCAAAGTATAAAAAAGAGTGATTCACTCTAGGTTTTTATGGCGCTCATAGTGCAGAAATACGGTGGAAGCAGCCTGGCATCACCGAAGCATATCCAAATCGCAGCTGATCGAATCAAAGCTTTGCGCCTTTCAGGTGCTGAAGTCGTCGTGGTGGTGTCGGCAATGGGACACACTACGGATCACTTACTAAAACTTGCTGCTAAGACAGTGAAAGTTCCTCCCTCGCGAGAACTTGATATGTTGCTGACTGCTGGGGAACGAGTTTCTATGTCGTTGCTCGCAATGAGCTTACAGGAGCGAAAAGTTCCCGCTATTTCATTTACGGGCTCTCAAAGCGGTATCATCACCACTTCGGATCACTCACAGGCAAAAATTTTAGAGATACGCCCCCAACGAATCCAAGAAGAACTTCAAAAAGGAAAAGTGGTCATCATTGCAGGCTTTCAGGGAGTGAGTCGCGAGAAGGAAATAACAACCCTCGGTCGAGGAGGATCAGACACGACCGCAGTGGCTTTAGCCGCCGTCCTCAAAGCTGAACGCTGTGATATTTTGACCGACGTAGAGGGGATTTTTAGTGCAGATCCTCGACTTGTTTCAAAAGCACGGCTCTTTGAGAAACTGACTTACGATGAGTGTCTCGAATTGGCCAGTCTTGGGGCTAAGATGCAACCTAGAAGCATCGAACTTGCAAAACGATTTCAAGTGAAAGTGTGGATAGGCTCTAGTCAAAACAGTCAGGGAACGGGTACGAAAGTTGGATTTGAAAATGGGGAAGACAAAATGGAAAAGCCATCGATAAAGGGAATCGCTACGAAAGACGGGTTTCATTATTTTTCAACTAAAGCAGACCTGAAATCTTTGGCCGATTTTTTTCAGGCCTCTGGGTCGACTTTGAGATTCTTTAACCAAGGCTCAGATCGCACATCATTTTTATGTGAAGAATCCCAAGTGGAATCTCTGCGAGAGTTCTTTAGAAAGTCTGAATCTGATTATCAAGAGATCGAGAAAGTTTCGATTGTTTCGGTGGTCGGTGAGGGAGTGTCTAATTCAAAAGATGTGTTACCGAAATGTTTAGATGCTTTAGTAACTATCGGAGAGCCAAATTTAATTCTGATATCCAATTCACTGTCATTGACCATTGCTGTGCCGTCAGCGCGAAAAGCACTGCTGACTCAACTTCTCCACAAAGAATTAATAGAAAAAGAATTCTAAAAAAGAAACCCACTTCCGTTTCCAGAAGTGGGTTTCGATTACTTCAGGAGGTAAGGACTTAAGAAG
>RFNV01000247.1 GCA_009927005.1 Pseudomonadota bacterium
AAAAGAGGCTTGTGCGCAGGCTAGAGTAAAACTCACTGAACTTGTTTTTGGAGCTTCGTATCAGATACATCAAAATTTGATACGCAGTTCAGAGGGGGTCCAGCATCTCCAGGACATTTCCACGAATAGTGGCCAGGTGGTGTTTAGGGGGACCACAGAAAAAATAACGGAACAAGATGGAATCATTCAATGCGAGTTAGGATACCCTGAACTCGAGGCAGAAAAAGAGATAAAACGATTAGCATCGGTTCAGGGGAATAAAGAAATCACGGTGACTGAACTAGGGGATGCGGAAAACGTCAGGGCGGGGGAGATCGAATTTGTTACAGTTCCTGCGGATGTTCCAGTGTACATTGACAACGAAAGATGGGGTACGACGCCGTTACGATTATACGGCAAAGTTTCACCTGGAAAACATCGATTACGATTAGATCATCCCGGTTACAAGCCAATCGAGCAAGAGTTTGAGTTGCAGGACCTAGGTAAAATCAAAATTGAAAAAATTCTTGAGCTCGCTACAGCGAAAATTCGACTCGAAACGGCTCCGTCTCATGCCGAAATCTACATTGATGGTGAACTTAAGGGATATTCGCCGAAAGAGATCAGTATAGTTGCTAATAAACCAGTAAAGATCGTGATTAGCCATCCGAGTACTGGCGAGTATAGTCAAGAACTAGAGATGCAGCGGGATGAAAATAGATCGCTCGCAATTTCTCTTCCCAGCAAGCCCGCTTTGGTTTCTTTTAATGTAATCTCCACAGAAGGAATTACCATTGAAATAGATAACGAAGTAAAAAAGTATAAGCCAAATGAATGGATTTCGACTTCGGCCGGGGACCACGAATTTGTCATCCGATCCCATGGTAATTCACCTAAAAGGATTTTTGCCTCAGTTAAAGGGGGAGAAAGAAGGGCCTTCCCCAGTATTAAACTGTCAAAAGTTCCCTCACTCTCCGTTGACTCAGAGCCAAATGGGGCGAGAGTACTTCTTGGCAATGAATTGATAGGGGTTACACCTCTAAAGGGAACTGAAATATTAAAACCTGCGGGTAGATATAAGCTAGAGTTTCAAAAAGACGGATTTTCTGCGGTCGAACAGTACGTTGAACTACAGGAGGCAGCAGAAGCCATCGTTCCGAAGGTTAAAATGTCCTCATTGTCTAAGCTGACTGTGAAAGTGAACGTTGCAGTAAAAGCAATAGTTGAACTGAATGGTCCCGTACAGAAGTACGCCATGGGATCCAATGTCGTTTTTGATCACCTTCCTTCCGGTCTATATTCGCTTAAGGTTGCTGTTTCTGGACATCAAACATTTCAGCGCAAACTTGAGTTGGAACCAGGAGAAACTAAGGTCATTGAGAAAGATCTTTTCGAAGATAGCGAAACACCCAAAGTGTTTTTTGGCTTGCCCGCAGAGTATACTCGCTCTTTGGGCAACTCCAAAATGGGCTCAGGATTTTTAATGGGAGTCTCGATGGGAGTTCAGATGATTTCCGTTTTTAAGAAGAAAGATTTGGGACTGGAAGTTCAGGCTTTGTTTGAAGGGTTTGGCAACGAAAGGTCTGGGAGCACTGCTGGGAGCGGATCCCGAATTAGGTGTGGAATGCCTCTTTTCATTGTAGAGACCATTTACGTAGCTCCCACTTGGACAACTGGATTGTATAACTCACAAAAATTTGTTGGCGCTCAAATAGGCACGCGAAGTTGGTTGCTTAACTTAGGTGCACTTAAAGCAGGAATCGATTTTAGAGTGGGGTACCAGAGATCTATCGGAAGCGGGTCCTCTCCAAGTGGACCGGGTGGAGTCACCACGGGGCTTGCGATTAATTTGGGATGGTGAGCTTAGATGAGAATCGCCTGAAAGCTTTTTGAGACTGAGATTATGGCAGGGATTTCAATGGAGATGGCTTTTTTAGGGGATACCTCAATCCACGGGGCTTGTTGATCCATAGATTCAAAAGATGTGCTGGTTAAAGTGGAGTTACCCGAGACACTCGCTTTTTTGATCCGATCCAGAGCAAGAGTCCTGGTGATTGGGGCAACTTTAGTTCCGTTAGTCGATTGATGATCTTCGACTGAAAAGTGAGTTTCTGTTTCGATAGATAAGTGGCAGTGTCCGAGTTTTCCAGCCGTCTTGATGGTGGATATGGAAGGGATTGGCAGAGATAACAGAATGAGTCTTTTTCCCAAACTCTGTTCAAGAGTAGCGAAATCGACTGGGGGCTCCGTAGGATTGGGCGTTCGAGAGAAAAGAAGTGTGTAGGGAAAATGGGATTTGGTGAGTTCTAATGCGACAAAATCATTTCCTAAACTAAAATAGAGTCGCATTTTATCGTCATTGAGAAGCCCCCCGCCAGGTTTCCCCAAAGTCAATCGAACATGTTGCTTGATTCTTTGGGATGTTAGAATCTGCCCGCCGTGATTTTCTAGTATTCGAGCCCCCAGAGTCGAATTTTCCTGATTTGCGATACTCCAGTGACAAACGGTATTTTTGTGAAGTTCTTGATCGTAGTCGGTAATTTCCGAACCGTCGGGGGAAAAACGTGATTCTGTGAGGAGTCCCTCGCTGACCAATTCTTCTAGATCTCTGTAGAGGGTTCTTCGAGCGCTTGTGACATCAATGCTTAGCACCGATTCGATGTGCTGAGAGATCTGCTCAAAATTGAGCTTTCCCCACC
>RFNV01000239.1 GCA_009927005.1 Pseudomonadota bacterium
TGTAAACAATGGGAACAATTTCGCCGGAAGTTTTCAGTTCTGCTTTTCGAACTGCTTCTTCGATAAGTTTTAGGTCATCCAAACTATGTTTCATCACTGTTACCATCCTCCAGAAGCACCGCCACCACCCGAGCTGCCACCCCCGCCACTCCAGCCACCACCACCGCCCCAACCGCCTCCTCCACCCCAGCCACCGCCATAGTAGGGTCCCCTCCCCCCTCTGACGTGTCGATTGGATCGGGCTCTCAGAGAAAGCAAAAGGAACCACACAAGCAGAAAAATGAACATTTCAGGCCGAATAGCTGCTCTTGGTTTTCTTCTGAGAAGCTTTGAGTTTTTTTGGATCTCGACATGACTTAAATGAGCAATTTGTTGAATTCCTAAAACCACACCCGTAGTGAATTGGCCATTTCTAAACTGGGGCAGCATCACATCTTCCACAATTCTTTTTGCATAGGCATCGGGAATATCCCCCTCGAGCCCGTAACCGACTTCAATCCGAACTTTTTTTTCTTTTTTAGCGATAAGAACTAAGACTCCATTGTCTTTTCCTTTTTGACCAATTTTCCATTGATCAAAGACTTGGATAGCTCTCTCTTCAATCGTTTGATCTTCGAGGCTTGTTATCGTCAGGACGGAAATTTGGGGTCCGCCAGAGTTGTAAATGGCGGAAAGCTCTTGATTCAAAGTCTCGGCTGTTTGGGAATGAATCATCCCGGCCGTATCGACGATGGGCTGAGTGAATGGGGGAATGGAAAAGCCATACCCCCATTGTCCAAACAGCAAAAGAACTGTGAGAAGAAGTGTCTTCAATTAGAATTTCACTTCTGGAGCTTTTTGAGCTTCAGTTGCTTCGGCTCCTTCTAGAGCAAACTGCGGTTTCTTTTCAAAGTGATAGAAAAGCGAGTTAGTCCAACTGTAAGGAGGTACGGTCACTAAGTTGTTAAATTCTTTGATTGCATCGATGTAGCGATTTCTTGCAACCGTAATTCTATTTTCAGTTCCTTCCAGTTGAGCTTGGAGATCACGGAAATTAGCATCTGACTTTAGCTGAGGATAATTTTCAGCCACCACGAGGAGTCTTCCTAAGGATCGCCCCAATTCCCCTTGAGCTTTTTGAAAATTTTCTAAATCTTGGGCTTTGAGATTTTTCGGATCCAGCGTGATGCTCGTGGCTCTTGCTCGAGCGTTTGTGACTTCAGTCAGAACGGTTTGTTCTTGTTTGGCAAAACCCTTTACGGTGTTTACCAGATTGGGAATCAAATCCGATCTGCGTTTATATTGATTGGTTACTTCGGCTAGGGCCGCATCAACCGTGTTTTGGGCTTTGGGCAGTGCTTGAATCCCGCAACCCGATAAGAAAGTTACCGATAAAACCAAAGTCGCTATTAAAAGAAGTTGTCTCATGCTGTTCCTCCGTTGGGTAAAGCTTAATTAGGCCGGTAGTATAGCAGGAGATCCCAAAAGATTGACAGGGCCCGGGGGATTTCGTAGTGTGCAGCCCTACCGTTTTTGACGCGGGGTGGAGCAGCCTGGTAGCTCGTCGGGCTCATAACCCGAAGGTCGGAG
>RFNV01000368.1 GCA_009927005.1 Pseudomonadota bacterium
CCAAGCCGCGACGACGTCGTACGCCCAAGTGGCGCCCATCCCTCCGCCGCCGTATCTTTTCTCCGTGATGGACTTTGCGGGAATAAGAGGTCGGGAAGTTCTCTGAGAAGCGTTTGGTTTGAGTTCAGTCTCCAGTGAATTTAAACCAAAGGTCTGTTCAAACTGAGTTTTTGAACACTGGGAAGTTCGTGACAGGACTTTGGGACGTTTCGTTGGCACGGCCTCATGCTCTGAAAAAACGGGAGCGCCTCCAAGAACGAAGGATATCCCCAAAATGACAAGTGCACGCCACGACAGCATAAAATCCTTTAGATTTAGTCTACTTAGCTACAAGTTTCGGGCCACCCAAAGCACGCCTGAATACACATAGTTAAGCCCTAACTTATCGGCTAAAAATGGGGGTAAGTTTAACGCCCCTCAAGAACGTTGTGAGTAGGTTTTGGTCAAGTGTTTAGGATGGGCTATTTTTGACTCTGTGTGAGTCCCCGCCGCAGAGCGCTTTTGTTACAATAAAAGAAAACAAATCAAATCAAACACCCCCCTATTCATGTCTTTGCCACTCAAGAAAAATACCAGGGCTTCCTCTGGAGATCCCGAACATTGGTACAAACCAAATCAAAAGTCCTCTCTTACCCAATCGGCCCCTTGGTCATTTCAAAGACGAAATGATGTTTTTGGATTTGCTTTGCTTGCTTCACTTTTTGGGCCCTTGAGTCTTTATGGTTGGGAACTCATTCAAGAGCCGCGATTAATACTAGAGTGGGCCTGTTTATTTTCACTTTCCCTTCTGACCTTCCGAGTCCTTGTTTCCGCGCCTGAGCGGGGCGCTCATGGTGAGAACTTCTCACTTCTTTTAAAACTGCTTTTTGCATGGGGAATCTGCCTTTTTGTTTATTCGGAAATTTTTTCAGAGCTCTTGTTCAGAGAAAGATTGCCCTGGGAGCGACTATTATTCAGCGAGTTTTTAGTGGGTGGCGGCACATGGCTTGCCCATTTGCTGGTTAAGAAGGCTCGTCCGTTGCTGAGCTCTTCCCGAATTCGTGCTGTGGTGGTGGGCGTGACACCGATTGGTACGGAACTTTACAACCGAAGTCAGGCTGCGGTCATTTCAGATTTAAATGTACTAAGATTCTTTGATTTTAGGAAAGATCCGAGAATTCCCTTGCCGATGGAAGCAACTTTCTTGGATTCCCCGCAGGTTCTAGCAGAGTATATCGATGCCAATCAGATAGACCTTGTAATCATAACGTTGCCGATGCAGCAGGAGAAAAGGATTGTCGATCTTGTGGCGCTCTTGTCAGACACCACCGCCTCTGTTGCATTCGTGCCAGACATTTTCCAATTTGATCTTATGAATTCATCTTTGGGGGAGCTCTGTGGGGTTCCCGTAATTACTCTGAGAGATACGCCCTTTTATGGTTGGAAAAAACTTCTCAAGAGATCGATGGATCTACTCTTCGGGTGTGTTCTTCTGATGGTGTTCTCACCGCTTCTTTTGGTAATAGGGTTAATAATAAAACTGCATAGTCCGGGCCCGGTCTTGTTCAGACAAAAACGTGTGGGCCTCGGAATTAAGCCGCTAGATATTGTGAAATTTAGGACCATGTATGTGCAGGACCCCAACACGTATCCCAAACCTGCTGAAAAAAACGATCCCCGAGTGACTCAGTTTGGAAAATGGCTACGCAAGTATTCTCTGGATGAGCTTCCCCAGTTGTTAAATGTTGTCCGAGGAGAAATGAGCCTTGTTGGACCCCGACCGTTTCCGTGGGAGCACTCTGAAGAATACCGAAGTGTTGTGGATGGGTACAACCTTCGTCATAAAATCAAGCCCGGGATGACTGGATGGGCTCAGGTGAATGGCCACAGAGGGCGAATCGAAACCACGGAACAGTTGAAGGCTCGAGTGGAGCACGACTTGTATTATGTAAAACATTGGTCATTACTTTTCGATTTGTTGATACTGCTCAAGAGCATTCCAAAAGTTTTTACTGGCGACAAAAATGCTTTTTAGTGCTCGCCCACATTCTAATTGTCTTCGTTTCGCCATCATCGTTTCCCTTGTTGTCCTGTCCCCATCTGAAGCTGTGTGTTTAAGAGAGACGCTGGTGTCTCTCGCGCAAAAAATATCGGGTCGTCCTGGTTCCGCTGAGCCCTTTCAAAAATATTTTGAAGGAGGAGATCCTGCAGGATGGAAAAAAATCATTGATGAAGAAGTGGCGACTACGAACCGAGAGGTCAGCCTCGGCGGAAACAGTGGCGGGGTAAACGTAGTTACACTCGTCGGCGGCTCCACGGTTGTCACGAAATCCTTTCCTTCCGATCCGCTAGAGCATCAGGCGAAAATCATCGATCAGATGGAAAGATGGAGAGACGAAGGGCGCGGCCCAGAAATTATTGGCGTTTCTCTTCTGCCGGGAAACAGAAGATCCGAACGGCGGCTTTTTATTGTTATGGAGGATCTCCTTGGAGCTCGGAACAAATATGGAACGAGAGTGGTCGCTGGTTCGGGAAAGAAGCTTCACGCCTCCGAGGGGAGCCAGAAGCTGCGAAGAAGTGGCTGGCGGATAGAATGCTCACCATTTTGGATACCCACCCAGATCCTCATCCTATGAATGTGATTTTCCGAGTGACGAGACTAAACCCCAACGCTCCTCGTCCGAAAGAGGGAACGTATTATCAAGACGGCATTAAGATCTATCAGGCCTTTTTGGTGGACCCCTCTGGCGTAGATGGAAATCCAGACCATCCGATGTATCATTCGAAGGTTGATGAGACCCCGTCACCCCTTCTGCAATACAATCGCGAGTGGAAGAGAAGGTTTTTTGAGAGAGAGATGGGGTTGGAGTAGGGGCTTATCGGAAAGGGCAGTTTCCCCCAACGCACCTAGGACGGATCGGACTCACGAAAGAAGGAGTCAACCCACACTGCCCGCCGACGCAAAGACCGGAACTTTGAGCAGGGGCGGGGCACCTTCCTCCAATACATGGACCTTGTGATACTGCTCGGTTAGCCAATGCTTCCTGTGGAGTGGATGGTGCGCCACTCACATTCCGCAAACCTTCCGGCGCGGGGCTCGTGGCCGGCGCGAGCATCTCTCGAGCCTTGGAATATTCTTGCATCCTTTGAGTAAATGCAGCCATTGGATCTTGTGCTGCAGGTGGAGGGGACAGAGGGCTTTTTAAGTCGAGCTGCGGAGAATTATCCATGCTAATATTCGGCGTCCCAGCAAAGGGTAAAATCTGATAATTTGGTTCAAGTCTTTCAGGTTCACTTTGTGTTGTCGCTCGTACTGTCAGATATTGACCGTTGCCTGAGCCTTTAGGCTCTAGATTCTGCGGAAGGTCTGTTTTGGATACCGTCACGATATCTCCGCCGGCCTTTCCTTCAGATTTAAAATAGTCTCCGCTCCCGTTTGCCCAGTACAAAGTCTGATTACCCTTTTCATCCAGCATACTTTGGCGAGCAAAGGCGTCGCCCTTGTCATTGAAAATCACCGGAACTGCACTATTTATTTTGGGCCCATTACTTCCAGAAACAGTGAGCGTGCTGGGTTTGGGATCAATTGAGATTTCCCCCTTGGTACCCACTTGCAAACCGAAAGCGCTTGCTGGGAAAAGGCCATCCATCATGGTTGCCCCCTCCTTCCCAACGACTACGAGTGGTTGCCCATCGATTGTTTTTCTCCCTTGCGGATCAAGGTGAACTTCAAATCCGCCGGGCAATTTGTACACGTCAACTTTTCCGTTCTTGCCAATTACTTTTCCTCCGGTCGTTTGGAGGGGCGTGCTCGTGGGTTTAGATGAAGCTGTTGATGGTAGAGTTTCTTCCTTTTCTTTCTGGTCGAGGAGATCCAGAACAAAATCAAACCGCTTTTTCTGTTCACTATCGAAAGCCTCTAATTTCCTGTTCTCAACCTCTGTTCTCAGCTCCTCTTTTTCATCAGGACTTAGGACTTCAATCTTTTTCTTGAAATCAGGATTATCTAAATTTTGCTCTAGATCAGTAGCGGAACCCAGAACGTCGCTGGTCTTTTCGGAAAGACCCTCCCCTTCTTTTCTCTCATTTTTTTCATCGGGTTTGTTAGTTGGGATGGGGGGCTTAGCATGCTCCCACCCCATCCCCACCGCACTTAAAATTAAAACCAAAAATAAAATCTTTCTCATGCATCACCTACCAATTTGTAACTTTGTATCGATACCCTTGCGGGAAAACCAAACTTTCTCCAAAAGGGTGTCCTTCTTTCTTTGTCGGCGCGCTCTCACCATAATCCACCACAGGTCTTCTTCGAGGTGTGGCTTCTTCATTATTTGTACGGCCACTATGTTCATCCACAACTCCCGGCCGCTCCTTAGAAGTAAAGGTGCGTACTCTGGCCTTGTCTCCATCCTCTGAAAACGACGGAGTAAGGCACAGCCCAAGCGCCAAAATAAAAATAAAAGACTTCACGCTTGCTTAGAGGAGCAAGAGGAGTGCCACCCGTTAACCCCTTGAATACACATTCTCGGCCTCGAAAAAACTGCCTGTCCTTTGAACACACCCACAGGGTGTCCACAGTTTAGGAATCCGTGGGAGTAAGAAGTTGAAATGCTTTTCCTTATCATTCCCACCACTGGTTAATGAGGCAGTCTTTTCGTCTAATCAGAATACGTTTTTCACAATCGGTATGGACTCCTCACGCGGGATATATTCGCTGGGCCGCATCTTGCAACCCTCTTCTCCCACGGGGGATTCCATGCGCACGCTTTCCATATTTTCATTCTTTGTTTTTATAAGCCTCACCGTTTCAGATTCTTCTGAAGCGAGAGTGTTTGGCAGACGCGCCAGCGACTTTAAAGGTTTTAATCCCTGCGGGTGGAATACTTGTGGTGGGGTGGGGCCTCGAAGAGTCGGGCCCATTAGAAGACTTTTTCAAGGCAGAAGAGTGATGTCTTCTGGAGGTTGTCGATCGGGAATGTGCGGGCCCAGACAAGGTGGCGGTTGTGGTGGAGGCTCTTGCGGTGCCGGCCAACAACGCTTTCCTTCTCAGCAAGGATTTCACGGTGGCGGACAAGGTGGATTTCAGGGGGGCGGGGCCGGTGCCGGCTCTCAAGTTCCCGGTCAGTCTCAGGGCGTAAGACCCTATGCAGATGCGGATGAAGTGCCCGCGCCTTCTTTAGATCAGCAAGCGGCAACCCACGAAGATCCCAATGAAAACGGAGATGTCAAAGCTGGCGAGATACTTACCGAGTCCTGTCAGGGCTGTCATAGTGAGGCACAGAAAAGAACAAAAAGTGGTAAAGAGTTGAAGGAATTTGAAAATTGGAAAAAAGAAGATTGGGAAAGGGCAATCAAGGCGGTTGAGTCGGGAAGAATGCCCCAGGGGGGCAAACTCAGTGAAGAGGAAAAGAAAAACATCATCGCCTATTTCAAATCGCAAATTGCAAAAGAAGGTTTAGTAGCAGAAAGCAAAAAAGAACAAAAAGAAACGAAAGAAGAAACCAAAGAGGCAACGCAAGAAGAAAAAGAGGACGCTCCTCGAGCCCCCTCCTTTCAGCACCTTCCCACCCCTCAACAGGCTTCGGTCCCGCAAAGTACTGCACCGACTTTTGATGCTTTGACGGATGACCTCACACAACAAACCACCGGAGATCTTCTCATTGCTCGAGAAGCCACCAAGGGCATTCGATTTTCTCAGGAGGAAGTCCAAAAAGAAGATCAGCGCCGAGAAAAAATTGATGCTGAAATCTCGAGGCGCCAACAAGCAGGCTCCAGATCTCGAGTGCCTGTTTTAAGACCGAAGCGAGTCGTTGCGGATCGTCCCGTAGCCGCTCAGGCCGGACCAAAAGTAGAGGGCATCGAAGAAGCTATGAATCGCCTTATATACAAAATGTTACTACAGCAAATAAATCCCATGAACCGGTTTAAAACAGGAGAGGTCGAGGGTCCCATCGATTTAAACCAACTTAAAATAGAGCGGCGGTAACCATGTTGAAAAAAACTTTGCTATTAGGGTTTGCAGTATTAAGTGGAGCCTTGGCTCAGGCGAGCTGCGAAAACATTCTCCAAAAGCTTCACCCGCAACTCCCCGGAGACGTGCAGCTTAATCTGAAGCGGGCTCAAGAGCTCGCGGAAGATTTCGTAAATAGAAAAGTCGCTTCGGAAGTTTTAACCGATCCCGGAGTAGAACTTGCGATGGAAGAATCGCACGGGGTTGCCGAAGCGATTGAAGACGCGCTCCTTGCTCGAGGGATGTCTTCTCTTCAAGCAAAGAAGGCTTCGGAAGGGTGGACGAGAGTGATGGAGTCTAACGGAGTGATTCAAACCACTCGATAAAACTGCTGTCGAAGAATTAGACAAGTTTTGGCCCGGTGTTTCGATAAAGAGGGGGACACCGCAGAGCTCCCCTCGCCTGATGGAGAATGTGAAAACTGACTATCTTTTTTTCTGGTATCAAAGGCCGTATACAACCAGTGCGCAGCCCAAACTTTTTTAGGAGCCTCAAATTTTAGAGTTCCCCAATTTCTCCCTCTGTTTCGAGGGTTTATGCCTCTGGCCCCTTCGTTGCAACTCATAAGCTTTAAAGAGATTAGTTTCTATGCCGTTAAGGACTTTCCTATTGATTGCTTTTCTTGTGGGAGCCCCCTCTTGGGCCGAATCAGTTGGTACGACGAGTTCGCACGCCAATGCCTCCGTTAATTCCGATGGCAAGTCCGATAAATCCCAGGCGGTGGAGCTTGCACAAACAACCGCACCCAAAGATTATCTGGCGGCTTTAGAGAAAGAAGGTATTGCTGAAGAGCAGGCCTTGGCAGACCTAAAAAATGCTCTGGAGAAAACTGAAGACCCCGAGGAAAAAGCAAAGCTTGCTGAACTCATAAACAAGCTGGAAGAGAAACGAGATTCGGAAGCGAAGAAGCCCAGCCAGTCTACTGCGGCCGAATCAGGGAGCGCAGGAAGCCCTACGGGAGTCCCAGGTGCCACTGGATTAGGATCACTCTCAGCTCGCGCAGCAGAGACAGGAATCAGAACGGTTGCATCTCAGGGAGCAAATCAAATCATTGATGCAATGATCAAGGAAGCTAAGGATGGACCGCTCTCTGCCGAGCGCGTTGCCTACTATCGAGGCCAGATCGAAAAGCTTCCAGAGCATGTATCTAAAAATGTGGAGCCACTTGTTCGAAACGCGGTCGCCACATTTACTAAAGAAGCCGACTGGCACCAATCCACCTCAGGTCAAAACCCATTTGATTTGAAGCTGCGCCAAACTGCCCAACAACAAACCGATTCTCTAGCTGCTTTTTATCGAGGCACCATAGCCGCAGAGCAAACTAGAGCCAGTGACTTTTTGAGTGTGGCCGCAAAGCAAAGCACAGGCACTCTTTATGAAGCGAGGGAACTCGCAAAATCCACTGAGGGATTTTCTCAACAAGAGGGAAAGAAAACCGACGACGCGAGGGAGCGGTTTGAAGAGGATCTTAGAAAATCTAGAACCGTTGATACTGGGGAGCGCGGTCCCGACGGAAAACCCATCACCGTACTACCTGAGGGAAAAGTTGCGGATGATCTCAGGCAAAGAGCAAGCAAATTAGCAGAAGAGGCGTTAACCAGAACCCAAAATCCAGATCTGCAAGCTCGCACAGAAAAACTATTTGAAGAGGCCAGAGATCGCTATGGTGAAGAGACGCTCACGCGAGTGGTAGAAGCTGCCCAACGGGGCGTGGACATTGCTCCCTTTCTTCCTAAAGGAGCTGACAATGCTCAAGCCCGCCTCGAGCTACGAGAAATTGCGAGAACCGCTTCAGCTCTACAGAGAGTAGACGATTCAAGAAACTCGACACTTGCTCTTGGGACCCAAATTGTTGATGAAAAACAGTTCAAAGATTTCAGAAATGAAACCTATTTTGCAGAGAGAGAGGGAGTCGCTCGCTCCGTGCGTGCTCTTGCGGGCAATGTAGATGAAGTCAGTAGGAGTGCTTCGGGCCTAATGCGGGAACAGGGGTTCGTCACTCAGGCTTTTGCTTTGTTGGGTCCTGACGCCGCTGCAAGTAGTTTGAAAACGATTTCACTCGGGACCATTCCAAACAGAATGCTCCCTGACAGCGCCATTAAATTGGGAGAGCAGGCAGAAGGGCTTCGAGTCAAGGCGGACCAACTTAGATCCTTGGCACAACAACTTGAGAGAGCAAAGGACGCCAAAGATTTTGGTCAGACCTACGATCAATTTCTAGTCGCTAGACGACAGCTTGAGAGCGGGATCCAGAGGTTCGGCAGGACGGAAGAGGGGTACGTCGGAAATGCACAGCTTACAAAATCACTGGCTGTAACCACAGCTTCCATCGCGGCTGGGGTCGCAAGTGGGGGCAGTGCAACCGGACTGATAATTGCTGCAGCTGCGAGCGGGGGCCTCAGAGGAGGAGCTGAGCTTGTTGACGGAGCAACCTCCAAAAAGGGAGTCGATTGGCGCCGTGTAGGAACCGAGACAGTAATGGGGGCAGTTGATGTTTATGGTGGAGCGGGCGCAACCAAACTTGCTGGATTTAGTAACCAGGTTTTAGAACGCTCTTTACTTCACGCCTCTCCCTTAGTGAAAAACGCAGCTTATCTTGCCAATTACGCATTGATTGAAGGGGGCGGTTCTGGCGCTCTTTCTGGAGGTGTTCAAGCTGGTTTAGAGGGAACAAGCATGGCCGAAGGAGCTACCCACGGATTTCTCTGGGGGACCCTTATCGGAGGAGCGATTCGAGGAACTCACCTAGCGGCAACTGGGGGAGTAAAAACTCCGACCGCGATGCCGGACGGACCCAACATTCCCACAAAGCCACGGGCTTTGGAAGCTTATCCTGAGACTGCTTGGGAGGCAGCCCAAAGAGTAGCGGAAAAAAGAGGAATTAGAGTGACCGAACTGAGTGAAGCCGAGCTTCACACAATCGGACAAAGAGAAATACAAATTCAAGCCCTCATGCGTGACCGAAGTTTGGGCTATGTAGAAGCAAGAGAGGCTCTAGATAAAGGGGCACTTCTTCTTTCGGGACAAAACTCTTTTCCGGAAAACAAACTAAGACCTCAGGGAGGAGGTCGGCCAGAGAGTCTTCATCGAGTCACCAGCCAAGTGCTTTCAGAGCTTCCAGAAGACTTTCACTCTCTTCCTCATGCAGAGAGGCTGAGGCTTGCTCGAGATCAAATTCAGAAAAGTTTTGAGATTAGCCCGGAAACTCCCTTTACCGTTGCCCCGGGGCAAACTCGAGGCTCGCTCCTGACTGAGCTTTCAGAGACGATCGCTGGAATTACTCCCCGGCCGACGGCAACTCCTAGATTCCGATCTGTTCCTTTACCTGAGGGAGGAGTATCTACGCTCGAAGCTGCAGAGGCACTCTTGGCGCGGGATACTCGGGGCGGAAAAGGATATGTCCACACTTCCACTCGGGAAGGGGCTCTTGGGTTTGACTCGAGTTCTGGTGGCAAGAAAGCCGTGTTTGTTTATCCGGAAGGAATAGAGGGGTTTGTCGTCAATGGTCGCGGCAGAGTTTTTCAAGATGGAAGACAGCTTCAAGGATCTCTCAGTCCAGAGAGAGCAGCAGGTTTTGCTGATAATGACTGGGGCGTGCTTCCTAGAAATCTGGGAGTCTCTCGAATTGAGCAGGCAGCAGATGGTACCGCGATGATTTATTTGGAACGAAGGCCAGCGGCTGCTCCTACTCCACAGGGACGGCTTACAGCTGCGGCAAGTGCGGAACAGCCAATGTCGTCGTCTAGTTCAACTGTCCCCTCTGTTAGAGAACAATTGGACCAGACAGCTCAAAGATTTTCAGATTCAGGTCTCGCACCAGGCGATTGGCGAGATGCCCCGCTACATATTCCTGACGGGGGGGTGAGAGCAACTTCACTTACAGATGAATTTTCTTACGACGTAGTAGCCCATGGTCCAGATGGTAAAGCTCCAGCCGAGTCGTATTCGAGAGATAATCCAACCATCCGATTGAGTAGGGTTCGCCTAAACCCTGATAGATTACCAAACTCTCAAGGCGAGCAGCATAAGTTCAGGGCGAAAGAATATTTAGATAGCTCAGGTGTTTGGAGATCCGAACCTAAAAAAAATGTGAGTAAAGCCGAGCTGGACTCTTTCGCAGTTGATACACACTTACCTCTGGACAAAACATCCCAGGTTTTGTCTCAAATGCCGCAATCAAATGGAAGAAGTCGGCTTAATATAGATTGGCGCAGTGGCACTGACAATAGACAAGAGTTGCGAAAAAAATTTGAACTTGAATACAAAATACCCTTCGAAATTATCGTTAAGTGATTAAGGAAGAACCATCTCCCGTACCGCCCTCGCCAACGCCCCCCGCGCATCCGGCTCTCTCCCACATGCGATTTTTGCAATGAGCCCCGGTGCTGCGATTTTCTCCGCTCCCTCACCGAGAACTCCTGAAATCAAAATCGATTTCTTCCCAAGCTTCTCTGCCACTTGAATTGCAGCCCAGGGCGATTTTCCCGAGAGTGTTTGAAAATCGCTCTTCCCCTCACCCACGATCAAAACATCATGGTGCTTTAGAATCTCCTCAAAGCCTGAGGCCTTCAAAACAAATTCAGCGCCCGAGACGAGTTCGCCTTTTAAAAAAACATGCAGAGCGGCCGCAAGGCCTCCGGCTGATCCGGCTCGTGGCATTTCGGAAACGTCTATTCCGAAATTCTGTTTGATAGCTTTTGCCCATTCAGCATTTCTTTTTTCGATAATCGCTACTTGAACGGGCGCTGCTCCTTTTTGTGGTGAAAAAACCCTTGCTGAGCCCCGCTCACCACACAGGGGATTATCGACATCACAAAGCACCGTGATTCTCCATTGCGAAAATCGCTTTTCTCCAAGCGATTCCATCATTCCTTGTCCCGCATCTGAGATAGCAGAATCTCCGAGCCCAATAAAAAGTTCGCAACGTTCAGTTCCCAGATCCTTTGCAATGTGCAGTAACCACTCTCCAAGTCCTCGGCTTGTGGCGCCCAGCGGATCTCTCTTTTCTGGTTGAGTGGGCGGATACCCAATCGCATCGGTACTTTCTAAAAAGATTTGCCAAATCCCGGCCGGAGTTTTCCTCCACCAGGTTTGTGCCGTTCTCGGATCACCAAAAGCCCCGGTGATTTGGTAAGACCGTTTCTGAATGGAAGGATCGCCGTCTAAAAACGCAAAAGTCCCCTTGCCGCCATCCCCTAAAGGCAGAGCAGTGGCCGTGTGCCCCTCTTCTCGAAGAGCTTCACAGGCAATAGCGCACGCTTCGGTATTACTGAGAGTGCCTTTGAAATTGCTAAATGAGACGAGATAGGTAGCCACAAAAGTAAAGCCGTACCTTTTGGTGTTATGGGCGGTCGTTACCGATGGCTTCTACTGGGCAAGCTGCCATCGCTTCTTCGCATTGGAGGACTTCTTCTTCGGTTTCCGGTTGCTTAAAGACATAGTCGTGATCCCCACTAGCGGCTTCTTTGAAATTTTTGGGCGCTGCTTCGGCGCAGACACAGCAGAGGATGCACTTTTTATCCACGTACCATTTGCCCGGGACATTTTCTTCGTAAGCATCTTTCCAGTCTGCCATATTTCTTAGTGTGAAACCACGATCCTTTGAGTCGGGGTAATTTTAGTTGGATAAATTTTAGGGAACCACAAAAACTTTCGGCTCACGCCAAAGCTTTCATAGCCCTTTTCTACGTTTTCAAAAATCTCTTCCATCATGGCTTTGCGATCAAGCCCCACATGAGCGGCTTCAGCTTCCAAGTTTCGTAAAACGGTTTCACTAAACTTCATGATGAAGTACTGAGCGCCTTTCACGTAGGTCTTACCCATCATGGAGAGGCGGTCCATCACATCTGGCAGCACAATGTGAAGAAAGTGCAGGTGTCGGCTTTCATCTACTAAAAGATATTTACAAAGCTCATTTCCAACGGGGTCAATGTTTGCCTGGCGAGCTCTTCGGATAAAAGTAGACGCAAAGTTTTCGGAGAAGAGAGTTGAGAACATCCAGTTTTCCACTCGGAAAGCACCCATAGAAGCCACTTGTCCCAGCACATGAAACTTCCAATCATACTTAGGGGGGGCTCCCAATTTTCTTAAGTAAGCTTCAATCGCAAAAACGTGCCTTGATTCATCAAAGGTCTGAGCGGAGAGGTAAAAAGCCATTTCTTCGCTCTTATATTTCCGGACTGCCTTTGAGGTCATGTTGTGAATGACATTGAGGCCCATCTTCTCCAGCGTGTAAAAAATGGTAATGAACTTCCGCCAGATCCTTAAGCTCTCATCGTCTGTCTTAATTTCTTGATCAAAGTTAATGCGTTGAGGGGCATACCACTGCTGAGAGGCCGCCTGCATATAAAGCCGACGGATTTTAGCGTCGTTCACTCGTGGATCTTCGTTTTCTGTTGGGGTGAAAAATAATTTATGAAGTTCTGGATTGCCCTGCAGGAGAAAGCCCGACGCACCACAAGGGGTCTTAGTTGAGATATCTTCCGTTCTTAAATCCAATTCATCCATGGCAGCGTCCCGTTGAAAGAGAAGTCCGTTTATTACATAAGGTTCCTGTAAGGTCAAACAAAGGCCCGCTTTCCTAGAGGAACCCCAATATCATATAAGTATTTGTAATTACTGGCAAGTTAGACGGTGGTTAGATCTGCTGCTGAGGGTAAGGCCTGTGAGAAAGTCAGCTAGGCACACGCGGTATTCGTGTACTTCCTAAGCCTGCGACTCTCCAGATAGGCTAAGATTCCAAGAGGTTTCTCCGTATTCCAAATCTGTGTAACTAATCTAACACCCCCTCTAACAGCCCCCGGCAGATTCCTAACACCGAAAACAATCGGTCTACAGAAGCTCACATCCAGACTACACAACCCCTCAGGCGTAAACGCTTAATTGGAATAGCGTTTGCACACTTTTCCCCTGAACAAAGTACGCAAGTGTTTTTTCTGCCCCCTAGGAGAGGGGTCTCCTTATTGGGCAGTCAGGGATAGATGGTTTTAGTGAAAGTGGGGAAAGGCAAATGAAACTTCATAAAGTGACTGTGGCGATTGCGGTGGTTTTCGGATGTGGTGTGATTGGCTCCCAAGCGGTGGCCGAAAAGGACCATGAAGCTTCCAGAGCAGCTGGTGCTGGCTCCGTTGGGCGGGTCAAAACCGTCGCGGGCAAAACGGGTGGCTGGAAAGAAGCCTACCAAGAAATTATTGATGCCCTCGGCGCCAAGAAAGGCGACAAGGCCATTGTGGAGGCCTGTGGCACTAAAAACTTCTCAGAAGCTGACCAAGCTGCAGAGCTTAAGAAACATTTTCAGACGATCTTTGCTTACCGAGATTCTTTAAATGGTTGCAAAGACGAAGTTCACGGCAAACTTAAAGGCTTCTTTGACGCTTACATCGACAAAATGAATCTTGAGAAAAAGAAGTCTGCTTCTGGTTCTCTCAAAGAATCGATTGAGGAATCTTTCAAGAGTCTTCAAGGAATGGATTCAGCTCTTCGGTTTCATGAGCAAATCAAAAAATTCTTAGAAGAAAAAGCAGAAACTTTAAAATCTTCAAAAGATAAATTTGCTGAAGCCGATGAAAAAGTAGTGGAAGCTTTGGATGGTATTTTTGGCCTCTGTGTGGCTAAGGAATTTAAACCTTCCGATGACGCGAAAACCACTCAGCAAATTGATGAGTTTAATAACCAAATTAAAAAGCTTGGCATTAAAGAAGAAAACGCATGTGAGCTCGAACTAGAAGCTCCTGGAGCCCCAGTTCCGGACACAAGCGTCGATTCTGATTCTATTTCAACGGAAGAAGAAGCTGTAGTTGCTCCGCCTGCAGGCGATGGCCAGCAAGCAAGCCAGCAAGGAGCTCAAGAAGCTCCCAATCCAGCGGCAGGCTTAGGCGCTCTTCCTCCAGGTGCTCAAAGTAATGTGCTGCCCGTTTCTCCTGGGGTAAATGTACCCTTCCAAGGAAACTCAGCCTTCTTTGATCCCGCTCAACTCAATAATCAGTTGGAGCAAGATCAAGTGGAGCGACAGCAAATCTTGAATGAACTGATTCGAGCAAGACAGGATGCGGTTCAACCAAATCGTGTGGGTGGATCTCCTGACAATAGTCGCTCATTCCAGTTTCCTCCTGTGAGTGTGCAGCCACAACCACAGCAGCAAAATCCACAACAGCAACAGTATCCGCAGCAGCAGCAGCAGCCCTTTCCTCCGTATCCGATGATGCCGCAACCAGTAGCTGCAACAGCAATTCCGCCAGAGCTATTGGGTGCGCTGAGAAATCAAGATCCAGCTCGTCCAAGTCCGCTAGCAGCTGCTCAAGCCGCTCAGACTCAGAGCATGATGGAAATGGCAAAGCTGCAACAGCAATTGATGCAAGCTCAAATGGCAAATCAAATGATGGGGAATAACCCCTATATGCAGAATGGGCCTACGAGTAACATCAATCGCTTACGAAGAACTCGAACCGCTTTTCGCGGAGCTCGAGGAACAGCTTCAAGCCGATTTATGAATCAAGGTTCAAGAACGGGAAGAGTTCGGTAGTGCAGAAAAAGCACGACCTTCAAAGAATAGGCTCTCACGGATTGCTTGATGAGAGCCTACTTGAGAGTGAGAAAGAACCACCGACTTTTCAATTTTAGAGCCCCCACCAATCAAGACTCTGTCTCCAATTACCGAAAAAGCACCGATTTCGACTCCTTCTTCAAACTGACATCCCTCGCCTATCAGACAAGGCCCTGATACTTTCAGATTTTCTGGCAGCTTTGTTCGTTGAGTCGTCCACACTTTTGGCGCAACTTCTCGATACACGGGCCCGTAACCAGAAATGGCTTCTAAGAGCGGGTTATCGGGATTTTCCAGCATTCCCAAAAGCGCCTGGCTCGTTTGCCAGAGCGCTGGAATATCTCCCGTGTCAAACCAGTAAGCCTTTTCCATGAAAACGCCGCGAGCTTTATCAGGGTGATTCTCCATGAGAGTAGGATACAAAACATCGTTAATGCCCGAGGGCCTTTCCTCCAGAAACGAAAAAATCTCGGGCTCCAGCACGTGAACTCCAGTGAAAATTCCTTGGCGACTCGGTTCGGCCGTTTTCTTTCTGGGGAGCGAACACAGAAACCCCTGTTCGTTTGTGCCCACGGCTGAATAAAGTTTTTGCTTCGCGGGATCTTCAATGAGCGCCATGGTTGCCCAAGCCGCCGACTTTGAATGACTTTCAATTAGGTGGGTTAGATTCAGATTCGAGATAAAATCACAATTCGCTAAAACGAATGGCCCTTGATTGAAAAATGATTCTGCGCGCTTCACTCCCCCGCCCGTTCCCAAAAGCACAGGCTCTTTGGAAAAGGAAACTCGAAAATCTTTTTGAGGGACTTCGTTAAAAAACTCTTCGATTCTTTCGGGCAAATGAAAAAGGTTAATCACAATATCGCTAATGCCGTGACGGCGAAAAAGGGAGACCGTGTGAAGAATGTTGGCAAGATTCAATACCGGCACGAGTGGCTTCGGATATCTTTCCGTAATGGGCAGAAGACGAGTCCCTAAGCCCGCTGCGAGAATCATTCCTTTAGTGATGTTTTTCTTTCCCATGCAGTTTTTTCAATAGTGTATCGATTTCAAAAGCGCTTGTAACGTCGTGAGGAATCAATCCTAACGCTTCGATTGATCTAGCCATTTTGAGAGCGGGCTCGATATAAGCAAGATGAGTCGTCTTTTTAAAGCGTGTCCAAAAAGAGGCAAACGAACCCGCTGCTTTCAGTGTTCTTTGATACGCAAGCAAATGGAGATCTCTTTCAAAGGAAGTGTCCTCAAGAGATTTTCTCAAAGGATAAGACTCCAGAGTTTTGAGATACGTTTGAATAAGGCTTTGCCGAAGATCATCGGAAATGGGGACGTAAGCATCAAAAACAAGACTAGCGAGATCGTATCCCGGGGGCCCCAATCGGGCGTCTTGAAAATCAATCATCCAAAGGCTGTTCCCGTGTACTAAAAGATTTCGACAGTGGTAGTCACGATGACAAAACACTTGAGGAGAGAGCTTATCGAGCGAGTAGCAAAATTTCTTAATGGCGCTTAAGGGCTGAGAGTCTAGTGGCTTAAGACCTAAGTAGTTATGCCGCAAGTGTTCAAGGGTAAATGAAAACTCATCGAAAAGTTTTGCTTCGTCAAACCGACGCTGGGTGACCGGCAGTTCTGCAGGAACAGGATAGAGCTTTCCATGAAGGTGAGCTAAAAGGGTCGCTGCTTTTTTGAGCCACTCTTCTTTTTGGGTGGGGTCTTTTTGAATGCGGTGTTGGAGCAGTTCGTCCCCCAGATCCTGCATCAATAGAACTCCCTCTTTAGGATCCACTGCGCGAAAAACAGGCACCGGAATTCCCCTCGATTCGAGGGCCTTCTGGTGCGCCGGATAATCCTGGGTTTGTTTCCATTCCGGATCGCTCACTAAAATCCAGGACGCTCCGTGCTCCGGATCCTCAACTCGGTAGAAACAGCGAGTTGAACCATCGCCCAAAAGCAGTTTTACGGAAACTTTTTTTGAGAATCCTTCTTTGACTAACCAACGATTTAAAAATTCTAAGCTGTGAGGGTGAGTAACCATGATTATTCAACCCAAGAGTATCCAGAATACTCAGTATTTTCAACGATTTATTTTATTTAAGAGGTGAAAAAAATTCGCCGAAATATATACTAGAAAGAGGTCCTTCCCTTCTCTTTCTTTCCACATGGAAGTGTGAAAGCAGTGCTAAAAAGAATCCGAAATTCTAAATTTTCAAACACCACTTTATCGTTTGTGGTCGTTTGCCTTTTTCTTTTAGCGAAGACAAAAACACCTGCCCCAAAAGTGCAAAGCAAGCCAGTAGAACCCGTGCAGATTGCAGAGTCCGTACAGCCAGTTTCAGAGCTGGCCGTTGTCACTGAAGAAGTCCCAACAAAATCTGAAAGAGTTTTTTCAAAGCAACTTAATCGACACCGAAAAACTGTGGCAAGGGTTGCTAAAACGAAAGCCCCCAAAAGACAGATTGCTCGGGTCAAGGTATCACCCAAACTTAATCAGATGGCGGAAGCAGGTCTTTTGGAAGCCCCCCAGGGCAGCCCCTTTAATTTAGATCCCTATGAAAGCGAAACGGTGCTCGATCCCCAGTTTTCTCTAGCCGCTCTGTTTCCTCGCGAATTGCCCTTGAATATCCACGAGGGAGTTGTCGTCGCAAATGATACGAGTTCTCTTTGGGAGACCCTTGAGGAGTTTCCCAAAACCCCACAACTGATGGCTTTGGTTCAGACACCAGTAGAACCAAAGCCGCCGACTGCGCTAGTAGCTTCTGCTGAGGAAGAGTCAGAGCCCGCAGTCACCCCATCACCTTTGTCAGTTGCCGCACCCGTTGAATCGGAATCTGCCTCTCCCGAGCCGGAGCTCGTCCAGCCAAAGGCCGGAAGGCCCCCGGTGAGTACTCAAAATCTTCAGCCGTTAAAAGCGGCGCCGACGGAAATCGAATCAGTAGTCGAGCAAGGGAAGCGACTGCTCGAAAACATTCAAAAAACCCTCGTTCCTGCTCCCGCTCCCAAAACGCCATCACTGACTACTCATCCAAAAAGGAATCCCAATCGCAATCCGGTTCCGGGAGTTGAGTCTTTGAATATTCAAAGTAACGAGCCCGTTGGCCAAGTCTATGGAAAGCTCACCTTTGATGGGGCAGTTCACGAGTGGATAGAAAACCATCAGGGGCACGTCGAACTCAGTCTTCAAAGAAAAGATTCGAGAGATCCTCAGGACAGGGTCTTTATTGATTACCAATATCCAGAAAAAGAATTTACTTGGGACGGAAGAGAAGTCGCTGGTTCCTATCAATTGGTTGCGAGCTTTTTTAATCCAACCAAGTCCGTTCCAGTGGCTCAAATTGTTTATCCGACAGCTTTGACTTCGGAGACCGCAAAACGCCGAGTGGTTTTTCACATCACGAAGGAGGAAGTAGAGGGCGCTGTCCGTTCGGCAGTTTCCAAGAATCTGAGTGGGATTGTTCTCTCGGGAACGGTCTTTGAAGCAAATCCGGCGGACCACAAAAGCGAAAAAACGATTTCATCAGCACAGGTAGAGATTTTGGGATACCCACAGTGGGGCGTTATCTCAACAGAATCCGATGGCACCTTCCGCATTCCGAATGTCACAGCCAACAGTGAGTTTGTCGTTCAAGTAAAAGCCGAGGGGTATTACCCAACCCAAGTAGTCGTCCCTGTTTTTCAGACCACGGGTTATGTCTCGGTTCATTTGGTCCCCAAAAAACACATTGAAACAGTCACCCAGTTTTTTACGAAGAGACCCCAGTCAGATCAAAAAGCTTTGATCATGGGCCGAGTTTTTAATCCTGAGACTCGCTCGCCCCATGAAGATCAGGAAATATCCCTGTCTGGTCGATCAAGCCCGCCCCTCTATTTCAACCTCCTTCCTGACTTGAAACGAAGACAAACCACTTCGATGGGTAGTTTCGCGTTTTTCAACGTTGATCCAGCTTTTAGATCCGTTGGAAAATCTGGCAGTGCAGTCACTCATCTGATTCAAGCAAAACCAGGATCTGCTTACTATTTGGAATCCGGAAGAGCTGGAAAGCATGTCTTTCGAGGAACCCTCTTAGATCCCTATCGCCAACAAAGAGTCGCCGGTTTGATAAAAATTGTAGGAGCCCCGACCCAAGTAGAAACAGACGCAAAAGGTGAGTTTGAAATAAGTGGCATTGATTTGCCACCAGGGGTAATCACCTTTGAAGTTGTTGCAGAGGGGTATCCGACATCGTGGCATACGGTGCCTTGGAGCAGCCGAGACAACCGCGCTAGCTATACATTTTATCTTCCGGAAACAGAGTTGCTTGAAGAGGTTCAATCTTCGGTTGCTCGAGTGTCTGAGATTCCCCACCGAGGAACTGTCCTGGGGGGAGCTGAGGCAAGTTTCTTTGCGAACAAAAGGCGCTGTGTTTTTGTAAGCCTTGAAAAAACCGATGGCCAATCGGTTTCGCTTGATCATGGACCTTTCCCACTTCATCAAGACCAGAAGCAGAATGCAAAAGGACTCTGTCTTTCTTCTCATCGTCCTGGATTTTCTTTCTTCAATCTCGAACCGGGAGAATATCTTCTAAAATGGAGAAATGCTCGCGGCGAGCTGTTGCGATCTCACGTCACCCGCGTGGGTGCCGACCGCACCAGCATTCTCATCAATTAATTCTTGTTAAAGACAAGGTAGGGCTCAATCAGTCTCAGCTCTCTTTCAAAGAGAACATCTTTGTAGCTCTCTAGCAAATTGACCGCTAATACTTCGGCAAAAAAGTTTCTGCCGGCAAAGCCAAAATCTTCCTTCGTAGGAATGAGTTCCATCGAATCGACGCCATCGACACCATACTTTTGAATCAGCCTTCGAACGCGACCTACGCCAGAGTTGTAGGCGGTGATAGCAAGCCCCCAGTCGGGCAGTGCGTTTCGATTAAGCTTCAGCATTCGCGCAGCAGCTCGGGACTGCGCTAGAGGATCTCGCCATTTCTGTGGGGAGTCCTCGTGAATCATCTGCCTTGCCGTTCTTCGAATAAATTGCCACAGCCCAATCGCGCCCAGTCGAGAGTAAGCGTTTGGGTTAAATGAGGACTCCACGAAAGGAATTCGAGTAAGACCAATAGGCAGTCCTCTTTCCTTAAAAATAGCTTCTATCTTTGGCAGGAGCTGTTGGGATCTTTCGATGCCGGAGAGAAAGTGATCCTTCTGGCCGGTTTGAGTGCGAACATTGCGAAGCGCCTTGTTGATTCCCTTTTCATCAAGACCGCCCACCTTAAGCAGCATTTCCCGCAATTGCTCTCTCTCATACTCGCTCAAAAACTGGGTGTTAGTTAAGCCAGCAGCCTCTCGCATTCTTACCTTTAGGCCCTTTAGAACCTCTCGTTCGGTTTTGTCAGATCGATAGTTAGCTGTGGCCGCAGAACTGGTTGCGCGGAAGTGAGGTCTGAAATCAATGTATCCGTAGATAACTTCGGGGTGGTAGCGATCGTGAACGATTTTGGTCTTACTGGTAAAGCGACCGAAAACTTGCAACCAGAAGCTTACGCGCGATCTCAAAGCAGGTGGTATTTTAAATTCCTCTTCTAAACGATTCGAAGGATCATCCAGAAAGTATTCGAGATCAGAAAAAGCTTCTTCAAACGGATCCCGAGTGGCGCGAACCGTTTGGCCGCTCGCTTGGATTGTTTCCCAAACAGAGCTGTATTTCCAAGAGGGATGAAAAAGGTCCCAAGCCCTGTTTCTAAGCGGATCGGCGTTTTGGACATCTGCCTCTGTCAAAAGTGGAATAGGCTCCAGCTTTTCGTCGGAGTCGCTCCACGAGTCTACAGGCGACGAGAAGCTCATCAGGAAAAGACTCAAAATGAAAATGGAGCAGGCAACCGCGTGCGTATACCGCGAGTGGTTCCCCTCATTTTGTCCGCTCTTATTAAACCCCATTGGTGCCAAGCGTTTCCCGGTGACAGTTTTTGTTGACCATTGTTTAGTACACAATCGGGTTTAGAGCAGGGTTTTACCCGCGGCCCAAATCCGACGCAGTGAAAGGTCGCAAGGCCTATGCCATGAGAGGCGTATTCTGGTTGTTTAATTAGAGAATCAGACGGGATGAAGATCGTACTTTCTGAGCTCGGCCATAGCGCGTTTATAGCCAATGGTTACCACTTCTTGAAGTGTCGTGGAGTTCAGAGTGAAGTGGTCTCCAAAAAACATCTGTCTGTCTTTTGCTTCTGGGTGGATAAAAATGTAATTGAGCTTTTCGTTAAAGTCAGTTCGCTCAGCAAGCAGCTTAGTTAGCTCAGCCATATCTTCTTCGGGGTATTTCTTGGTTTTAAAAAAATCTCGGACTGTCTCAAGAACCACAGTCTTGTTTTCGTGTGCTCGCTTAGCAGCATAAACTTTTTGCTCAATTGCCTGATAGAGCGCCTGAATGACAATGGCAGGCATTCCATAGTGTACTAGCGAGCCAATTTCATCCCGATAGTGATAGGGTTGATGCGTGTAGGAACAAATAAGCAAGTCACAGCCATTCTCTTTAGCAACGTGTGTAGAAAGCGTCTCTCGTATTTCACCGTCGATATAATACCGAGTCTTGTCGGGCCCGTGTTTTACTTTGTAGGGCGCGAAAATTGGTGGCAGTGACAAGGAAGCCCCGACGGCATCATAGATGGTCGCATTGGAGGCATATTGAGAGTACTCATCAAAAGCTTTTTCCGTTCCGTAGCGACCAAAAATAATTTTTCGTGAGTGATCGAGTTGGGTTCCAACCACGAAAAGATCTGGCTTAAGCTCATGAAAATGCGGCGTGGGCAAAATATGATCTTGAAGATACCGAGCAATCCCAACAGTCGAAAACAGCCCAGGAAGCCGCAAGTTTTTTAGAACAAACGATTCAAGGGTGCGGCCCAAAACCGGACTTTGCCTGAAGCTTCTCAAAATGGCAGAAGGTTTTGGCCAATTAATTTTGAGCATATCCCGATATTGAATTTTGGGGATTTCCTGAAAGTCACCAGGGATTCTAAAATTAATATCCGAAGTAAAAGAATTAATGAGCGACTCAACGGGAATGCCCGCAGCGAGCAAAGTAGTAATCAAAGCACCGGCACTAGAGCCGACATATGTGGCAATCTGTTGAGGATGATATCTCGGTCTTGGATAGGGAACCGAGTTAATTTCGGGAGTGGCATCCGCTTTTCCACCGACAAACGAAAACCCCTTGTCTCGTAAAGCAAGACAGACCCCAATGTGAAAAGCAGCTGCTTTGGTGGCCCCGCCACTACAGACGAGAGCTGTCTTAGAAAACTCAACTCTGTTTTTTGTTCGTTCCCGGCCCATTAGGTACCCAAAATAATTACTTCACACTCGAGCTTCACCCCAAATTGAGATTGTACCGCGTCTTTTGCGATTTGGATAAGATCCAAAATGTCCTGCGCAGTTGCATTCCCTTTGTTGAGGATAAAGTTGGCATGTTTGTCTGAAATCTGCGCTCCCCCGACCGTTCGTCCCTTTAATCCTGCTTTCTCAATCAGTCTTCCTGCAGAAAACCCTTCTGGATTTTTAAAAGTAGAGCCGCAGCTCGGATAATCGAGCGGCTGCTTTTCAGCTCGCTCCTGGATGATTCGATTAACTTCAGCTCGAATCGTGGTGGGTTCCCCCCGTCTGAGCTCGAAAGTGGCCCAAAGGACCAGTTGATTTTTTACGGCAGTTTGCTCACGGTACCCAAAATGAAATTCACTTCTTGAAAAGGTTTTGGCGCCAGTTTCAAAATCAAAAAGTCTTAGCTCTGTTAGAACGTCGCCGTAGCAACCATACTTAGTGCCTGCGTTCATGAAAATACCGCCACCAATGGTCCCCGGAACACCAGAACTAAACTCAAGGCCCGTAAACCCGCCTTGAATGGCCCATTCCAAAAGTTCGGGTTTGCTGACTCCGCCTCCGGCACGTACTAAAACCTTATCGTCCGATTGCTCTGAAAGGAGTTCGATCGTTTTAAATGCTTTTTCAAGTGAAACCGTAATCCCTCGAATTCCCTTATCCGTAACTAATAAATTGGTGCCCCGACCAATCACCGTGAGAGGAACCGCATGGGTGCGAGCTTCTTGGCCTATCCAAGCCAAATCCTCTTCGGTTTGAGGGAAAACAAGAATGTCTGCTGGGCCACCCACTCGATAAGCCACATGATTTTTTAGGGGCTCGTGGAAGAGAACGTTCTTTCCTAATCGGTTCTTAAAAGAGGTTTCGATAGACACCGGGTAAGTCTCCAGCTCCTAAAGTAAGAATGATATCTCCTGGATTACTTTCGCCAAGCCAGTTCTCAATAGCTTCCATGGGTTTTTCCGAAAAAAGGGCCATGGGGTGTCCCGCTCTAGAAATGTTATCCACCAAAACTTCAGAGCTCACTCCTGAAATGGGTTTTTCTCCAGCAGCGTAAATATTTGTGACTGCTACAGCATCACACGAACGGAAGCAGGTAGAGAACTGATCAAAGAGGTCTTCGGTTCGAGAATAGCGATGCGGTTGAAAGATCACTCGGATTTTGCTTTGAGGGAAGCGCTCCCGTGCAGCTGACAACGTTGCTGAAATCTCAGTGGGGTGATGAGCATAGTCATCAATGAATATAACGCCTCTCAATTCTCCTCGTTTTTGAAAACGCCTTTGAACTCCTTGATAAGCTAAAAGAGCTTCCAGGGTTGTTGATCTCGAAATCGAAAGCTCATCTGCCACCGCAAGAGTTGCGACAGCATTGAGAAGATTATGTTTCCCTGGAACCTGGAGTTTTAAGTGAACAGAATCTTTTCCAATGCGAATTTTTCCTTGGGTTCCCTCAATGGTCGGAGTGTAGTCTGTAATTTGATAAGTATTACTTTTTCCAAAGCCGTAAGTTTTCTTTCTTCGAGTCACTTTTCCTAAGAGCATTCGCAAGTAGGGATCGTCACCGCAGACAACAGAGAGTCCATAAAAAGGAACTTTGTTCAGAAATGACACAAAGGCTTTTTTAAGCTTCGTCATGGTCTCGTAATGATCCATGTGCTCTCTATCCATATTGGTGACGACAGCAATCGACGGGCTCAACCTGTTAAAAGAACCATCGCTTTCATCTGCTTCTACGACCATGAAGTCGCCGGATCCTAAACGCGCATTGGTGCCGCCAAAATTATCCATTCGGCCGCCCACCACAATAGTGGGATCGAGGCCCCCTTGGGTAAGCGCTAAAGCAATCATCGATGTGGTGGTGGTTTTTCCGTGGGCGCCAGCAACTGCAATTCCGTATTTTAAGCGCATGAGCTCCGCAAGCATTTCAGCGCGGGGAATGCAGGGAATTTCTTTGGCAAGAGCCGCTGAAAACTCTGGATTCATCTCAGAGACAGCTGACGAGTAGACGATTAAATCGGCCCCTTCGATATTTTGGGCCTCATGGCTTCGAAAAATCTTTACCCCAAGCCGTTCTAAATGGAGGCAAAGCTCAGATTCCTTTAAATCAGAGCCACTCACGCAATAGCCGTTTCTTAAGAGAAGTTCGGCAATTCCGCTCATGCCGATTCCGCCGACCCCAATAAGGTGTATCCTCTTGATATTATTGTACATTTATAAAAACCCGATTTTTTAACGCAATGCAATTTCGCACTGGTCGCCGATGGTAGCAAGCCCTGAGGAAGATCGCAATCGGGAGGTTTTTTCGGCCATTTCTTGAAGGGTTACGGGGTTAAAAGAGCTCTCTAAAGCAGCCCAAAGACGTTCTTTAAACTGTGGACCCTGTTCGACCACTTTGGCTGCCCCTGCTTCTGCTACAAATCGTGCATTCGCTGTTTGGTCGTTTTGCCCGCGGCGGGGGTAAGGCACAAAAATAGCTGGCCGACCCATTTGAATCAGCTCTGAAACGGTCAGTGCCCCAGCCCGACAGATGACCAAACTTGCTTGGTTGTAAGCTTCGACCATGTCTTTAATAAATGGAAGAACTCGAAACTGGCTCTTTGCAATTTTGTCGTAACCTTCGGCGACTCGAGCAGCATCGCTTTGTCCGGTTTGGTGAGTGACTTGAATTCCTGGAAATCGAGCGACTAAGTCCGCAGCCAAATCCAACATGGCTTGATTAACTGCTTTGGCTCCCTGGCTTCCTCCCAAAACTAACAAATGAAGTGACTGCGGATTAAAAGTTGAAGCGGGGGAAGACATAAAAACTTCTCGAAGAGGATTGCCACTAACGATACATTTTTTCGGGTTGAAAGCGTACTCAGCTTCCTTAAATCCCAGAAAAACTTTTGTGGCGAGTTTTCCCAATAGCTGGTTTGCAATTCCTACCGAAGCATTTTGTTCTTGGAGGAAAATAGGAATGCGAAGAATAAAACTAGCTAAGCAAACAGGCGCCGAAACATAGCCGCCCACTCCAATCGTTAGGCTTGGTTTTTCCTTGATGAGGAAGCCAAGGGACCACAAAACCCCTTTGAACAGATGAAAGAGCGATGAAATCCTTTTAAGAATGCTTTGATTTTTTAGAGCGCCCGTTGAGACGGTATAAAAGGGAAATCCCTTTTCGGGGACAAACTTACTTTCCATCCCATGCTCAGTGCCAACATAGAGAACGCTAAACTTCCGCTTTCTTAATTCCTCAGCTATGGCGAGCGCTGGAAAAACGTGACCGCCCGTTCCTCCACCCGTGATGACGACTTTCTTCTTTTTCATGACTCAGACGAGACCCTTCCCGAATCAGGATCTGACTGCCTAACGATGTTTAATAAAATTCCGACCATGGAGAGATTAACGATCAGCGCGGACCGACCCCAAGAAATAAAAGGTAAAGGCAATCCTTTGATCGGCAGAAGCCCAGTCACGCCTCCCAAATTGACAGCGACTTGGGCTGTTAAAAGAAATGCGAGCCCAAAAGCAAAGTAACAAGCAAAGCGATCCGCTGCCTTAAAGGAGGTTCGGAACAGGAGATAAGAAAAATAAGCAAAAACGGCAACGACCACAACAGCTCCAATGAAGCCTAATTCCTCTCCAATTAATGAAAAAATGAAATCGGTGTGAACTTCTGGAAGGTAGAAAAGTTTTGCATTTCCATTCCCTATTCCAGAACCAAAAATTCCCCCCGAGTGAAATGAAAGAAAACTTTGGATTGTTTGAAAGCCGGATCCTTGTGGATCGGCCCAAGGATTTAAAAAAGCAAAAACCCGCTTTCGTCGGTATTCGTAACGTAAGAGGGCAGCAGCAAACCCCACTCCCCCGAGAAGAACCCCTGTGAAAAGATACATGAGACTTAAGCCAGCAATAAAAAACATTCCCATCATGGCAAGTACCAGCAGAGTGGTAGTGCCTAAGTCGGGTTGTTTAAAAATGAGTCCGAGTAACAACAAAACCGAGGCGATGGCTCCTAAAAGTTTTTTAGGAGAGAAGGGCTCGAGTTTGGATTCGGCAAGAAGTCTCGCAACAAAAAGGGGAACAACGATTTTTGAGAGTTCACTTGGCTGAAGTAAAAACCCCTGCAGGCGAATCCATCGAGAAGCTCCTTGTGCATGATGGCCCACTCCTGGAATAAAAGTCGCAGCCACTAGGAGGACTTCGAAAGCAAATAAGGCGTATGCCATTTTGAACCAAAATTGGTATCTAACTTTCGAAAGAAATAGCATGAAGAGGAATCCGAGCACGGCTGAAACAGCTTGCCGACTCACAAAATAAAATTCCGAACCGTATCTTTGAAGTGCGGGAACCCCAGTGGCGCTGAACAACATGACTTGTCCCAAAAGAAGAAACAAAACAACGCAAGTGATGAGCTGCTTCTCAAGAGGGGATCTATCTGACATTACTTAATAATATCACGGACTCTGGTCTAATGCTTCGTTGCACAGTGCATCAGCCATGGAGTTCTGTTCCCGGGGGATATGGGTTATCTCCACTTTCTTAAATTGGACCAAGAGCTTCTTTGCTCTTTGGACTAAGGGGATAATATGAGGGGCCTTCACTTTGTATTGCCCATTGAGTTGCCTCACCAAAAGTTGGGAGTCACTCTTGATGGTGAGTTCTGTTGCTCCCAACTCAATCGACTTTTCTAGGCCCTTTAAAAGGCCTTCATATTCAGCCACATTATTAGTGACCACTCCCATGCGACCGCCCTGACTGAAAACGACCTCTTCTCCATGCATGAGGACAAATCCGTAAGCCCCGGGACCTGGATTACCCCGGGATGCTCCATCGCAAAAAAGTATCAAGTGCTTTCCTTTCACTGTTAAGACAGGGCCTCAGTTTCGTCGACTGCAGCGACGAGAATCCGGTGGCAGCTGG
>RFNV01000357.1 GCA_009927005.1 Pseudomonadota bacterium
GGATTGCTATCGGCCTTTGGAAGTTCAAAAAGCAATGTGGAAGCTAGTGCCAGACGTGCGCTATGTGGCGGACCCAAAAATAGGTTCGAATCACAACCGAGGGGCTGCGATTGATGTGGCTTTAGCAGATGAAACGGGGGTGCTTCTTTCTTTTCCTACGCCATTTGATGATTTTACCTACCGAGCGAGTCCAAGGTATCAGTGTTTGGAAAACGAAAAAGCAAAGTGTCAGAACCGAGATCTGCTGATTGAACTCATGAAAGGGGTGGGGTTGGAAGTGTTTCCAACAGAATGGTGGCATTTTCAGCTCCCAAAAGCGGAATCACTTTCTGTAATTAAAAACTTTGAATCAGCCAGGTGAGCCGCGGTTTTCCATCCCACTCAACCTCTGCCCAGCCTCCTTTTTTTAAGGAGGTTTCTAACCCTAGAAGTTCCTTGAAAAAAACAGGAATCCAATCGCCGTGAGAGCAAATGATGGTTAGTTCCGATGAACTCTTCTCCCAATCCTTTTTAAAACGCCGGATGCGTTGTTTGAACTGAGCGCTCGTTTCTTTTTCCGTTTGCTCCAACAGAAGGGGATTAACGACTAGTCGTCGCTCAAGCTTTCTAGCAAGGGGCTCTAAAGTTTCGATACAGCGTCTTCTAGCACTAGAAAAAAGGACCGGTTTTTCAACTTCTGGAAACCGTTCAAAGTAAAAGTCAAAAATGTTTCGAACTTGCTTCCTTCCTTTATCCGAAAGCCCATTATTCAATTCTTGCCCCTTAGAAGTATCTCGGTGGGCATGTCTTATAATTACAAGTGTTTTATTCAAGACTGGTTCCTCGATATTTATTTTCAGCAAGCTCTCGAAAAAAAAATTGCGAACGAAAGGACGTTTCACCACGGGGCACTGGCCTTGTTTTCCATACTCCTTGAGCTGTTAACTCTTTCGCTTGAGCAGTGTCTCTTAAATAGGCCGAGAGAACGGCATCGCGCAAAAACGAGTAGAGTCGTTCATCCAAAACTGGAAAGGCAATTTCCAGGCGCCGAAGAAAATTCCGAGGCATCCAATCGGCACTAGAAAGATAAAGCTTTTGAGAGTTCTCAAAATAGTAGATGCGGCTATGTTCGAGAAAATAATCCAAAATGCTAATGACCCGGATGTTTTCGCTAATTCCCTTCACGCCAGGAATCAGTGAGCAAGCGCCCCGGACAACCAAATCAATTTTTACCCCCGCTTGAGAAGCTTTATACAAAGACTCAATCGTGTCTTCATCGACAAGGGCATTCACTTTGACGAAAATATAAGCTTTTCTTCCTTCTTTTGCTGCTTCCACTTCCCGTTTGATCAGCTTGTGAACTTTTTTGGAGAGTTGATTTGGAGCGACCACCCATTTTTTAAAATGAGTGGGGATTTTTCTTTCGTAAACCGAATCAAAAAAATACCTAGCGTCCTGTCCCATCTCTTCCCGCGCTGAAAGAATAGCCAAATCCGTATAGGATTTCGCTGTGCCCGAGTGATAATTTCCTGTTGAAAGATGCGTGTAGTAACGGTGAGAATCCCCCTCTTTTCGAGTCACCAGCGTAACCTTGGCGTGGAGTTTTAGCTTGCCAAAACCATAAAACACTTTAACCCCAGCCTTTTTAAGTTCGGAGGCAATGGTAAGATTGTTCATTTCATCAAAGCGGGCTCTTAATTCCAGGACGACTTTTACCTTTTTAGTCTTGGCAGCATGTTTTAGGTGGCCAATGATCGGAGAAGTGGGATCCATTCGATAAATCGTCTGCTCAATTGATATGACATCTGGATCATGGGTAGCACTCTCAATGAATTTTATGAACGCATCAAAGGAATCATAGGGGTGGTGAAGCAGGAGATCTTGCTCTTTAATTCGCTCAAACAAAGAAGAACTCTTATTAAACATCGGAGAAATCAGGGGTTGTGGCACCGAGAAACGAATGGGCTTCTTGCCAAATTCCGGCGGAATGGCCCTATAGAGACTCCAAAGACTGTGCAGAAATAACGTATTTGGCGCGGGGAAAATTTGTGTTTTATCCAGTTTCAGTTTGTCTGCCACGTGTTCAACGAATTCTTTGGGGAAGGTTCCAATCGTTTGCAATCGGATGGGGCGTCCTCGCTCTCGATTCTTAACTTTACTATGAATTAGCTCTGGTACCGTCTTACTATCAGCATCAGCTAAGTCGTATTCGTAGTCTCCATCTCGTGTGAGTCGAATCATCCCCGTTGACCAGAGAGCGGGAGCGGGCGGTCCCAAAAAGAGCGGCAGGAGCTCATCTAAAAAAAAGAAATCCCAATGCTTTCCTCGTTGCGCGGGTTTTCCTAAAAGCTGGGGTAGATTTTTGGGCACCTTAATCCAGAAGTCTCCTGGCAAAACCAGCGCAGACTGAAAGGTCTCCAGAGCCAAAAGGGACTTTATGTCAAAGCGCTCTGGGGCTGGTAGAGCGGGGTGGATATGTTGCTCGAAGAGTTCCTGAGCAACATAAAAAGAGGGCTCCTTTCTCTTGGGCTTTAGATGAAGAAAAATGCCGTGCTGAGCAAGTTCACTCGTCAGAATCTCGAGTGTCTCTCTCTGAACTCCTCCGAATCGGCGGATCCCTTTAAGCAAATGTTCCTGGGTCTCGCTCAGAAACTGAGCTTTGGAAAAATCAAATGCCTTCTTAGCCTTGGATAGGCTCTTCTCAAGTGCGGAGACTCGTATAGAAAAAAACTCATCTAAATTGGATGCCGAAATAGCTAGAAATTTGACTCGTTCAAGAAGAAGATGTTTAGGGTTTTGTGCTTCTGCCAGGACACGTTCATTAAATTGAAGCCAAGAGAGGTCACGATGAACCAAGGGAAACTCGGGAGAAGAATCGAGAAATGAAAAAAAACGTGCAAAGCGGAAGCGGCTCATAGGGACTACCGACGCCGTTCTTTCTTCCAAAAA
>RFNV01000212.1 GCA_009927005.1 Pseudomonadota bacterium
TGTTCCGCCGGGACGAGGGTCCGGACTGTTTTTACCGCGCCTAAAGGCATTATTTTTTTTATTTGATTGTCAGAGAAGTGGTGTTTTAAAACCTCAATCGGCTTTCTTTTCAAAGACCCGATAGGCGCTTTCCCTTTAATCACCTGTTTTGCTAAAGAGAGGGGCAGTGCTGATTCCCACTCATGCCTAACTTTTAATTTCGGAACCTTTTTTGAGCGGATGTTTGAAGGCTCTTTAAGAGTTAAAGTACACTTCTCTTGATTTTCGATACGAACCCGAAGACCAATTCGTTTTTTTCGCAGTCGCAAGGCGTTGTCGTCAAAGTAGATGTTTAGCTGCTTAAGTGTCTTTAGGATGTCTTTGCGCGAGGCTCGCAAAAGCTTGTCGTAGTCCTGTTTAGTAAGAAAATATTTAAGCTCTTTTTCAAGCGGGGCTTTTCGGTCGCGCATAGAAGACCTAAGAGTACCACGGTTTATGTTTCAAGATAATTGAGATCTTTTGAGAAAGTTTCATCCAAAAAGAAAAGAGAGACACTGGCTAAAAGAAAAACAAAAATGCCAATAATCGCAACACTCGGCAATAGGCCAAGTTGAGGTTTGAGCCAGGTGAGGGCGAGGGTCATTGGAACTACCGATGCACGCACAAAGTTGGGAGCACTGGTTGTTACAGTGGAGCGAAGGTTAGTGCCAAAGTTTTCGCTGGTCACCGTCACAAAAATCGCCCAGTAGCCCGTTGCCAATCCGATAATGAACGCAAGACCGTAAAAAAGGCTAGAGGATAAGTCAGTTCTCGTTAAAATAAAAACCGCAACAACCCCTTCAAGTGCTAAAGCCCAGCCAATTATTTTCTTTCGGCTTTTAAATAGCTGACTAAGAACTCCCGACAAGACATCCCCTATGGAAACGCCGACATAAGAAAATAAAATGGCACGACCGGCAGAGAGTGTTTCCCGAGCTTGGAGAGCACTTCCAATTTCGGGAGCAAAGGTCATTAGAATTCCCGCACAATACCAGATTGGCACGGCGATACAGATGCAGCACAAGTAACGCATTAGGCGTTTGGGTGACCTAAAAAGAAGAAGTAAGTTGCCTCTGGAAATATCGTGCGAGGTTTTGATTTGAGTAAAGAGACTAGATTCAGAGACCTTAAAACGCAGAATAAGCAGAAGAAGCCCAAGACCCCCCCCAATCGCATAGGTCATACGCCAAGAAACCCACTCTGATAAAATTCCCGCTGCCACCGCTCCGGAAAGTCCCACCCCGGCCACAATTGCGGTTCCATACCCACGCTTTTCTTTGGGAAGGGTTTCAGCGACTAAAGTAATTGCTGCTCCTAATTCACCAGCGAGGCCGAGACCAGCAACAAAACGAAGATAGGCATAAGTTTCTGGAGAGTTTACCCAGGCGTTTGCCAAGTTGGCCACTGAGTAGAGAAGGATGGAGCCAAACAGAACTTTAAGTCGCCCGTATTTGTCGCCGAGAACCCCCCAAATCAATCCTCCAAAGAGAAGACCAAGCATTTGCGCATTGAGAAGTTGGACACCGACAGAAAGAACCCGTTCCTCTGCAACTCCCAAATCCTTGAGACTTTGAACCCGAACGATACCAAAGAGTGCTAAATCAAAAATATCCACAAAGTAGCCGAGAGCAGCCACCCCCACGAGGGAGAAAACACTCTTTTTCATAGGTGATACCTTAAAGCGATTAGATGTATTTGGGAAGCTTATATGGGATACTGAGTTTGGAAACCAATGCAAATGAGCGAATGGGATAATCGGCTTTTTGAGTTTTTAAATAAAGGATTCACATCCGAGGCCTTAGATCCAATTGCTGTGGCGATTTCCGATCCCCGAATGTGGTGGGTGACGGCTTTTTGTGTTTTTTGCATCGGATTAATATTAAGAAAGAAAAAGTGGCTTAAAACGCTTTTGATCTGCTCGATTGCGCTGGGCGCAGCAGATGCTACGAATACTTATTTGCTTAGAAAAAGCTTCCACCGTCTTCGCCCCTGCCACCAGAGAGAGGTTACTTTACGTGCAGCTAGTTGCGGGAGCCAATTTGGAATGCCCTCCAACCATGCGGCTAATGGAGCTGCAGTCGTTGCAGCCGCTTCATTTTTTTTAAGCAGAGGGGCTGTTTTTGGGGTTGGTATTTTGGCTTTTCTCGTCGGGTGGAGCCGAGTGTATTTAGGGGTTCACTTCCCGTTTGATGTGCTGGTGGGCTGGGCAGTTGGGGGGATTATCGGAATGGGTATGGCAAGGATTCTTTTAAAGTTAGGCACTTATCTAAAATCCTTTCGGTAGTTTTCTGACTCTGTTATACGGTCTCGGCGTAGTTAAGAGCCAAGACATGAAACCTTTAAAGACAATTGGTTTGTTTGTTTTAATCGCCACAAACCTCATGGCATCCGAATGCTGTTTGGGGGGAGGGGCGAGGTCGCTCAATTCTCTTCAGGCAATGCAGAGATATGACTTTGGGCTGACGACTTCCTTTCAAGATTATTCAAGCTGGTACAACTTATCCCTACAGGCTTATTCAGCCATCCGTTTAACACCGCATCTGGAAGTTTTCGGGAGAGTTCCTGTTGTCCAACACAAAGTCGATTATGGAACCAAAAGAGAGAGTCAGACAAGGCTGGGGGATTTAAGTGTTGGGCTTCGAATGACGTTGATGAGGAGTTTATTTGTTGAAGATGTGCACCCGACGGTCAGCTTGGTGATGGCTGCAAAAGTGCCAACCGAAGGGAGAGATTTTCAGCAATCCAACTTATTTCAAACTAGAAGTGGAAATGGACTTCTCGAGCCTTTGGTGGGGGTTAGTTTTTCAAAGGAATACTATGATTGGCAAGCCATGGTTGACTTCAGTTATCTGAGGCTTCGGGGATCGGTTTTGGATAAGTTAATCGAAGATAACCAAATCAACGCGACGGCTACGGTTGGATATGCCCTAAATCGCGAATGGCATCTTGGTGTTGGGGGAAATCAAATGTGGAGCACGGGTCGTAGAATCAACAATGAATCCGCTTCCGATGCACCCCCCCGGGACCTTAGCTTTTTTAGCTATGTAAATTACTTTTTCACTCAGTTCGCTTCAGTTGGGGCCCATTTGGATTGGTCGGCACCCAATAGCCGAAGCGCAAGCCTGTCTTTACGGTATGGCTTTTATTAAAATGAGAACTTAGTAGTTTTCGACTTCAATCAGCTCTTCTTCTTCCCGCAAACGATAAACTAAGGCAGTTTCAATCGTCTTCGGACGAAAAAACTTTTTCAGTTCGTCGTAAACGATATCTGGGTTGAATCCCTTGCAGCTGTAACAATCGAAGGTGAAAAAGGGTCTAAAAATTCGGCGCTCAACCCCTCGAGGCTTTTTCTTTCCATCTTTTTGACCGCGAGGAAAGGTGTGAATGCTAATGTGTGAAGTTGCAATAATTGTGACTCCGGTGATTCCCACGTCTGGGTGATCTTCGCGAGTTACTTTATACACGATGGGAAGTCCCATCTTCTGCATCCCTATTTTTTCTGGGAGTGTTTTTAGGAAGCTATAGATGTGATCGTAAGACATCAAAGCGCGCTTATCAGCATCAAAGCCAGAGCACATTAAGTGAGGCCATCCTCGGTAATCGTCATTCACTGCCATAAGCACCTCCCACAGGTCAGGGTTTTAACTGAGATTGTAACCGAACTTTTGTAACAGGTTAGAAAAAAAAATAAACAATTCTTTTTAAAAAAAGATGAGTCTTTTGATAGCTCAGGATATGAAGTTGTGGTGGAATCAAAAAGTCATCTAATCATCACTAAGGGGTTGCCAGATCTCCCTAAAAAGGTGCCAGCCTTTTGCAGAGAACATGGACTTGGTTCTCGATGCGGGATCCTTTGGATTTGGGATACGCAAACAGAGGGTGAGCCATTTACTTTGGTGAGGCGCTTACTGAAGTTATTTCCTTTTGAATCTCTTTCCATCGAAGTCGATGAAGGCCGTAGGCGGGATGTTTTTTCAGATTGGGATTCTTATTTGGAGTGGATAAACGCTGATGCCCCAAATCCATCAAGGCTATTCAGTCGAATTAAGGTCTTTCGGCGTAAACATGTTTTGGGATTTCTGGTCTGGGAACAGGGGAAAAACTCAAATGGGATGGAATTAGCAATTTATACCCAACATGACCAAACAAACCCCATTTCAGAAGCCTGCGAAACTTTGGGGACCGTAGAAGTTAACTCCACTCCGGCCCCCACAAAGAAACAAAAGCTCTGGATTTACGATTGGGCTTTCAGCTTTTTCAACTCTTCGGTGAGAAGAGGAACAACCTCAAAGAGATCTCCAACAATCCCGTAATCTGCTTTTTGGAAAATAGGAGCTTCCGGATCCTTGTTAATCGCGACGATGACTTTAGAAGTTCTCATGCCAGCTAAATGCTGAATGGCACCTGAAATTCCACAGGCAATGTAGAGCTTAGGACTGACTGTCTTTCCAGTTTGGCCGACTTGCATATCATGAGGGGCGTAACCAGCATCGACCGCGGCCCGACTTGCACCCACGGCAGCACCCATAACGGAAGCGCAGTCAGAGAGAATTTTGAAGTTGTCTGCGCTTTTTAAGGACCTTCCCCCAGAAATAATGATGTCGGCTTCTGTTAGGTCGACTTTTTTCTCCCCACTGGAAAGAACCTCGGTAACTTTAGCGCGAATTTGGCCGATTTCAGCGGACACCTTTTCGATTTGAGGAGCGGTTCCCTTGGCGTCCCCCACCGCTAAAACATTGGGACGAACTGAAAGAACTGCGGGAGTCGCCGTAAAAGAGATGTTTTGTGAACATTTTCCGGCAAAAACAGGACGTCGGGCGGAGACTCCACCAGCTACTTTGAATTCTGTGCAATCCCCCGCTATTCCCACCTGAAATTTAGCCGCCAACCGGGGAAGCATATCCTTTCCTACCCAGCTAGCGCCGGTGATGATGGCAGTGGGAGACTGTTTGGAAAGGTACGCATGATAAGCGTTCGCTAAACCTTCATTCGTGTAGTTTTTTAGCTCTGCATTTTCAAGAACGACGACCTTTTTTGCGCCATACTTGCCTAGCTCCTGAGCCGCCGAATCAAGATCCCCAGCTCCTGCCAGAACGCACGTCGGTTCGACCCCTTGACGAATGCACTCGCTTAAAATTTCAAGACTAACTCTTTTAAGTTTTCCTTCTTTGTGTTCAGCAATCAGATAAATCGACATTGTATTTTCCTCTCGTTAGATAACCTTTGATTCTTCTCGTAATAAGCGGACTAGTTCTTTCACTTGGGTTGCAGTATCTCCCGAAATCTTTTTTCCGGCCTGACGTTCTGGGGGAAGGGAATAATCTGAAGCCGTTGTTTTTGGCGTTTCAGACCCCAGTCCCAAATCGGCAAGGGAGTAAGTTTTGATTTCTTTCTTTTTGGCCTTCATGATGCCAGGAAGGCTTGCGTACCGAGGAGTGTTGATTCCTTTATCGACTGCAATTACTGCAGGGGTGGGAAGCTCCATTGAAAATCGGGTCCCGCCCTCGACTTCACGTTGAATCATTGCTTTGCCACTCGTAACTTCGCATTTAACGACCATGGAAGCAGAAGGCCAGTTTAGAAGTTCGGCTAAATATCCAAACGTCGCGGCTTGGTCGTCATCGATGGCTTGTTTTCCTGAAAATACAAGCTGGCCACTTTCCTTTTTTACCACCTCGGCCAAAGCTTTTGCGACCAAGTAAGTATCAACCTCCTGATCAACTTTGACATGGCAAGCGTTATCAGCTCCCATCGCAACTGCGGTTCTTAAAGCCTCAACGACTCTGTCTGGTCCCACAGAAACAACTGTAACTGAACCAGTTTTCAGCGCTTCTTTGGTCTTTAATCCTTGTTCAATCGCGAATTCATCATAGGGATTGATGACCCACTTGATGTCCGCTTGTTCAATGTTTTTTTTGTCGCCAGAAATCTTAATCTTAGTTTCTGTGTCGGGAACTTGTTTTACTAAAACGATAATGTTCATCTGAGATCTCCTCTTTTCATTCGATTAATCTTCTAGAAGGTGGCGAGCAATAACTACTCGTTGGATCTGACTTGTGCCTTCATAAATTTGAACCAACTTCACATCTCGCATGATTTTTTCTACTGGATATTCTTTGGTGTACCCGTAGCCACCGTAAATTTGAACTGCATCCGTAGCTACTTCCATTGCCATATCAGCGGAGAATCGTTTTGCCAGAGATGCGTAGTAGCTTCCGACTTTCATTTGTCCTTTATCGAGGGCCCAGGCAGCCTGATAGCAGAGTAAGCGCCCCGCTTCAATTTTCGTCGCCATATCAGCCAACATGAATTGGATTCCTTGAAAATTGGAAATGGGTTGGTTGAACTGCTTTCGTTCTTTCGAATATTTAATTGCATATTCCATCGCAGCTCGCGCAGCTCCGACCGCACCAGCGGCAATCGGGGTTCTGGTTTTATCCAAAGTTTTTAGAGCTATTTTAAATCCATCACCAATCTGACCAATCATGTTTTCTTTCGGTACTTTCACATTATCAAAGGTGATTGCTCGAGTATCCGAACAACGTTGGCCCATTTTGTCTTCGTGTTTCCCCAATGAGACCCCGGGAGATTTTGCCGGAACGACTAAACAGACTGTTCCTTTTGAACGTAGTTCCTTGTTGGTGGTTGCAAAAACAGTGAATAACTCAGCGTGCCCCGCATTGGTAATCCACATTTTAGAACCGTTGAGGACAAAGTGAGATCCTTCGTCCTTTGCATGACAAGATAACGAACCAGCATCTGAGCCTGCCCCTGGCTCAGTTAAACAGAATGAGGCGAGCTTGGGTTCATTAAGAAAAGGCGTAACCCAATGTTTTATTTGTTCATCGGTGCCCCCAATGAGAATGGGGTAAAGGCCTAAAGTGTTGACCGCAATACTAGTCGTCATTCCTAAACAGCCGGCACCAAGTTCCTCGTTCATGATGACATCTTCAGTAATGCCAAATCCCAGTCCTCCGAACTTTTCAGGAACCGCGGGGTTCATCAGGCCATTTTCCCACGCCTTGCGAATGATTTCGTGAGGGAACTCACCAGTAGCATCATAACGGTGAGCATTGGGAATAATTTCCGCTTGAACAAATTTACGGACCATATCTTTGAGAGCTAGTTGCTCATCAGTGAGACTGAAATCGATCATGTGAGGCTCCAGGATTGAAATTAAATGTGGATAAAAAATATGCGTAATGTTGAGAGATTTCAAGCTTTTCTCTCCCAGATTGAGAGGAATCATGTTAAGAATTTTTGAGTCATGAGTTCCTCGTCTTTTAAGCCCATGCGTCCTGGTGTTCTGATTATTTTAGATGGCTTTGGTGTCAATCCATCCCCAGTAAATAACGCGGTGGCCCAGGCTCAGATGCCGGTTTATGGGTCTCTGTTGGCAAAATATCCTCACACTCAGATTGAAGCGTCGGAAAAAAATGTCGGGCTTCCCCAAGGCTTTATGGGGAATTCAGAAGTTGGACATTTAAACATTGGTGCCGGCCGAGTAGTTTTTCAGGATTTTTCTTTGATCAGCCGGGCTATTGAAGACAAAAGCTTTTTTATTAATCCAGTTTTGCTGAAGGCGTGTGAAGCAGTCAAAAAGCAGGGTGGAAAAGCCGCTTTGCACTTCATGGGCCTTTTTTCAGATGGGGGAGTCCACTCCCACCTGAGCCACCTCTTTGCTTTGATCCAATTAGCAAAACAACACCAAATCTCATCTGTAAAAATTCACTGCTTTATGGATGGACGTGATACCTCTCCCATTTCTGGAAAAAATTATATCCACCAGCTGAAGTCCTTTATTGAAAGTGAGGGGGTAGGGGAAATTTCTACCGTCATGGGGAGATTTTATGCAATGGATCGAGATACGCGGTGGGAGAGAACGCAACAGGCCTACGAAGCGTTGGTCGATTCAAAAGCGCAGTTCCGGTTTACCGATCCTGAAAAATATATTGTCGATTGTTATTCTCGGAATGAGACAGACGAGTTCATTCCTCCCGCAGTAGCCCAAAATTTTACGGGAATTGCGGATGGAGACGGGATTGTCTTTTTTAACTTCAGAGCTGATCGAGCACGACAAATCACTCGAGCTTTAACACAGACCGATTTTGTTGGATTTAATCGCTCGAGAACTCCTCGATTATCGAGCTTTGTGTGCATGACCCCTTATGATGACTCTTTAAAACTTCCCGCTGCTTATGAAAAAGCTAAAGTCCCAATGACTCTGGGCGAAGTGGTCAGTGGACAAAACTGGAAGCAATTAAGAATAGCTGAGACGGAAAAGTACGCTCATGTAACTTACTTTTTCAATGGGGGAGACGAACGAGTTTTTTCGGGAGAGAAGCGGGTTCTAATTCCCTCTCCGCGAGAAGTTAAAACCTACGATCTCAAACCCGAAATGAGCGCGGAAGCAGTAACCGAAAAACTGTTGGAGGAATTAAACACCAATCAATATCAGTTTGCCGTAGTTAACTTTGCTAACCCAGATATGGTGGGACATACCGGAAATCTATCAGCCGCGGTATCTGCTTTAGAGACCATCGATAGATGCCTGGGAAAGATAGTTAATTGGATAGAAAAATCAGGTTCCTTTGCTATTTTGACCGCTGATCATGGGAACTGCGAAATGATGCTCGATAGTTCGGGCCAACCCCTTACTTCTCATACGCTGCTCCCCGTTCCCTTTATTTTGATTGATCCGTTGCACACCGCAACGAAACTTGCTGCAACGGGAAAACTATCGGATATTGCTCCTACTTTCCTGAAGCTTTGGGATATTCCCGTTCCTCAAGAAATGACGGGTCAAAGCTTGGTGATTTCTTAAGGCTTTCTGGGGTATAATTATCCCAGGCTTTTCTCAGCCATTGTTCCAAAATATTCAGTACTTAAATTAGGAAAGCAGCTTCCATGAACCCAGGGAAACTCGGGGCTTTGTTAGTTTCAAAAGGCCTGATTACAAAAGAGCAGCTTCAAACTGCTACTGATTTTCAGTCCAGAGAAAAGACTCGCTTGGGAAGCTCATTGGTTAAATTGGGGCACGTAAATGAGAAAGTCCTGATTACCTTTCTCAGCGCCCAGTATGGAATTCCCGCTATTTCTCTGGAGGGGGAGTTTGTTGCCCCGGAGATTTTAAGGTTGGTTCCCAAATCTCTCTGTCAAAAACACAGCCTGATCCCCCTGTTGATTGAGGATAATAAACTAAAAATTGCGATGGCTGATCCTACTCATGTTTCAGCGATAGACGATGTGAGATTTATTTCCAACATGGAAGTCAGTGTGGTTCTAGCTGCGGAGTCGGATATTTTGGCAGCTGTCGAAAAACTTTATAAAGAAGGCCCGAGCGTCCTGGGCAGTGCAAAAGATTATCGAGATCCCAATCAAGAGCAAACAAAAACAGGGATTGCGATTAATCCCCAAGCGGAAACGATCGATTCGGCTAAAAGCGACAGCAAACCGATCATTAAGCTCATCAACAATATTTTCTTAGAAGCGATAAAACGCAAGGTCAGTGACATTCATATCGAGCCTTTTGAGGGGTTTAGCCGTGTTCGGTTTAGAATTGACGGTTCTCTTCACGAGATCATGAAGCTTCCCGTTCAGTTTCGGCTGCCAGTTCCAGCTCGTATTAAAGTGATGGCTAATTTGGATATCGCAGAGAAAAGATTGCCTCAGGACGGAAGAATTCAGGTACGAACTAAGGATCGCAGCGTAGATGTGCGTGTGTCGTTAGTTCCCACTATTCATGGCGAGAAAGTAGTGATGCGGTTGCTGGATCAGGGAGGCTCAACACCCGAAATTTCTCAAATCGGAATGGAGCCAGAGCAATTAGCACTTTTTCAGAAAGCGGCTGAGCAGCCTTATGGAATGATACTTGTGACCGGGCCCACCGGGAGTGGTAAAACAACGACCTTGTATGCAGCCCTATCATCACTCAATACCCCCGATGTAAACGTATCAACTGCCGAGGATCCGGTTGAATATACTTTGCTTGGTATCAATCAAGTCCACGTGAAAGAATCGATCGGAATGACATTCGCCGGAGCGCTACGTTCCTTTCTTCGGCAAGATCCTGACATCATCATGGTGGGAGAAATTCGAGATCAGGAAACAGCAGAAATTTCCGTTAAAGCGGCCCTCACGGGGCACATGGTTTTCTCTACTCTTCACACGAACGATGCTTCAAGCACTATCAGTCGATTGCGCCACATGGGTCTTGAGCCATTTTTGATCACAGCTGCAGTAACTCTTGTTCAAGCTCAGAGGTTGGTGCGAATCCTTTGCCCTCTTTGTAAGGAACCAGACCCTTCTGTGACTGCGGAAATTTTAAAAGAAGCTGAAATGCCTGACGCTTGGTTAGCCAAGTGTACGCCCATGAAAGCCAAAGGCTGCGATAAATGCGGAGGAACTGGATATAAAGGGCGAAAAGGAATTTTTGAAGTTCTGTTCCTCGACGAGGAGATACGAAACTTGATTGTTAAAGGGGCTAATGCGGATGAGCTGAAAAATGTTGCGCTAAAGAAGGGGATGTTGACTCTACGACAAAGTGCTCTTTTGAAAATCATGCGGGGAGAAACTACGATCCACGAAGTCCTAAACAACTCAAGACCTGATGGAGACATTCTAAAAAAATGAAAAGCCTAAATCGTCTTTTAAAAGCAATGCTCGAAAATAAAGCATCTGATCTTCATATTTCCTCGGGGTGTGCTCCTGCCTTTCGTATTGATGGTCGGTTGGTTCGAACTAAATTAGAACCCTTGGTCCCAGCAGATTCCAAAGAGCTTTGCTACTCGATTCTTACAGAAAAACAAAAGGCTGAACTTGAAAATCAAAAACAGATCGATCTGTCTTTTGGCATAAAAGACTTAGCACGCTTTCGAGCCAACATTTACTATCAAAGAGGGACAGTCTCAGGAGCCTTTAGACATATTCCCTTTGATATCCCCAAAGTCTCCACTCTGGGACTCCCCTCTGTGATTCAGGAACTGGTGCATAAGCCACGCGGCCTCGTTTTGGTCACGGGAGCAACGGGATCCGGAAAGACAACGACTTTGGCTTCCATGATTGACTACTTAAATGATGTAGAAAATCTACATATCCTTACCATTGAGGATCCCATTGAATATGTCCATTCCCACCGCAAAAGCGTCATCAATCAGCGAGAAGTAGGATCGGACGCTAACTCATTTGGGGGCGCACTCCGGTCTTCTTTAAGAGAAGATCCAGACGTGGTCTTAGTGGGGGAAATGCGCGATCGAGACACTATCGAAACTGCATTGACCTTAGCGGAAACGGGGCATTTAGTTTTTTCCACGCTCCACACAAGTGGAGCGCATCAGACAATCAATCGAATTATTCAGAGCTTCTCTGCGGAAAATCAGGATCAAATCCGAATTCAATTGGCTTTAAGTCTTGAAGCGGTCATTTCTCAAGTCCTTCTTCCCCGAAAGGATCAAAAGGGACGAATTGTGGCTGCAGAAGTAATGATTCCCAATGCGGCGATAAGAAACCTCATCCGAGAGAACAAACTACATCAGATCCCTTCAGCGATGCTGTTAAATCAAGGCGAGTCAGGGATGACGACTTTAAACCAATCGCTCGAACAATTAGTGAAATCGGGAATTGTTGACGAGGCAGATGCTATCTCAGTTGCCCCGGATCCCAATGACTTGATTAAGTTACTGACTGATTCACCTCGTAAGATCTCCTTACGATAGGGAGCTTGTGTGTGAAATATCGCTATAAAGGCACCAATAAAAAGCGCAAAAGTATCTCGGGCGTAATTGAGGCCGCGAGCCTGGAAGAAGCTCGCACTCGTCTGAGAAACATGGAGATTCGACCTCAGAAGCTGGAAAAAGACAGCTTGAGTTTGAGCGCTAATCTCAACCTAGACTTAAGTTTTGGAAATATTATCGACTTAAAAGGGCTTATCATCTTCACTCGTCAGCTTTCCTCGTTGGTGAATTCGGGAGTGACCATTGTGATGGCGCTGCAGATTTTGGCGGAACAAGAGCGCCGGCCTGCCTTCAAAAAGGTGCTAGTCAGTATTAAAGAACACATTGAGTCTGGGGGAGGCTTTGCGGATGTATTGCAAAAGTACCCGAAAGCATTTTCCGAGTTTTTTGTTCGTGTCATTGAAGCAGGGGAAGTGTCGGGTTCATTGGACAAGTCTTTGGTTCGAGTGGGCCAGCAATTAGAAAAGCTCAACAATATACGCAGAAAAGTTATCGGAGCTATGATCTATCCGGTGATCACCTTAGTAGTAGCGATTGGGGTGGTTTCATTTTTATTGGCCAAAGTAGTTCCCGAAATCATTTCCATGTATTCGGATCAAAGTAAACTTCCAGGTATCACTCTGTTTGTTATTAATGTCTCTAATTGGTTTCGAGCAAATTATCCATTCGTATTTGGAGGCATTATTGCAATCGTCGTTGGCACAAGAACGGCTTACAAAGTGCCCTCTGTTAAAAAAGCAGTTGATCCTATTTTGCTAAAAGTCCCGGTAGTTGGGCTCCTAATTTTGAGATCTGGGATTGCTATCTTTGCAAGAACTCTTTCCACATTGGTTACGAGTGGGGTGCAGCTCCTGACGGCCTTTCAAATCTGCGAGCGAGTCACTTCAAATTTTGCACTGAAGGAATGTATCCGTGACGCGGCTTCTTCAGTCACTGAGGGGCACGGAATATCTCAGGGGTTGGGAAAAAGGAAAATCATCCCGGCCATGGTTCTGCATATGATTAATATTGGCGAAATGACCGGCAAGCTAGATGATCTTCTTTTGAAAGTTGCTGAGATCTACGATGAGGAAGTTGATGATGCTGTCAGTTTAATGACGACTCTTCTTCAGCCCCTTCTCATCGTGGTGGTTGGGGGCATTATTCTAGTTATTATGATTGCGATTTATCTGCCACTTTTTGGGTTAACCGAAAATATGGGAGCACAATGATCCAGTGGGCGGTTAAGAAGTGGCCACGATTTTTTGGCGGAAATTCGGGGCTTCCGAGTTCTCAGGGCCTACACTGGCTTTTGTTAGGAAGATTGATCGTCTGTTATTTTCTGCTCCTGTCGCTAGTCATTACCGAAGTGACTCATACCAATCAGAATGCACAGCAAATCATTTTAGCCTTTGCCGTATTGACTTCGCTCTTTGGAATTAGTCTTTTGTCAGGGCTTTTTTTGAATGTGTTCTCCGGCCAAAACTGGCTCGGCTATTTAAATTTGCTGATTGATTCTTTAGCCATCAGTAGTTGGTTTTTTATATCGTTTACCACTGGTAGTCCCGTCGTTCTTCTCTACTTGGTTCTAATCACCATTGCTTCACTAACGTATTTTACAAAAGGCGCGCTCTTTACAGCGATTGTTTCATCTTTTTTCTATGGATTTGTGATGTTTAACAATTCAGGGTGGTCAGCTCAAAACCTTCTCGCGTGGGGGAGCTACTCTCTGATGTTTTTATCAGTAGCTTTTGTCGGGGGTTATTTGAGCGAAGAGCTAAAACGAACAACCGAGGGACTGCAAGCCAAGAGCAAAGAGATTGAAAACCTGACTTCACTTTACGAGGGAATCATCGAAGGGATGCCCACGGGACTTTTAACAGTCGACAGCCAAATGAATATAGCCTTTGTGAATCCAGGGGCTGAAGTCATCTTAGGAAGAAATCGAAGTGAAGTGGTAGGAAAGTTGCTTAAGGAAGTAGAGGCAGATCTTCTTCCGTTTTTCGAGCAAATCGAGTCTGAACGGATTGAGGATGAATCAGATGATACCCAGCAAACCGGCATAGAGACCGAGTTAACAGCGACAGGCACTGAGTGGCACCGTTCTGTTTTTTTAAAGGCACGGCTTCAAAAGGGACAGGCTCGCCTACAGCAAACGGTTGAACTGGGAAATGGTAAAAACAAACGCCTTCTCAGAGGCGATGTGGCCGAAATAGACGTCACTTCTCAAGTCGGAAGGCTTTTTAGCCAAAGCGAAGGGGTAGGAAGAGTTCTACTATTTCAGGATGTAACCAAATTAGTGCATTTGGAAGAAAAGCTGAAACAAAATGAAAAGCTTGCGGCAGTTGGCCAACTCGCAGCTGGGATAGCTCACGAAATTAGAAATCCCTTGGCTTCGATGTCAGCAAGCATCCAAATGCTGCAAGAAGGATTGGCTCCAGGTGTTCTGGGAAAAGAAGACAGCCGACTGATGTTCATTATTGGTAGAGAAATTGATCGATTGAATGAGCTCATCAGTGATTTCTTAAATTTTGTTAAACCAGAAAAATTCAACTCAGAAGCCGTGAGACTTGAGAACCTGATTATGGAAGTAATCGACCAGGCTAAAAATTCAAAAGAGTTTCAGAGCAATATCGAACTGAAAACTCAGTGCGAAATTGAGCTTTTAGCTTTGGGGAACTCAGAAAAACTCAAACAGGTTTTATGGAATTTGCTATCTAATGCTATCCAAGCAATGAAGGAGCCTGGTTCTATTGAGATAGGATGCGAGACGGTTAGTCCGCATTGGGTTTGTCTCTGGGTTCAGGATCAAGGCGAAGGAATGACGGAAGAAGTGATTCAGCATCTGTATGAGCCATTCTTTACGACCAAAGCTCGAGGAACAGGCTTGGGACTGGCTACCGTTTATAAAATTATTGAAGCCCATCAGGGAGAAATTAGAGTCCAATCTAAAGTAGGTGAGGGGACTCGTTTCGAAGTTCATTTGCCAAAAGCTTAAACTTCAGCCGAAGGGCAAAACTCTTGAATTCGGCACTGAGAACACAATGGCTTTCGAGCCTTGCAAATCCTTCTTCCGTGCAGAATCAATGTTCCGTTCACGAGAGCCCAGAGTGATTCGGGCAAGAGCAGCTTTAAATCACGTTCAATAATGAGTGGGTTTTGTGATTGCGTCCACCCCAGTCTATAACTGACTCTAGCGACATGGGTATCGACTGCGATAGCGGGCTTATCAAATGCCTGATTCAAAATTACACTTGCTGTTTTCCGCCCAACCCCAGCCAAAGAAACTAGTTCTTCCATCGTTTCCGGAACAGTTCCCTGAAATTGTTCCAGAAGACTTTTGGAGGTCTGGATGATGGCCTTGGTCTTGTTTTTATAGAACCCACAAGAGTGAATAATGGTTTCGACTTCTTTAGGTGATGCTTTTGCTAAATGAGCAGCTGTGGGAAATTTGCTGAAGAGGTGGGGGGTGACGGAATTCACCCGCTCATCAGTACACTGGGCAGATAAGATAACCGCTATGAGCAGTTGAAAAGGGGCTTCGTAATAAAGCTCTGTCTTGGGGTTGGGGTAATCCTTATTTAAAATTGAAAAAACCTGAAGGGCCGAATCCCGCGAAACCAGCGATTTTTTTGTTTTCTTAGAGGTTCCCATGGCTGGGCCAGCATAGGTTTACCCGACCGGACTGTAAAGAAGGTTGCCAAAAGGCACCAAGAAAAAGTATTCTCCCCTTCGAC
>RFNV01000196.1 GCA_009927005.1 Pseudomonadota bacterium
CACCGGTTCTCTTGATTTTTCTTCGTCTTGATACATATCAAAACCCTATACTAGGTTCTCTTTGCTCCGAGTCAACCTTAGTCAGGGGTTTTATTTGCAAAAAAAATCCCAAGCCTAGTGGCTCGGGATTCCAAATCTAACTCTTTGATTTAAAAGACTTTATTTAGCTGCTTTTTCAGGGCGATCTTTTAAGCAAGCATCCACTTTCTTCGAAAGCTCGCTTTTATCCGCGCTGTCCTTTTCAGCTCTTTCAGCACCTTTTTTCTCAGTGCTCTCTACTTTCTTATCGGAAGTAGCATGCTCGTCCTTCTTTTCTTCAGCAAACGCAGGACTTAAAACCGCTACAGTAACTAAAACCAATAAAAACTTCTTCATGATCTCTCTCCTCTATCGTGAGTCCACAAAGGACCACACTTCGTCGAGGGAGAGAAATTGCAAGGGGTGTACCAGCTCTGTTTTCACTCTTGAATCCTATAAGAATACGAACAAACCCGCTGTGTTTTTTATCGCCTCCGCTTTACCGTCTTCTAAAGGGTCGGTTTTATTAAGTGGTTTAACTGGCTAATTTCCTGGCACCTCACTGCCAATTAAGGGCTCTTCCCTCCTACCTTTGACAGTCTCACCTGAGAGCCGTACCATTTGGTACCATTTTTTTTGAAAGGAAACCTATGGAAACCAATAAAACAGTCGAAAGCTTAGTTCAAAAACCAGCTCCTGATTTCAAAGCAGAGGCTCTTGTCGGAGAAGACTTTAAAACATTGTCTCTCTCTGATTTTAAAGGAAAGTGGGTTTGCTTATTTTTCTACCCACTAGATTTTACGTTTGTTTGCCCCACTGAAATCACCGCTTTCAATGATGCTCACCGCTCATTTAAAGAAGCAAACTGCGAAGTGATCGGATGCTCCGTGGACAGCAAATTCTCTCACTTAGCTTGGTCAAAAACCCCAAGAAAAGATGGGGGACTTGGCAAACTGACCATCCCTCTACTGGCCGACATCACTAAAAAAATTGCCAGAGATTATGGTGTTCTCGTGAACGAGTCTGTCGCTCTTCGTGGGCTATTTATTATTAATCCCAAGGGAACTGTTCAATACAGCGTCGTTCATGACCTGGGAATTGGCCGAAATGTTGAGGAAACTCTGCGAGTGTTGAAAGCGCTTCAAGAAGTGGAAAAAACCGGTGAAGTTTGTCCGGCAAACTGGACTCCTGGAAAATCTACGATGAAACCAGATCCAGAAAAATCAAAAGAGTATTTCCAAAAGGCTTAACAACCCAATGGTACTTTGGAGGCGCCTTCTTCGGAGGGCGCCTTTTTTATTTCTTCCAGCGATTGCCACCCTTTTCTAAATTCCGGACATATTCCATGAAGTTTTCGCGGCTATCGAGATTGCTTTGATTGTGACGATTTCGGTTGTGGCCCCCACCGTGTCTTCCCCCATGGTGAGAATGTCGTGGTTGTTGAGAACCACCCTGTTGGGCGTGCTTGTGCCCACCACTTTTCCCAGATTCAAATCTTTTGTCAGTGGCAGAGGCGAGAAGTTCCGTCGCTAGCTGATCAAGTGAAACTTTTTCCATTCGAGAGAGTAAATCCAGCTTTCGGTAAACAGACTGAGAAAGTTTCAGGCTTAATTGTTCTGGATAGGTCTTTGAGAAAATGGGTTCAGGAACTCCCCCTTGATGGCGATGATCTTCTAGGTAATCTTCCAATTTTACTTTAAGTTCTTTAATTACTTCATCTCGTGTTAGGCCTTTAGTTTTGCATTCAGAGACTTCAGCAACTTCGCCCACAAAAAGACGCACGTTTTTGTCATATCGAACGATAAAAGTGTAATCATCCCCCTCTTTGAATGGAGCTACTGGCTTTGTCTGCACTTCAGAGGAAACAGGAGTTTCTGCATGGCCTTCCCCATTCTCTGCTCGAGCTGTTTCTGCTTCAAGAGCCGGAGTTGTTTCAGGCATTTTTTCTTTTGTAGGTTTTGCTGATTGTTTGGCAGTAGAAGCCTTCGGGGTTTTCTTTTTTGCTGTCGGGGTTTTTTCGGGGACCATCCGTAACTTCCTTTGTTTTTCGTAATTAACTAAAGTTTCTTGATAAAGGGCGTAAATTGCCAGAAAGGTTAAGACCGAGTTATAAAAGGCTTTGGCTCGGAGCGCAAGCCTAAACGGGCGTATTTTCTCAACCCCTACTTGGTAAGGCTTGAACCCCTTAAGATCATGCCTCTATTATTTAATGATTTCAATTTATTAGCCTGAACCAATCTTATCGGATGTCTTTAGTCTTACTTCTTGACTTTGGGAGCCAAAATCCACATAATCAAATAAGAAACAGTAGGACTAATTTAGTCCAGCTAGACTGACTTAGACCGATTTATTTGAAATAGCAGATATGATTAAGGTTAATAAAAAAATCGAGTACGGAGTTTTAGCGCTTCTTTATCTAAACAGTAAAGAAGATAAGGCAGCCAGTGTAAGAGAGATGGCCTCCAATTGTGGAGTCCCCGAAGCCCTACTTTCTAAAGTCATGCAATCCATAAAAAACGTAGGTTACGTAAGCGCTGTGTATGGAAATCATGGCGGGTACAAACTCACCAAGACGCTAGAAGAAATTAACTTACTGGGAATTACGTTGGCACTAGATGGCCCAATTCAAGTAGCCGATTGTTTAAAACCCGGAAATGATACCTGCCCTGCTAAACAGGCCTGCACCATTGTCGATCCCATGAATGTTTTAAATCAAAAAATCATTGAGCTCTTTCAAACGACCTCGCTGCAGCAGTTGTCTGCCCAGAAAGAGCTATCAGTGAAAGAGGTGACCCTGTTATGAAACTCCCAATTTATCTTGATAACAATTCAACTACTCCCATCGACCTCAGAGTCGTTGAAGCCATGATGCCTTATTTAACAGAAAAATTTGGCAATGCTGCTAGCCGTTCGCACGCGTATGGATGGGAAGGTGAAGAAGCAGTTGAAAAAGCCCGCACCCAAATTGGCAAACTGATTGGAGCGACCTCAAAAGAGATTGTTTTTACAAGCGGCGCCACCGAAAGCATCAACATTGCCATTAAGGGTGCTTATGAGATGTATGGGGAAAAGGGAAACCATATCATCACTTGTGTTACCGAACACAAAGCCACGCTTGATTCTGCAAAATACATTGAGAAGCATGGAGCAAAAGTTACTTATCTACCAGTTAATTCCCTGGGACAAATCAATCTTGAAGAATTAAAAAATGCCATCACGCCTCAGACCATTCTTGTTTCTCTTATGCATGCAAACAATGAAATGGGAACCATTCATCCCATTGCAGAGATTGGAAAAATAACCAAAGAAAAAGGCATTCTGTTTCATGTGGATGCAGCTCAAACAGCCGGGAAAATTCCAGTGAATGTAGAGCAAATGGGAATTGATATTTTGTCGCTCTCTGGTCACAAAATGTATGGCCCCAAAGGAATTGGAGCTCTTTATGTCCGACGATCGAATCCTCGAGTTCGATTGGCTCCCGTAGTTCACGGAGGGGGACATGAACGAGGCTTGCGTTCCGGAACTTTAAACGTCCCAGCGATTGTGGGTTTGGGCAAAGCGGCAGAGCTAGCGCTTGAAGAAATGGAGAGCGAAGCCAAACGAGTCGCAGACTTAAGAGATCGTCTCTATAAAGGAATCACGAAAGAGTTAGATGAAGTCTATTTAAATGGGCATACAACGGAAAGACTCCCCAATAATTTAAACCTGAGTTTTGCTTATGTTGAAGGGGAAGCACTCATGATGGGCTTTAAAGAGCTTGCCGTTTCTTCTGGCTCTGCCTGCACTTCGGCATCTTTAGAACCCTCTTATGTTTTAAAAGCAATGGGAGTTGGAGAAGAGCTTGCCCACACATCGATTCGATTTGGATTGGGACGATTCACCACCCCCGAAGAAGTTGATTTTGCGATTGATAAAGTGGTCGGCACTGTAAAGCGACTCAGAGAAATGTCCCCTCTTTACGAAATGGCGAAAGAGGGAATTGATCTCAAGTCAGTACAGTGGAACCCACACTAAGAAAGGAAAAGCTTATGGCATACGGACCTAAAGTAATTGATCACTTCAACAACCCAAGAAATGTTGGTTCGTTGGATAAAAGCGACCCGACAGTTGGTACGGGCGTCGTTGGAGCTCCTGAGTGCGGGGACGTGATGAAGCTCCAATTAAAAATCAATGACGAGAACGTCGTTGAAGATGCAAAGTTTAAAACCTTTGGCTGTGGAAGCGCTATCGCCAGCTCGTCTTTAGCGACTGAGTGGGTAAAGGGAAAGACGGTTGAAGAAGTGTTGAAAATTAAAAACACTGACATCGTCAATGAGCTTTCACTTCCACCTGTGAAAATTCACTGCTCGGTTCTAGCCGAAGATGCAATCAGAGCGGCAATTGCTGATTACAAGAAAAAACAAAACACTGGGGCGGGAACATAACCATGATTCAGCTAACCGAAAATGCAGTTAAGCAAATAAAGCGTTTTCGCGAAGACGAGAACATGCCTGAAGGCGGCTTGAGAATAGCCGTTGTCGGGGGTGGCTGCAGCGGTCTTTCCTACAAGCTTGAGTTTCAAAAAGAACCTGCGGCAACTGATAAGGTCTTTGAACAAGCGGGTGTTAAAATTTTCGTTGATCCCAAAAGCTTTCTTTACGTCAAAGGGCTCACCCTTGATTACAGCGGGGGATTGAACGGAACTGGATTTACGTTTTCAAACCCCAATGCTTCGAAAAGTTGTGGTTGTGGCACCTCATTCTCTGTCTAAAAGCTGTGTCTATTGCCAACACGTTAATGGTCCATGCGTGATTGTTTGTGAAGCCTGTAAAAAACTTCAGGCTTTTCCGCAGTACTCACCGAACTACTTTGAACTCTTTGGGTTGCCCATTTCCCTCGAAATTGAAGAGTCCTCCTTGAGACAGAGTTTCTATCAGCTTTCTCAACAAGCTCATCCCGATACTCATTCCCAAACAGATGATTTAAATCAACTGCAGGCGGCCAAGTGGAGCACAGTCATTAATAAGGGCTTTCAGACTTTAAAAAACCTAAACAGCCGCTTGGAATATATTTTTGAATTGAATCGCAATATTCCCCTTCCCCCTTCTCATCCGCCCATGGAAATCGCAGAAAGTTATTTTGACCTTCAAGAAACATTATCAGAGGGGTCTAACGAGAGGGCTCTGTCCTCCTTTCTTAAAATGCTCGAAGAAACTGAGATTTCTCTTGATAAGGAATGGAAACAACTGGTCTCAGAATGGGAGCAAGCCCCAACACACCACGCTCTTCTTCCTCGATTAAAACTTTTTTTAGATACTAAAAAATATTTGAATTCGCTCAAATCGGATTTGAGCAAAAAGAGAGGCATCTCATGATTGTCGGAATTGATCTTGGAACCACCAATAGTTTAATTGGAACAATTGAAAAAGGGCGACCCCGATTGTTCAAATCCGAACAAGGAAGAACGCTCGTTCCCTCAGTAGTTTACTTTCCAGAAAGTTCAGCACCTGTGGTGGGAGAAGAAGCGCAGTCCAAAAAAACAGTAAACCCTGAACGAGTTGTTTTTAGCGCCAAACGATTTATTGGCAAGGGGGCTCAAGACATTCAAGACTGGCAACGACTGGTTCCCTTTGATTTCACTCCAAGCACGGATCAAATGGTACGGTTTCAAGTGGGGGCTAAAGCTTATACACCTATTGAAATAGGTTCTTTTGTTTTAAAACATTTAAAATCACTCGCCGAAAAAGAGTTAGGGGCCCCAGTCACCAAGGCAGTCATTACAGTGCCCGCTTACTTCAACGATGCTCAAAGGCAAGCAACTAAATTTGCGAGTGAGCTTGCTGGACTTGAAGTGGCCAGGATCGTTAATGAACCTACCGCTGCTTGCCTAGCCTATGGGCTCGATAAAAAAGCTCAGGGAAATATTGCAGTCTTTGATTTGGGTGGCGGAACTTTTGATATTTCTATTCTGCGAGTAACGGGTGGGGTTTTTGAAGTACTGGCTACCAATGGCAATACGTCTTTGGGGGGCGATAATTTCGATGAGGCCTTGGTCCAAGCGATTGCCGAAGAAATTCACACAAAAACAGGAAAGGATCCCATCGCAGATAACGTAGGCCGCGCTAAACTCCGACTGGAGTGTGAAAAAGCAAAAAAAGCTCTTTCTCAAGAACAAGAAATTCAATTCACTTACCAAAACGGTGATATTTCATTCTCTAAGGTCCTCACCCGCTCCTACTTCAACCAAGTCATCGATCCAATTCTTCAAAACGCTTTGGAGCCTTGCCTGAAATGCTTAGAGGACTCAGGAATGGCAACGTCTGCTTTAACGGATGTGATTTTAGTCGGAGGAAGTACTCGTGTTCCCAGAGTAAAAGAATTTGTAAAGGATACTTTCAAGCGTGAGCCCATCTGCACTCTAGATCCAGACGAAGTCGTTGCGATTGGGGCGGCCGTCCAAGCAAATATCTTAGCTGGTCAAACCTCAGGAATGTTACTTCTGGATGTGATTCCTCTGTCATTAGGAATTGAGACAATGGGAGGAGTGGTTAGTAAAATCATCCATCGGAATTCAACCATCCCGACTTCTGCCACGGAACACTACTCGACTTATATTGATGGACAGGTCTCAGTGGATATTCATGTACTTCAAGGCGAGCGAGAGCTTGCCCAAGACAATAGAAGCTTGGCTCGTTTCCAACTCAAAATTCCACCGCTGCCTGCTGGGGTTCCGAAGATTGAAGTGGAATTCATTGTAGATGCCAATGGAATTCTAAATGTTCGCGCCATGGAATTGAGAACGGGTCAGGTGGCTATGGTCACGGTCAATCCCACTTATGGTTTATCAGATACTGAAGTCGAAAACATGCTGATGGCCTCTTTTGAGAACGCAGAAATAGATTTCGAAAAACGCTTTCTGATTGAAGCGCAAATTGAAGCAGATAGTCTGATTCGAGCCACTCAGAAATCTCTGACTCAGGGCGCCCAGTTACTTAATATGGAGCAACGGGAAGAGATTGAAAGAGCGATTCGACGCGTTGAACGTTCTTTAACGACCAAAAGCAGAGAGGAAATTAAAAAAAGCTGTGAAAACTTAAGCGGAGTCACTGAGAAATTTGCCCAAGATTTATTAAATCACGCGTTAAAAAATGCTCTGACAAACAAGGAGGTTTGAAATGAAATGGACTGATATCAATGAAATTGCCATTAAACTCTGGGAGACCCACCCTGAAGTAGATCCCATTTCAATTAGATTTACCGATTTACATCGCTGGGTCACAGAGCTTCCAGGATTTGATGATAATCCGAAGAATTCTAACGAGAAAATTCTCGAAGCAATCCAAATGCGCTGGTTGGATGAACGGGATTAAAGGTCCTTAACAAAAATTAAGAATATCTAATACCTAACTCACTTCCCAAGCTAGGCTATGTTAACCTATTGCTAGTTCGTTTTCCGCCGTTCGAGCGGGGTCTTTTTTTAACAACAAAAAGTAGTTTAAGTGACGCCACCAAGGAGGCCTTCTATGACCGGTATGGGCAGGATTTTGGTTGCCATTGCGTTAGTAACTGCATCGCACGTTTCTTTTGCTGCGAGAGTTGAATTTTCTGGCTCTCAAAACAAAGCGGTACTTGAATCGCGCATGGTTCCCTCTCGAACCTCTTCAGTTTCAACTGTCAGCTTGGATCTTACGATCCCGGCAATTGAAATAAACAAAGATGCTGCTGGCTTTGATTCGCTTCAAGTATCAGCCCTAAGCCCTTCCCCTTTCATCGGAAGTCCAGAGGTTTTGGGAACGGGGTCGCTTTTGGTGGTTCCTCAAGGGCATCAGCCAGAATTGGAAATCGTCCAAGTCGAAGAACGCCAACTTGAAGGAGTCCGAGTTAGACCTGCTCAACACGAATGGAGATGTGGGGGACCGAAAGGCAGTTTTGCTTTCAATGCCGCCCTCTACGCTTCTGATTCAGTTTATCCCCAACAATGGGCAAACCTCCAAGAGGTAGGCAGTATGGCAGGCGTCCGCTTGGTACGAGTTGCTTTGAATCCTATCCGAATGGATATGGCCAACCAAAGACTTCTCGTAGCCACCCGAATGCAACTCAACGTTCATTTCAAGCAAGTAGCAAGAGCAGCTGCTCCACAAGCAGTTTCAAAATCAGTTCTTGAGACTCTGCAAGCAAGTACTGTGAATGGTAAATCTTTAAATCACTTTGTTCGAAGCAACAGCCGAGCTGATCGAATGGTCATTCTCACTGCTGATTCACTCAAAGAGACTTTGAAGCCCTATGTTGCATGGAAAACAAGTCGTGGATTGCAAGTTGACGTTGTAACTCTGACTGAAGCTGGTGGCAGCAAAGATGCCCTACAAAAATATATTAAAGCGGCTTATGAACAAGCTTCTGTGAAGCCCACATATCTCTTGTTTGTAGGAAATAAAGAAACCCTTCCCGCTTTCAAAGAATCCACCGCTTCTGGTTCCGCAGCTTCTGATTATAGAATGGCGCTACTCGCCGGCGATGACGCGATTCCAGATGTATTCTACGGACGGTTCTTGGCAGATTCCGAAGCTGAATTAGCAACCCAGATCCAACGAACCATCGAATACGAAAAAGCGCCTGGCTCTCAGCCCTGGTACCGACAGGGAATGACCATCGCTAGCGATGAAGGTTCTGGCCCAAGCGATCAGGAATATGCTGAGCAAATCCAAGAAGCACTCAAAGCTGGTTCCTACCAATCAGTTGATGGCTTCTACCAAGGAGAAATGACAGCAACCTCCAAGAACATTCTTGGAGCTTTAAACGAAGGCCGAAGTTGGATTGCTTACTTCGGACACGGAAGTGGAACTTCTTGGGGTTCTGTGAACGATAAGTTCTCAGTTTCAACCGTTGCTGAAGTTCAGAATGCAGGCAAATTACCTGTGTTGATTGATGTGGCTTGCCAGAATGCTAGCTGGATGAACATCTCCAAATGTTTTGGTAAAGCTTGGATGACTGAAGCTGGAGAAACCGGCCCCCGAGGCACAGTGGCATACTACGGTGGCTCGGTAAATATCAGCTGGCATCCACCCGCTATCATGAGCGTTGGAATCGCTAAGCGCCGTTTCGAAAATTCGGTGCGAACGATTGGCTCTTCGGTCTTGGCTGGCCAACTCTACTTGTTGGAACAAATGGGAGAAAGCTCACAGGTGACCGACAACATGAAATGGTACAACCTGTTTGGAGATCCTTCTTTGGTCGTACGAACCAACTAAGCTTCCCCCAGAGACTGGTTATGAAGAGGCCTTCCGAAGGGAAGGCCTCTTTTTTATTTGCTGGATTTTTGTTTTGAAGTAATCGCTCGAAAAGCTGGGACTTTCACTTGATAAATAGAGGAACACTCTTTTCCGGTGATCCAAAGAGATTTTCCATCAAAGGCGATTCCATCTATTATCGGACACTCTTCTTTTTGGGGAAGTTCCCAAAAACTCTGAATCTTTCCGGTTTGTATATCTACTGAAAAAATAGTTCCCCGATGCGTGCTAAAGCTTGAAGTCCAAAGTCGCTTGCCATCCCAAGCTAAATCTTCCAAGTCGACCCCGTCCGTCACTAGAGTTTTAGTCCACTTACGGTGTTCAGGATCGTAAAAGTAAAGTTTGTTACTAAAGTTTCCGGTCATCACAATCTCTCGACCCACTTTTTCAATTCCCCAACCGCAGTCTTCAGGAACCTCTCCCACTTTTTCAAATACCAATTGTTTGTCTTTTAGTTGTCCTTGGTACAATCCTTTGTTCTTGAACGATAAGTTCCACAGCTTGCCCGACACCCATTTAATACTTTCACTGTATTCTGTTGCAGGAGCGTAGGATTCAATGAGGCTTCCGTCGGTGGGATTTATTTTTACAATCCGTTGAGGGAGTGCGTTCCAGAGAAATCCTTGGTAGAAATCAAGCCCTTCTGAATAACCGCTATGTGGTATTTTATTAATAACTTCAAGTGTTTGAGAATGACCCCAAGAGGTCACGCCCAGCATAAGGAGGCAAAGGAACCCTAA
>RFNV01000202.1 GCA_009927005.1 Pseudomonadota bacterium
CTGCTGTTCCCAATCACAATTAAGAAAATAAGAGCCAAGATAAAAATAACAATCAGAATCTTAACGATTAACCACCAATCAAATTTCTTGGACTTTTGTCTTTGATCGAGCTCATTCTCAGCTTCTACTAAACTTCTCTTTTTTCCCTCTCCGAGCCTAGTCCCGTCTCCCTCACCTTTGGTTTTTTCCTGATTGTTCTTTTTTCCGCCCTCAATTGATTCTTCTCTAGGGGATGTGTTTTCACCCTCAATCCCGCCTCCACCGCCTCGTCCCGTTCGTCCCCCGCCTTCGTCATCGCCACCTTCACCCCGAACTTTTCCACCAGGAGTTTTCGGCGGACTCGAAAAAAAATCATCTCCCCCTGCCATACTTCCTGAACCACCACTTCCTGCTCCTGAGTATCGGCTGGCTCCACCGGCTCCATCTCCAGTTTGAATATTTCCAGTTTGAATACCAGAACCCGCGCCACTTTCGCCGGTACCGAGCTGCCCGGTTTGAATCGCTCCCCCAGTTTTAATATCGCCCGTTTGAATGGGCCCACCCGTCTCGATGCTTTGCCCCTGCCCCACTTCCCCGGTTTCAATTTTCGGAAGAGGCTCTTTGCTAAACCACTCGGCAGGAACGGGAGGCTTTCTTCGGCCCTTTGGTGTTTGCCCAATGATTGCTACGAATTTGCCTCGTTCGTTTTTAAAGGTTTGAATCAAAGGGGCGCCAAATTTATCGATGATGATGGGAACAGCAACAGCAGCAACTAGGGCAATAAACATTAAATACTCAACGATTGCACTGCCCCGGCGATTTAGCATGTCGGTCTCTATGGCAAACTAGTTAAGGGATAAGATCTAAAATCTTAATCTGTATTTTATCAAATTCCCCATTGGACATCACTACCACAATGTCTTCGGAGCGAAGCTCGCTTTTAAGAGTATCTAAAATACCGCTTGTATTAGAAAATTGCTGCGCCCTCTTACCTCGCTCTGTCAACTGACTAGACAGAGCTCCAGTCGATAATCTTTCTTTCTCTCCCAGATCCTGTGCCTTGAAAGGCTCAGATAACAAGATGAGATCAGCTTGATCAAAACATTCAGCATATTCTTTTTGGTGAACATTTCGACGAGCCGTCGCCGATCGAGGTTCGAACAAGGCAAGAATTCTTCTGTTTGGAAATCGGTGTTTTACTGCACTCAGTGTTGCTTTCACCTCGGTTGGATGATGAGCAAAATCATCAATCAACAAAAAAGGTTCGCTCTTTAAAATCTCTTGTCTTCGCTTCACTCCTCGAAATCGGGAAACGATTGGCCGAATGGCCTCGATGGAAAACCCTAAATTTGCAGCCACACAAATGCCGGACAAAAGGTTCATGAGATTGTGAACCCCAAACATTCCGGTTTGAAACTCTCCGAGATTTCTTCCTTTGTAGGTTACTTCAAATTTAAATCCTGCGGAGCTTTCTTGGATGTTGATAACTCTCCACATCGCACCGTCGCTGGTTCCAAAAGTTTGCACGGGACATAGAGCTTTCTGAGCGACTTCCATCGCATTGGGATCATGATAGTTAACAACTAACACCCCATCTCCGGGAAGCAGGCTTGCTAATTTTTCAAAACTTTCTTTCACATGCGCAAGATCTCGATAGATATCGGCGTGATCAAACTCGACATTTGAAATGATACAAGCAGTTGGGTTGTAATGGAGAAACTTGGGCCCTTTATCGAAAAATGCCGAGTCGTATTCATCTCCCTCGCCAACAAAAAACTCTCCTTCAGAAATCAAGCTCCCAGTAGGTAAATCAACTGGAACTCCACCAATTAAGTAGCTGGGATCTTTTTTGAGTTCCTGGAATAAAAAACTTACCCAAGAAGTAGTTGTTGTTTTTCCGTGTGTCCCAGAACAAACAATTGATAACTTATCTTGAATCACAAACCTTCTAACCGCTTCGGGAAATGAGCAAAAGGGAATTCCTGATTGTATCCACGCCTGAGCCTCTGGATTTTCCTTTCGAATAACATTCCCAATCACAACCCAATCGGGTTGAATCTTCTGCTGGTGATCGGGTGAGTATCCCTCGAACAGCTGAATTTGAGCGTCGCTCAAGACTGACTTCATGGGCTCATACAATTTTCCATCAGAGCCGCTCACTTCAAATCCAGCTTTTGATAAGGCAATGGCAAGACTTCCCATGCCCACGCCACCTACTCCCACAAAATGAACTTTTTGTTTCATACTCATTTGTCCAACTCTTTCCAATAGCGAGCCACTTCATCATGAAGCAAGGGTCTAAAGCGTCGAATTCGCTCATCCAAACGACTGGGATGGACTCGGTTTGTTAATAAGATACAAAATCCCTCAACGTCGGGATCAATCCAGACCGAGGTTCCCGTAAAACCTAAGTGACCAAAACTCTTAAGTGAAAATAACGACCCTGCTGAGGAACCTTCGAAGGAACGAGTATCCCAACCATAAGCCCAGGAGCTTTTGGAGACTAAATCGGCTCGAGTGGTAAATAACTCTGCAGTCGATTGATTTAGCCATTGGGAGTCACCTAGAACGGCGCTGAGCCATTCACGGCAAAGTGGGCGAATTGCTTCCGCAGAACTAAAAAGTCCTGCATGAGGAGCCATTCCTCCAAGAGCTGCAGTATTTTCATCAAAGGACTCGCCTTGCAGGCAACGCCCTAGTTCTCTTCTCCACTCAGTTGCTGCAGAGTTTTCCTGTGGAACTGGACCAAAGAGAATATTTTTAAGCTCAAGGGGCCTAACGACTTCGCTCGCAAAACTCTCCTTTAATGACTGCTGAGTCAGGTTTTCAATTGCCGTTCCCAAAAGCAAAAATCCAATATCGCTATAACGAGTAGTTTTCTTTGGTGGGTTTACAATGAAGGTGGATGGCTCCCTTAATAACGTCTTTTCCACGAAGAGGACTGATAAAGTGGATACCAATCCTTGAGGCCAGCTGAATGGTTCAAAAGCTCTTTTAATCGCAAGGAACCGTAAGCACTTTTTTTCCATTCGGGAGCGACTTCTCCTAGTTCCTGCTCTAAAGTAAATATCCCTCTTTCAAAAAGGCGGGCTAAAATACTAACCGTACAGAGTGGCTTAGTGAGACTTGCCAAATCAAACAAAGTAGTTTGATCCACCGGTTTGTTGGATGCCCAATAAGTTGTCACCCCTCCCGCAAGAGATAAGGTGGCCTTTGGAGATTCAATGACACATTGATAGGCTGAAAAAATAAATTCCTGTCGCGCCTGCTCAAGAATGATTTTTATCGTATTTTGAGTTGCCAAGGTCTCGTATCACAGCTGTGGGACTCGAAACAGTTTCAGGCCCCTTTTTTTCTAAAAAATCAAAAATGCGAAAAGCTGTCAGGTTGTTGTAATTTGAAAAACAATAAAACCACCCATCAGGTGCTCCAGTCGCAGGAGTTAAAGTACCCGCTCCCAGATTTTCCTTCATCAGGGTTTTCCCCGTTTTAATATCCAAAATCAGAACAGGATCGGACGAAGTCGTAATGACTAAAGTATTTCCTACCTGAGTCGGCGCTAATGCGACTCCCTCAAACCGCTCCGACTTCCAAACAACTGCGCTAGTCTGCCTATCGAGGGCATAGACGTAACCATCCAAGCCCGCCAAATAAACCCGGTTTTCAATAATCAGAGGGCTTGAGTAGGCGCCAGCTGGAAAGGTCCATTGAATACTTCCGGAAAACAAATCAAGACTATAAGCCTTTCCGTCAAAGGAAGCTGCAACCACTCCTCCGTCATCAACAACGGGAGTCGTATCAACGTCATAAAATCGCTCACGCGATTTTAATCGTTTCACCCAGTTTTCATTTCCATCCTTTAACCGCAAGGCCGCTAGATTACCATCGGAAAACCCAATAAAGACCTGATCGCCATAGATGGTAGGACCGGCAGTTCCCCGAATCGTCATCTTCTCATCTCCTCGATGAGAGTAGTGCCAAATTTCAGAGCCTTTGGTTTCGCTTAAAGCATAAACTTCATCGTTGCTCGACATTGCAACGACTTTGTCTCGATAAATAGCGGGTGGAGCCAGCCATTCAGATTGAATTTTAAAACGCCAACTCTCAGAGCCATCTCTGGAGTTTAAAGCATAGAGATTCCCTTTGAGGTCTCCTACGAACAGTTTTGATCGGCCGTAGGAAAAAGCTCCATCCACTCCCCCCTCGACCTTTGTTTTCCACAAAACATAGCCAAATATGCGGTGGTAAGCAGTCACGTTACCGGAGATATCAGCTGTGAAGAGAAGATCTCCAACCACAATCGGCTGAGTTCTCTGCTGGGGAGTCTCCAGAGTGATTTTTGTTCCCGGATTAACACCCCACTCGCTTATGACAGTAGTTTGGCCCCAAATGGGAATAGAAAGGCCGACTAGAAGGACTAAAAAAAGAAATCTCATTTAGATTTTCCGGAGCTCAATAGGGGGCTCTTGAGTTTTCGCCAATTGATTTTTGCGACTTTTCCGTACTCACTAGAGGCAAACTCAGTAAACACTTTTTCATAGGTTTGAACCGCTTTATCTTTTTCTCCCTGAGCCTCTTGAACACGCCCCAGGCTGAGCAAAGCAAGAGCTTTTGCAGGTCCATTGAGGGAATAGGCTTTTTCATAATCTGCATAACTATCCGCCCATTTTTCAGAGAGTTCTTCAGAGTTCCCTTTATTAATCAAAAGCAACTGTTTCTCTACCGGGAGTAACTTTCGGAATTCGAGTGCATTCGCATACCATTCAGCGGCCAAACTTGCTTCGGCCTGAACTTTTGCCTTTTCTTTTCCCCATTCCTTTTTTGAATTTTCAAAGTGATGATCAGCGACTTCTACTGCTCCCAGCATCGCAGCTCGACTTTGCTTCCACGCCCCATGGTGCTGCTTCAGCTTTTCCCATTTGGCATCGCCTTCCGATTTATTGGCCGAGTAATACTCTGCCCACGCCTTTTCTTCTCGATTTTGTTCCCAAACATCGTAACCGTAAAATCCAACAGCAATTAAAACTCCCGCGGCTAAAATGGGGATTAACCCCACCCGGCTTCTCGAAACTCGACTCAATAACTGGGTCCCTTTCGAAACAAAGGCATCTGGGCTTTTTAAGGTTTTTCGGTCAATTGTTGGTGGCTTAGTCATAGGGAGACGCTAACAAAAAACCTTGGAATGTCAAAGATTAACGATTGTTTTGACTCGCTGTAGACAAGCTGAATTCACTGTAAACTTCTTGAGGATCGACTGATTTTTTTAAAAATATTATAATGAAGAAGCCTCACTGAAAACCGAACAAGGACTAAAAAATGAAAACTGCCACCTTGGCACATCGCTTCACCTTTGTGATTGCTGTTTTGTTTTCGGGCTTTATCGCAATTCTCTCTCCCTCGACAGCTTTCGCCGAAAGCCAGGGTTCGGATTACAAAGGAATCTCAGATCCTTTTGGTAGATCCAACCGCCTATGAGTTTGCTGAGGATGAAAAAGCAGACAAAGAATTTTTCCACTTAGGTCGATTTCTGATGCTGGGAATTGATTTTGGTTTGGGAAGCTATACGGGCGGCTTGGGAGAAACTAATGATCCTGCTTTTTATACAGGGGCTCACATCATTTACTTTTTTGATAAATCACTCGCTTTCGAAGGACGGGGTGGTTACCTAAAACATCAAAATATTTCAGGGGCGACTGCTCAGGAAAATATTTTGATTCCTATTAACTTTGGTTTTCGTTTTTATCCAGATATTAAAAATGCTCCCAAGCCAATTGCACTTGCAAATCCCTATCTTGCGTTGGGAGGAGGTCTCTACATTCGACAAACATCCACTAATTCCGCATTGGGAGATACCTCTACGAACAATATGGGCGGGTATTTTGGGGGCGGATTACAATTCCAGATTTATCGTCGCCATATTTATTTAGGAACGGATTTTAGATATCACTTGGTTTACTTTGATGGTGAAAGTTCCGGCTCCCCAACTCCCCCCGACCAAAATAGCGGCAACTATTTCACAACTGTTTTTTCGTTAACTTACAATTTTTAGGAAAGTTTACTTTCCAAAAAAGAGACTCGTCACCACAATCATCGCCGCTACTACGAGACGATACCAAGCAAATACTTTTAAAGAGGAATGCTTTAGGAATTGAAGCATGAAGTGAATACTCAGGATTCCCACTACAAAAGAAGAAATCAGGCCACCAATAAGGTAGGTCATCCCGACTTCCCCACTTAAATGCCCAATTACTTTTCTTCCCTCCAAAGTGAGCGCTCCAAAAACGATGGGCACGCTTAGTAAGAATGAAAACCGTGCCGCCGTATGGCGGTTAAACCCTAACCTTCGGGCCATTGCGATAGTACTTCCGGAGCGTGACACTCCCGGAATCAATGCAAAGGCTTGAGCAAGTCCAATTAAAAAAGCTTCCCCAGTAGTCATTTCCTCGATGGAGCGAGTGGACGGATATTGCCAGTCAACCCAAAAAATAAGAAATCCGACTCCCGCCAAAAAGAAGGCGACTAAAAGAGGGCTTCGAAGATGGGCTTCAATGTAATCCCCAAAAGCAAATCCAGTGACAACTGCTGGAATCGTTCCGACCACTATCCACCAGAAAAGGAGTCGATCGATTTCGAATCCAACTTTTCTTTCCCATAAGCTGGATAATCCCGCAAAGAAAACCCTCCATAAATCTCCAAAAAAATAAAGAATCAGAGCTAGAGCTGTTCCCAAATGTAAGAACACATCAAAGGCGAGGCCAGGATCTTTCCAACCAAACAGCCAGGGAACAAGAACCAAATGGCCTGAGCTACTGATAGGAAGAAATTCTGACAGCCCTTGGACTGCCCCTAAAACAACTGCTTCCCAAACGCTCATTTCAATCCCCCATTAATCGCCATTTTTACTTTTGAATAACTTTCCATCAAGTCCTTTACGGATTTGAGATTGAGAGCTGGAACCCGATTTCCATTTACTCCCTCCATCTCGACCGCCATCGTGAGGGAATTTAGAATGGATTCCTCAGTAGCTTCAATTACGGCTTTGTACGCACCATCCAAAAAGGTATCGAGAATCATGCTCATTTGAATCAAAGAGCGTTGAGAATTTCTGGGTACTGAGTTTGTTGTCGAAAATCCAATGATGATTTCACCACTCGAGTGAGCCCCATAGCTCCCCACACGACCGATTCCCAAAGCTGCACGCTTGCAGAGCCGATTAATTTGATTCGCTACTAATGGCATATCAGTGGCAATAACGGTGATGATTGAGCCGTAATTGTTGATTCGCCTGGAATAGCCGCCCAACCCCTTGGCAAAAATTTCTCCCAACGGATAGCCATCAACTCGCAAATGTTCCATCACTCCAAAATTACTTAAAACCAATACTCCCACCGTGTATTGGTGATCACCTACTTTTACAGTCCTGCTGGAAGTCCCAATCCCGGCTTTGAAATCGCAGCAGATCATCCCAGTACCCGCGCCCACCGATCCTTCTAGGGGGAGCCCTTCCGAAGCCGAATCCAGAGCACTAAATACATGATTTGGTTTAATGTGAAGCCCGACGGCATCGTTGAGAAAACTGTCGTCGCACTCCCCCACGACGGGAATGATCACTTCTACGTTGTTTTGGATGGAGGGATGTTTATCGGCCATCCACTTGACCACGCAATCAGACACTCGCCCCACTGAAAGAGTATTCGTTAAAGCAATAGGAGTTTCAATAAGCCCCCACTCCATCACTTGGGTCATCCCAGAAACTTCACCGGCCCCATTCAAAACAAATCCACCAGCTACCACTTTCTGGTTGTAAGGATCCTCATTGGGCTGAATGATGGTCACTCCCGTTCTCACGGGCCCATTACCTGGCTTTCGTCGTCCAGACCCCTCTATGAGCGTCGAATGTCCAACTCGAACCCCTTTGACATCGGTAATAGAGTTCAAGGGGCCGGTAGGGTACTCTCCGATGGAAATTCCCAAGTCTCTGGCCCGTTTTCTTAATTTGCCTTCTTCTAAATACTTTTCGAACAAATTCATCGCGCTTACCAAGTCCTTCCGCCTCGCCATCTTTGAATGGCCGGTGTGAGAATTCGTTTAATTAAACTTTCGTAACTCATCCCACATCGCTCAGCCATAACGACTAAGTCGCTAAAACCAGGGGAGAGTCCCGGGAGTGGATTAATCTCAATAAAATAAATGCCGCCTTTGCTATCGATTCGAAAATCGATTCGGGCGACATCTCGACACCCCAAGAGCTTAAAAACCTTCTTTGCAAACGCAGTTACTTTTCTATCCATTTCCCTTCCCAATTGAACCGGACACTGCAATTCAAAAATGGGGTTTTGAAAAGGATTGCTTTGCTTGGCTTCAAATGTGTACACGGGAAACTTTCCCGCGGCTTCTTTGAATTTAAATTGCATGGGCCCCAAGACTTTCAACGTCCCCGTCCCCAAAACACCAATCGTAAATTCCTCTCCCTCGATGTATTCCTCGCAAAGGACTGGAGATTTAAACTTTTGCCACAAGGCCTGGTTTACTTGATGGAGTTCCTCGGGAGAGTGAACAACTGAATTATCTCCTATCCCCTTCGAAGTCCCCTCTTGGTTTGGCTTTGCAATCACAGGAAAACGAAGACCGGGTTCTACTGGTTTTGTTCCCCCCTGATATAAGCGATAGAGAGGAGTGAGAATTCCGTCTTGACTCAATATTTTTTTTGTCAGGGCTTTGTCTAGAGTCACTGCTAAGCAAGTGGCATCACTCCCTGTGTGTTCAATATCTAAGAGATCGCAAATGGCAGGAACTTGGGCTTCTCGTGCTCTTTTTTTAGAACCTTCTGCAATATTAAAAACCACATCAATTTTGTGTTCTCTGAGATCCTCTGCAAGGGTTTTCGTAGCTTCAATCGGAGTAACTTTAAGCCCAAACTTCTGGATTGTGCTGCATAGGCCATCAACTGTGGCTTGAGAATCAAATTCAGCTTCCTCTTCATAGCCAGTTTCTCCAGGGCTTTTCCTTTTCAGATTGTAAACCACACCAACATGAGCAACTCGGGTGGTCCTCATACGCCTTGGAGTTTTGGGGGATTTCCCACCCAATTTCAACCGTGCCCGAGCTGCTTCTAAGATTTTTAAAATGGTTTGATCATAATTAAGCCCAAGCAGTTCAGTGGCAGCAAAAATTCCAGCGCCGGGCTGAAGACTCGGCAATGCATTGATTTCTAAGAAATAGGCCTCGCCATCGGGAGTGACTCGAAAATCAGCCCGAGCAAAATCAACCACTCCCAAGGCAGGGACAATTTTTTTCATCATCGATAAAATCTGAGCCCGTACCGTGGCATCTAATTGAGCCGGACACCTGACGGAAACTTTTTCATCGAGTTCATTTTTTAGAGAATAATCATAGATCGTACTGTCATTTGCTCTGGGATCGCTAAACACATACTCCAGTGGCTCTAATACTCCGCCATCGCCCAATCCAGCCACGAAAGGGACCGTAATATCTTTTCCCGGAATAAATCGCTCTACCAAAATGCCTTGGGGAAATGTTTTTAGAAGCTCGGACCCATAAGACATTAGCCCGTCAGCATCTTTGCAAAACGATCTTTCCGTAATTCCCTTACTCGATCCCTCATAGTTTGGTTTAACAAAGGCAGGATAAACGGTTTCGGCTGCAACAAGGCTTAATTCTTCGATTGAAGTAACAAAATAACCTTCCGCAACCGGCACTTTGCGACTTGCCACCATTTGTTTGGTAAGAAATTTATCGAGAGTTAAAAAACATCCATAAGGTCCCGAGCCAACGTAGGGCAACTGCAGCTGCTCAAATACCGTGGGCCCCAGACTTTCCCGACCAATCCCAAAATACCCTTCAGCAGTATTAAAAATGATGTCGGGCCGTTCAGTGGCTAGACGACCCATCCAAGACGAAGCGGATTGATGCAGATTCATTTCGACATCGATGACGTCATGTCCACCGCTGGCCAGCGCCTTATGAATCGCGGTGATGGTTTCCGGTGTATCAAACTCAGCTTGTTCTAGCGATTCATCTGTTTTGCGGTTGAAAACAAAAGCGATTTTCAAAAAAAGAGTCCCTTTCTTATGAGGTGCGGATTAGCTCGTAAAGATATTGAGCCCCCAGTTGACAAGTGGGCTCGGCTTTAAAATCCCGAATGCCAGATAAAGGGGGGGCCACCTCAACAATATCTCCTCCAAAAACATGAAAGTGCTTCTTTACTTCCGAAATCAACCCCTTAACAAAACTAGACTTTAATCCCAGAGGCTCGGGGGTCCCGGTGGCACTCGCCTCAGAACTGTCTGTGCCATCAATATCATTAGAAATATAAAGATGTTTCACACCCTTGTCAGAAAAATGTTGGCAGACCTGAGCGATGACCTCAGCTTCCCTACCTAAAACTTCGGGAGCCCAAAATTGAAGAACGGGGTGAAGCTCGGCCCATTGCGCTTTAGTTTTGGAAGAAGAGCGAATCCCAACCTGGACCAAATGGTAGGGCTTTAAAAATCTCAATGCTTGATAAGCCCAAGTTGCAAAACAGTAATCAACCCCCAAACGACGAGTCATTAAATCGGTATGGGCATCAAAATGAAGAACCCCAAATTCTTGTTGGAATCGCTGGTGGCAGTAAACCATCGCTGGCCAAGAGACACTGTGATCTCCCCCTAGTAAGTAAACTTTGGCTTGGGGATTCAGTTCAAGGACTGCTTTCAAGGCAGCCTCTGCAATGGATAACGGGCTGACAGGAAGTCGCTCCGATTGACCTGGATACAGTTCTTTTTGAGTGGCCTCGCGCTGTTGCTCGCTCAGCATCTCATCGTGGAGAAAATGGGGAACACAGATCACATCCCCGAGATCCAAAACAGTTTTGGGAAGAGGACCAAACTGACTCAAGTAAGCTTCGCGAATACCGATCGGACCGAAGTTAGCCCCTTTCATCACCCCAGCGCCTGTATCTGAGGGAACCCCAAGAAGAACCGACTCAACGCGCCGAATTTTTTGGAATTGTTCTTCCCATGCCTGTTGAATTTGCTTGGGGTCTAAGGTCCCAAACAACGCCTGCTGGAGGCGTTGAGCATATCCCCCACCCGTCGATGGAGTGTAGATCCCTTGTCCAGGAACGCGGAGAAAGAGTCTCAGCTTATCTAAAGCCGTTAAAGCCATAGGTAAAAATTATAGGCGGAGCGGCCGGTTTTTGCGACGATTATGTATTGCAAAGCACAAATCTATGCTAGTTTTTCGCACATGAAACTTCTTACTTTTTTATTCAGTTTGCTTTTCATCACCTTAAGTTTGAATGCTGCTCCAACCCCACTTTCCGAATTAGAGAAACAACTCAAAGAAGATGGTTTGAAAGGGTGGGTTCATGGGGCTTCTGAACCACTAAGTCTTTATGTTTTTACTTACCGTGAACCCGGAAACTTTTTTGCTCACCGAGAATTTCCTTTAATTCCAGGCAATGAAGCGGTTTCAAGAACTCTTCAAACTCTGAAACGCCACGATGAAGTCCTTATAAAGGGGAGTTTTCTGGCAAACCAAGCTCCGATTACTCACATTTGGGTTTCTCATATCGACATGATCAACTCATATGAATCACCTACCCCCGCGCCAGAGCCCTATCCTTACAAAGCAGATCTTCCAGAAGACTTGTTTTCTCATAAAGAAATTTTCGCCAAAGTCCATGCAGTTGTGAACGACGGAAAAGTCCTCGTAATTGAATATAAAGATGCCATCGTGCCAGTGGTCGTTGGAAACCCGGCGATGGCCAAGGGGCTGTACCGCAATGATAAGGTTAGACTCAAAATCGATGTGAGGGATTTTCCCTCAAAACCGACCCATATTTCTCTAGACCTTCAAGCCAAAGACCCGATTCTGGTGACCGATCGGATGGTGGATTGGCATGGCAAAAAAGGAGCTGTGGAAGGTCCCCTCGTTCTTTTTCCGAAAAGCCCACAAGTGAACTTTAACGTGTTTGCAATCCAAGTGGCTGACGAAATGGGAATTTTACGTGAGTTCACGCTTGTCAATTTTGAAGATACTAAAGTTTTTGAGCAAATCCGAGAAAAGCTCCAAAAATACTGGGATTCAGAAACCAACGGGATTGAGAACGGCCGCAACAAACTGATTAACCGAAACGTTCGAATTAAGGCTTCGGGAGTCTTCAATGTTGTCGATCCGGGACAAGCCAATCCACAAGTTTTGTTGACTGGCCCAGAATCTATTCAATTGATCGCAAATTGAGAAAATAAGCGCTTGAGTCTCACCTCAGCTTCCTTTATTTATTCGCTATGCTCCTACATTTGGAGGCCGTTACTAAATCGTTTGAAGGGTTCCAACTTCATCCACTGACCTTGTCTGTTGAGCGGGGGGAATTTTTCTCGCTCTTAGGGCCCAGCGGGTGCGGAAAAACGACCGTTCTCCGATTAATTGGCGGCTTTGAAACCCCCACTTCTGGCCGAGTTATTTTGAATGACCAAGATATCACTCGTTTGCCCCCCCATAAGCGAAACGTGCACACTGTTTTTCAGCGCTACGCCTTGTTCCCCCACCTCACCGTAGCTGAAAACGTCGCTTTTCCATTGCATCTCAAAAAACTTCCCTCCGCCGAGATTGCCGAACGGGTAAAAGAAAGTCTCAAACTGGTCGAAATTGAAGACCTCCAAGATAGAAGAACTCACCAAATCAGCGGTGGACAGGCTCAGAGAACCGCTTTGGCTCGCGCTTTGGTAGGAAAACCAGAATTGGTCTTACTTGATGAACCCCTTTCTGCTCTCGATCCGGAGCTACGGATGAAAATGAGAGAAGAGCTGAAAACGATTTGTAAGAAGGTAGGAATTACCTTCCTTTTGGTTACGCATGATCAAGAAGAAGCACTCCAGTTGTCCGATCGAATTGCCGTTTTTAAATCCGGCCAGTGTTTACAGGTTGGAACCCCGAAGACTATTTATGAAGACCCCAGCGATACTTTCGTGGCCCGTTTTATCGGGGCGGTGAACGAGATCCCGGGAGATATTCAAGGGGAAGCTTCCTCTGAGACGGGCGAAATCGTCCTCTCGTCTCCGCTGGGAATGTTCAAACTAAAAAAGAACGGCCATGCCTTACCGAAACAAGTTTCCGTTATCCTTCGTCCAGAAAAAATGAGGCTTCTCAGAAGCAAGTCAACCACACAGGAAAACTTGATGGAGGGGGAAATTCAGGATCTCATTTATCTGGGTTCGCGCACTGAGTACGCAGTAAAAATAGGCCAGTCCACCTTTAAAGTATTTGAACAAGAATTGGAAAGACTTAAAAAACGCAGACTTAATGTCGGCGATCGTGTCTTTTTAGCCTGGCGAGGCGATGATGCGATAGTTTTGCCTCAATCCACATGAAAACCCCCTCTGTCATCCCTTCCAGTGCCTGGATTTTTTTAATTTGGCTTATTTTGATGACTCTCCTCCCCTTCTCTCTCATTTTAGGGATGAGCTTCCTCCAACGCACAGACCTCGGCAACATAGTGTTTGCGTTTAGCCTAAAGAACTACCAACAACTTTTGGATTGGATTTACATTAAAGTACTTTTAAAGACTCTGTGGTTAGCTTTTGGGGCAACGATCTCCTGTCTGATGATTGGGTTTCCGGTAGCCTATTTTTTGGCAAGAGTACAAGGGCCGCTTAAAAGCATCGGCTTGATTTTACTTTTCATTCCGTTTTGGACCAATTTCATCTTACGAATTTACGGAATCGTCTCTTTATTTGGGTCCAACGGCCTTTTTAACCAGCTTTTGGCCTCCGTGGGAGCACCCCAAGCATCGATCCTCTACACTCGTTTGGGAGTCTACATCGGCCTGGTTTACAATTATTTGCCCTTTCTAGTAGTCCCGATTTATTCCTCTTTAGAGAAACTTGACCCGTTCTTACGAGAAGCCGCTTCAGATTTAGGTGCCACCCGGTTTCAGACTTTTAGAAAAGTAATCCTTCCAAATATTAAAGAAGGAGTTTTGATTGGAAGTCTCTTCGTGTTTATTCCCATGTTAGGGGAGTACGTCATTCCAGATCTTTTGGGGGGAGCTAAAGAGGCTTTCTTAGGAAAGGTTATGGTCGAACAATTCTTTATTTTGCAAGATTGGCCTTTGGGATCAGCCATTGCAACGGTACTCTCAGTTCTTCTTTTAGGCGCCCTTTGGCTTCAGAATCGTTGGACGTCAAAAAACCAGCAGCCTCAAACACAGGAGTTGGGCCATGCGATTTAAAAATCCCTGGGTTTCATTCCTGTTTTGGATGGCGATTAGCCTTCTCTATTTACCTTTGCTCTACTTAATCTTTCAGGCTTTTCTTGAAAATCCAAACGATTGGAGAAGCGGATTCACTTTAAAATGGCTCATAAAACTCTTTGATAGCCCGGCACTTTGGGGCCCCCTTTTAAATAGCGTAGAAATCGGCGTTCTCTCGGCAACTTTAGCCGTATCGTTAGGAACGCTTGGTGCCGTTGGATTAAGCCGAATTTCGGGCCTTCTTCCCCCGGTGATTCAAACCCTGATTATTTTACCGATCTTGGTGCCTGAGGTAATTACCGGACTTTCTCTGCTTTTATTCTTTTTGCTTTGCCGCTTTGACCTCGGATTTCTAACCGTTGTAGTCGCCCATGCAAGTTTCAGTGCCAGCTTCGTCTACTTCATCATGGTAGAACAGTTGCGAAAGCTTGATCCCCAAATGAGTGAAGCTGCTATGGACTTAGGGGCAAAGCCTACTGAGGTTTTCTGGAAAGTGACCCTTCCCAATATCATTCCTGGCGTGATGGGGGCATGGCTACTCGCCTTTACCCTGTCGTTTGACGACTTTTTAATTTCCTTCTTCACAAGCGGCGCGGGCCTTACAACGCTTCCTTTAAAAATCTACTCTTTAATGCGAATTGGGGTTTCACCCGAATTAAATGGCCTTTCTTTTATAATGATTTGTATCTCCACCTTTTTAGTGCTTATGTTGGTATCCAAGGAACAAAGTAGAAAATGGGTACTCAGAGGTTAGTCGGTCTTTTTTAGCGCTTGCCTGCATTATTGGAGGAATCGTTTTCCTCCGAAGCAAGGTTTCTCAAACCAATACCCTTCGGGTTTGTACTTGGAGTAATTATTTTCCCGAAAAGTCCCTAGAGGAGTTCACCGCGAAAACTGGAATTCGAGTAGAACTCACTTATATTTCTAGTAACGAAGAACTGTTTGCAAAACTGAAAGCCGGAGCTACTGGTTTCGATATTATTCAACCCTCAGACTACATCACAAGGCGCCTCATTGCCCTTTCCATGTTAGCGCCCCTGGATCCACGCCTTCTTACCAATCTCCACCATATCGATCCCTATTTCTTCAAGCTTTCTTATGATCCAGACTTAAAATACTCAGTTCCATTTACCTTTGGCACTACGGGCATAGCTGTAAACACTTCGAAAATATCCGTAGACTCACCTGATCTTTCTTGGTCCTTTTTATTTGATTCAAAGGATCCGAAACACACCAGCCTCTTAGATGACATGCGCGAAGTTTTTGCTGCAGTTCTTTTTTTGAAGGGACTTTCTCCTAACACTCGAGATTTAGCCTCTTTGGAGGATTCAAAAGGCCTTATTTCCCAGGCAAAAGACAGGGTGTTGATGTTTACTTCGGAACCAAAAGCTCTTCTTTTAAAAGGAGAGTTGTCCATTTCTCACATGTATTCGGTAGACGCAGTCCAAGCCGCTCGGGAGAATCCAAATATCAAATTTTTTATTCCTAAGGAGGGCGGAATTATTTGGACGGATAATTTTGCGATACCGGCCACCAGTACCCGAATTGAGGAAGCCCATCAGTTTATAAACTTTTTTCTGGAGCCGGAGCAAAACTTAAAAATCGTGGAGGAAAACTGGCTAGCGACTCCCAATAAGACAGCGAAAGCAATGCTTCCTGAAACGGTTCAAAAGAACCCCCAACTTTATCCTCCAGAGGAAGTCGTTAAGAAGCTTTTTTTCTTAGAAGAACTAGGTGAGACGCTTCCGCGAATCAGTCGCATGTGGACTGAGTTAAAAAGCTAAGATTAAAAACGGACAACTATAATTTTAATCTTTTAAAAATCTTCTCAGGAATAGCTTTTATAATTGCCATAATGCCCCACCAAAAGCAGGGTAGATAGACAACATCCTTTTTGCGATCAATCGCCTTAACGATTCCTCGACCTATTTGATCAGGTTTAGCAAACAGGAAATTCTTTTTAAGAGCAGCTGTCATGGGGGTGTCCACAAACCCTGGCTTTATGGTGAGCACCATCACCCCCGATGAGTACATTCTGTTTCTAAGCCCCTGCAGAAAGAGATTCAGGGCCCCCTTTGCGGAACCGTAAATGTAGTTACTTTGACGTCCTCTGTCCCCCGCAACAGAACTAATAACTGCGATGGTTCCGGACTTTTCTTGCTCCATTTTATTGCTGATTAAAGTCAGCAGCGAAACACAGCTTAGAAAGTTAGTTCGGATCTCTTTTTCCGCAAGTACAAAATCCTGTTCGCAGGCTTTTTGATCCCCTAACGTGCCATGCGCGATCAAGACCAGATCTAGCCCTTGGAGAGCTTCTAGGGCCTTTTTCATTAACCCTGGATGAGTCGAAAAGTCATTGAGATCAGAACTGAGGGTTCCCGCAATTTTTCCCCCTCGCACTTCCAAATCGCATCGAACCGATTCCAATTTTTCTGGGCTTCTAGCCACTAGAAAGAGAGCATCTCCCCGATCGGAAAGAATTTTCGCGGTTTCAATTGCTATGGCAGATGTGGCCCCCAAGATGAGTGTTTTAGCCATTGGATCCCTGCCCTTCTGCGACTCTCCGCCAAAAGCTGGAAGAAAACTTCGGATCAACCCATTTTTGAAATTCTTGCCAGCGGGGATAAAACTTTTGAAAATCTTCCGCCAACATCGTTGCATCTTTAGCGGGATACAGAGCTCCTTGGCTTGTTCTGACGATCCTGTCTAACTCCTCAAAGAGTTTTCTGGTTTTACTTCCTTGGTTAGGAAAATCTAAAGCCAAAGTAACTCCCTCTCTTGGAAAGGACATCCATCCTGGAGAGGGGATATTTCCAAAGGTTTTTAGGACCGCTAAAAAAGAGGCCATTCCGGATTTAGCAACCAATCTTAATATTTCTTTAATTGGCTCTCGATCGTTCTTGAAGGGAACAACTAATTGATATTGAAAAAAACCACGTTTTCCATAGAGCTTATTCCAAGCAAGAACAGCATCTAAAGGATAGAAAAAGGGCCGGTAATGAACTGTGTTTCTTTTTTGGGTGGCCAGTTGCCGGTGATAATACAAAAAGTTAAATGACCTAACAGTAAATGTATTTAAAAGCCAGTTGGGAGCATTGCAGGGGATCGTGATTTTCTTCGGCTTTGAAGAATAATCCAGTTTTTGAGGCGAATGATTTCCTCTCATGAAATGTCCCCGCCCCAAGTGCTTCCCCTGTGCCAACGTGTCTATCCAAGAAACGGAATACTCATAATCTTTTTCTGAATCTTCCGAGATCTTAAAAAAATCATCCACATGAGAAAAACGAACGGTCTCTTGATCGATCCAAGGCCCAGATACCCGCTTCATTTGAATTTCGGCCCACAAAACAAGCCCAGTAAGCCCCAAGCCACCAATCGTTGCCCCAAACAGATCAGAATTTTCTTGTGGAGAACATAACCAACGCTTTCCATCACTCCGTAATACTTCCATCGCTCGAACATATCGACCAAAAGTTCCAGCCACATGGTGGTTCTTACCATGGATATCGTTTGCAATGGCTCCACCCAAAGTTACAAATTGAGTTCCGGGACTCACGGGGATGAACCAGCCTCTAGGAATGGTTACTTCAAGAATTTCGTCTAACCGAACCCCTGCCTCACACCGGAGAATTCCTTGAGATTCATCAAAGTAAATAAAGCGATTCATCCCTCGAGTTTGGAGAAGGACGCCACCTTCATTTAGACAAGAGTCTCCGTAGCTTCGTCCCTCACCATAGGGAAGAAGTGTCTCTTGCTCATCGAGTTCTGGAAGTTTTTTAGGTTGCCAAAACAGGGGAATAACTCTCTGAGGAACTATTACGGTGCGTCCCCAGGACTCCACATGTGGTGTATGGTTTTGCATCAAGTTGCCAAATAAAGAACCGTAACAGTTAAAAGAAGAACGAGATAACTCACTTTATCTTTCAGAGCAAAAACAATGGGATCATCGTGAAGGTGTCCGCGATTGCTGATAATCCAAATGCGGCTGATCCAATAAAGAATCAGAGGACACGTAAACCAAAGCGTCTCTGCATAACGGTAAAACTGAGTGACTTCGGAACTGTTAACGTAAAGAGCAAACACCAGAACAGAAAGATAACCACTTGCCGCTCCTAAATTGCTAAGAGCTTCTTCGTCGATAGATTGATAACCCCGTCCTGGAATCACTTCTCCCTTTTTTTGTTGGTGTACTTTAAGTTCCGATACCCGCTTCGCAAGCGCTAGACTTAAGAAAATAAAAAGAGAAAACGCTAAAAGCCATTTGGAAACTGGAACTCCCGAAGCTGCAGAACCAGCAAAAATTCGAATGGTATAGAGTGAGGCTAGACAAATAACATCCCAAAGAAGGAGTCTTTTTACCCAGAGGCTATAAAGAAAAGTAAGCGCAAAATAAATTCCCAAAACAAAAACAAAATCTTGCCCAACCCAAACAGCAAGGCCGACACCTAACGAAATCAAAAGAGGAACTAATCCGATTCCCAAAGCTAAAGGAAATGCGTTTGAAGCAAAGGGACGATTCTTTTTTCTGGGATGCAACCGATCTGATTTTACGTCGAGGAGATCATTGATGATGTAGACAGAGGAAGCCACTAAGCTGAATGCTAAAAATGCTAATCCCCCTTTTTGCCAAACCGCTTTATCTGCCAAGCGATGGGCAGTGAAAAGGGGAACGAACAGGAGAACGTTCTTCACCCATTGATGCACTCTTAGAACTTTGGGAAGTTGAAACAGCAAGCGCTGTAGATTCATTTTGATTTGCCTTAATCTATAATTTTAATCCTTGGAATCGTTAAACAAAAGAAAAGTAAGGCCTGACACACTTTTAAACATCTGTTGAAAACCTGATGCGATCTTTTCCCCATGATTACAGACACTTACCTGCCTTTGAACTGAAGACAAGAATCGAAGAACTAGCTTTTTTTCTTCATGTTTTCAATAGTTTAAGAACCTGACGCCTGGCACTCCCCTTGCTTCTTTTAAGATCAAGCGCTTAAAACTTAAGGGGGTCCTATGAAACTCTTTTTAAAATCTTTCATCAGTTTAAGCCTGCTTGTCCTGCCCTCGATGAGTTTTGCTTGTAGCTTTTGCTCCAGTAAACCCAAAGGCTTGTCTTCTGATGGCCCAGTACAAGATCCTGGGGCCAAAACGATTTCAGCTTCAGCGGGTGGGGGCGTAGTCGCTCCTGGTCAAACGGTGAATTCTCGTGGGTCAAACAGCCCCTTCACCTATGATTTAAAAAATTACAAGCCAGATGGGCAGCGTTCCAGTAACGAGAAGTGGAGCAGCGGTGATTTCTTTGATAACCGCTGACCCCTAACAGTTGTTAATCTTTTTGATTTTGGTTTTCGGCACTCTAAACAAATCTCCTTCAGACTAAGACTATACCCCTAAAAATTCTGGAGGCCCTCATGACATCCCTATTCAAACGGATTTCATTTCTTTGTCTGTTTCTCAGCTCTATTGGCTTCTCACTTCAACACTTCCAACTTCCTTGGATGAACGCACAAGGTGAAGGAGTAATTTCTTATAACAGTCAGGAATATCAAGATGCTGTTTGGGTAATCGAAACTTATTTCTTGGGTTGCCCCTACTGCAACGATAACGCTCCAAAAGTGAATTCGCTTCAGAATTACTTTAAGAATGATGAGCGAGTTCAAATCCTAGATGTCGGAATCGACAAAAAAGATAGCGATTATGCTGAATGGATTCGGCGGCACAACCCAAATCACCCAGTCCTCAAGGACAGCGCACGCCTCTTAGCGAAACAATTAGGAACTTCGGTCTATCCTTCAACTTATGTTCTGGATAAAAATTTGAACGTGGTTTTTAAAAGCAGCGGAGATTGGAGTTCGAAAGTCGAAACCCAAATTAAAGACGCTGTCGAAAAAGCGCTAGAGCGGTAAAGCTTATTTTAAGTTGATAAAGTTTTTCCAGCTTTTCACTCGCTCAATGGCTTCAGCCTGACTGATCTCGCCCTTCACCACTTGAGTGTGCACTTTTCCTTCAAGTTCACACTTAGCGCGAGCGACTGGAACCGGAAGCGGCCAGAGATTAGCGGGTTCATTACTGCCACCGATTGAAAGTGGGATGTAATGATCGATTTCGAAATCGTGGTAATTATCAAAAATACCGAAATCGTGAGCCACAGCTCGTTTGGTCTCAACGCTTACGTTTCTTTTACAGTGGGGAATTTTTTCTTCGTATCGGAATCCATCAAAGTCGTGATCGGCTGTATCGCACAGATCGCCGGTCATCCGAGCTTCAGCCGACTGCCAATCGAATTGAGATCCGATCATGGCCCAACCGACGGATGTGGGTAACAAACATCCCGCAGTTAATAAGGTTAAAACAATCTTCCGAACGTTTAGCCTGCCCTTCAAAGAGCCCCCTTTGTGGATTTTTGTGCCCCCGTACTACCCCAGATCTGAAGAGAATTGCAACCAAATAGCTGAAACACCGGGCCAAAACCTGAAAAAAGATATATTTTCATTAGCTTATCCAAACTATTTAAAATTGGGTTCTGCTCAGTTAACCTTAGCAACTGTATGAAAATCCCATTTCAGAATACTGAAATAGCGTTTCGCTCAAAAACCACGTTTGAACTCACCCAAGCGTATTTTCTGTTTAAACTTGTGGGATCGCCTTTGATGGTTCGTTTAGGTTCGGGAGTTCTCAACACCTTATTAAAAACTCCGGTCCCTTTTGAGCCGCTTCTCAGAGGCTCCCTTTTTCGTCACTTTTGCGGGGGAGAAAATGCAAAAGATTGCTCCGATTTGGTGAGGCGTCTGGCACTCTACAACGTAGGAACCATTTTAGATTATTCGATTGAGGGCGCTCAAAAGGAATCTGTTTTCGATGCCACTGAGAAAGAACTCTTAAGTACTTTGACCCTAGCTGCTCAAAGTCCGTCGATTCCATTTTCAGTATTTAAAATCACCGGGCTCGCACGGTTTGAACTTCTTGAAAAACTTCATGCAAAGTTTCCCCTTACAGCTTCTGAAAATCAGGAATGGGAACGCGCTCAAAAAAGAGTCAGAAGAATCATTGAAAAAGCGTCACAACTCAAAGTAAGGGTCTTGATTGATGCAGAGGAATCCTGGATTCAAGCCCCACTCGATTGTTTGGTTGAGTCTCTGATGAAAGAATTTAATAAAAATGAAGTCATCGTCTACCACACCCTTCAAATGTACCGAGTCGACAGGCTCACTTACTTAGAGAGATTGCTGCAAGATTCCCAATCAAACAAATTTCAGTTGGGAATCAAACTCGTTCGCGGGGCTTATATGGAGAAAGAACGCAAACGAGCAAAAGAGAATGGCTATGCTTCGCCCATTCAACCGGACAAAAGCGCGACTGATCAAGCCTATGATGCCGCGTTGAAACTGATGGTAGAAAATATTGACCGAGTTGCCATCTTTGCAGGAACTCACAATGAGGAATCCACTCAGCTTTTAGTCGACTTAATTTTAAAAACTGGGCTTTCATCGACAAACCCCCGCATTTATTTCTCACAGCTTTTGGGAATGAGCGATAACCTGACGTTTAACCTAGCTGAAAAAGGATTTAATGCAGCTAAGTATGTTCCCTATGGACCTGTGAGGGAACTCACTCCTTATCTCATTCGGAGAGCGCAGGAAAACAGCGCTATTTCGGGGCAAACGCTGCGCGAATTAGATTTGATTACCAAGGAATTAAAGCGACGGCGGTCTTTAAAATCGGCTGAAGGACACTCCCCAGCACAATAACTACCCAGGCGGGAAGCACAAACACGACCTGTACGATCAGCAGCAAAATAAAACTCCAGATAAGAGTAGGTGTAGCTAAAGCCGCTGCCAAAAGCCCATAAGCAGCTGTGGCTAGGCAGCCAATAACCGCCGGC
>RFNV01000128.1 GCA_009927005.1 Pseudomonadota bacterium
TGGCGGAGAGGAGAGGATTCGAACCTCCGATACGGTGTTACCCGTATAACGGTTTAGCAAACCGCCGCCTTCGACCACTCGGCCACCTCTCCACTAAATGGGAAAGAAACACAGCTTTTATCACCGGACTCCCGCTCATTCAAACACTTCTGGCGGAGAGGGGGGGATTCGAACCCCCGATACCCTTACGGGTATAACGGTTTTCAAGACCGCCGCTTTCAACCACTCAGCCACCTCTCCCTAACCGGTAAAACTTCTTCCGTTCAGAAGGCTTACGTTGGAGTCAACAGAGCCCTATGTTATATCTCCCCGTAGCGATGACGGCTATTCCAAATTTACAATTTCCTTGGGCTACTTTGCGAGTACCTTTAGAGGGGATGTCGTGCCTTGACATACCGCGTCTTTCTGTTCACTCCATGGAAGAGGCCACGGCTTTCATCAAAGCCTATGGGTTTGATCCCAATCAAAAAGGGGACCTGATTCTTCTCTGGAAGTTTTTTGATGATGCTATCGACTTCCTCGAAAAATCGCTCAACGACCCTGACTATTCGAAGGTGCCAGACCACTTACGTAGTCGCGAAGCGATTCAAGACATTCGACGCCTACTCATTCTGGCATCGGGGGAACTGGGTACTCTGGAACAAACTTTTAGCTGCGCTATTTTACGCATCATGCATGGCTTGATTCACTTGTCTTTTGATCCTCGCCACAAATTTTTTCATCAAATGCAGGTGCAAGTTCTCTCAAGGCTGGATCGCTATCTTCATGTCGATCCGGAGTCAGGAGCCACTTACCTCGGTAAAGGGATTGAGGGTGAGGAAGGCATCAAGCTTCTTTTTTTCAAAAAGAAGGAAAGAAAAGATCGCTCTCGAGAAATGATTAAGCTGCTTCACAAAGCGGATAGCGTTGTGGAGGAGATCTATGATCGAGTCGGAATTCGCTTGGTGACTGAAACCAAGCTAGAGGCTCTTTGTGCAGTAAAATTTCTCATTGAAAAAAATATTGTGAGCATGCCCAATATTCGTCCGGCGCGCTCAAGAAATCGGTTAATTGATATCAAAAGACTAAAATTTGAAATTGATCGAATCACTACTCATTTAAAAAAACACCCCGAAACTCAGCCTTACGTAAAAAAAATGTTTAATCGTTTGGAAAGTCGAATTGGAACTCGACAGCCCGGGCGAAGTATTTTTAACCCTCACAGCAGTGAGCACTACCGAGCGATTCAATTTACGTGTAGAGAACTCGTTCGAGTCCCCAATCCGCTTTATCAAGCCTATATGGCCATTCAATCTCACGTTGAAAGTATTCCGGAAGGGTCTCATCTGCTCCAAGAGCTTTTTACGGCTCCTCCTGCAACGCACGAATTTGGATTCTTTCCCTACGAAGTTCAAGTGATGGACGTGAAAGCCTACGCGGATAGCGTCTTTGGAAAGAGCAATCACGATGAATACCGAAAGAAGCAACTTGACGCAGCAAGGAAACGGGTTTTTGGTCGCGAGCTCAGCCCACAAGACTGAGTACGTCATGCTATAATAAAAATCTATGAGTGCTTCCGATCACGGCCAAAATACTGCCTACTTTTTGGGAGTTGAGGGCGAACAAACCGGCCCTTTTTCTGAAGCAGATTTGAGAAGCCAAATTTCCCAGGGAACGCTATCGCCAGACACCCTGATTTGGTGGGAAGGCCAAAGCGATTGGCAGCGGATTGGTGATATCTCTAAATTTAAATCTCTGTTTGAATCACCGGTACAACCAGCTCCTAGTAAAGCTCCCATGGTTCGAACAACTCCAGAGCTGGAGGAGTATACGGTTGGAGGCTCTCACCCGACTCTTGATTGGATAGCCACTTTCGCTCGGACTGGAAAAGAACCCACTCCCATCTATGACTCAAAAGAGAGTTATTTTAAGCATGAGAAGGCAATTCCCGTAAAATCAGCTGTTTTGGCTCTCGCGGTTTGTTTGGTTGGTTTTGGCGTTTGGGCGGTTTTTAAATTTTCGGCCACCTCCGAGCGTAAAACAACGAAAAAGCAAGCTGTACCGAAAGATCAAGCGCTGCAAAAAAGAAGACAGCTTCTGGCTCAAGCCACCAGCCAGCTCCTTTTGAATCCGACCACTTCCATCCAGCAGCTCAATGACCTGATTAATCAGAACTCGAAAGATAATGAAGGCAAAGAAGCGGCCGAAGTCTTGCTCAATTACTATCGACAAAACAAACAATTGGAATCTGCAGGCGATTTGCTATCTAAGTTGGAACGCTACTCAGAGGCTGCAAAAGCTTATTCTTCGGATCCTAAATTAGTCGCAAAGACCGAACCAGCTCTCTTTAAGGCCTTTCAGGGAACCACCGGAAAGGACAGTGCTGATTTTCTTTTAGAAGATATTCGCTTGCTCATTAAACCACTCGATAAGCTCGACGTCGCAAAGGAGCGAATCGCACTTTTTGAAAAGACCTTTCCTGGTCTCACCCACCCTTTTAGTTACTATCAAATCCCCATGGATCAGCAGATTACCAATATTTTCACAAGGCTCTCATCTGCTTTTGTCGGAATGCTTACCAAACACATCTCTGAAGAGTTTCCTCAAATCACGCTGGCGAGTCGCCCTCTTGTCGAAATAAAGAGAAATTCCGCAGGAGGTTTACGGATTATTGGGCGTTATAGCGGCGATCTGATACTCCGGACCGACCGAATGAAAGGAATTTTCTTTCTCTACTGGCTCGTAGACAATCAGTGGTTATTAGTGGACACCAACCTAACTACTGACAGACAACGGTTTGCTGCTGCTACTCGAAAAAAATATGAGAGTGTGGTTCTCCAACCTGGTCAAATGCTTTCCTTTCTAGAAGGACAGTTTAGACAGCTCTACCCCAACCAGGGTCTACATGAATTGGTTTCTGCCGGAGATCGATAATTAACTAAAAATGTTGAACGCTCTTTACCAATTCATCGATAAGCTCTGGCAAAAAATATCAAATCTTATTTTCGTCCGTTTTGCTTTTGATATTCCTGTTGATACTTTTCCCAAAGATAAGAAATCACGCAAATTAGTTTTCTGTTTAACTCACGGGGGAATCATTGAATGGTTAATTCTATCTAGTTGGTGCCGTAAAAACGGCTTGGGCGCCATTTTAATTGCTAATCGAAAGAAGATACTTTTTCTCTCAAAACCACTCTATTTTTTACAAACCGTTTTTACTAAAAAGTCGTTCTCGGACCTATTCCTCTCACAAGAACAAGGACCGCGGCTTATCTTCTGTCCCCCGGGTGAGCGTAAGGAACTCTTTAAGCCCACTGAAACTGAGGGATTAATTGCGGACCTTTTCAGCTTTGAGAAACAGTCTGGGGAAGAAATGAGTTTTGTCTTTATCCCTGTTTTTATTTGTTGGAGAAAACACCTGCGGGGCACCTCAAGACAGCTGAGTGAATACTTTCTCGGATTAAGTTCAAGACCAAATTTTTTGGGAAAGATTTGGTACCTTGCTCGCAAGCGCACTGACAGCACGGTTAAAGCCCTTACTCCAATACTCTTTTCGCCGACTGAACCCACAGATATATCGGATGATATCGATGGCATTGATGCCACCCGTATGGCTCGCATGGTTCGAAGGAAGGTTTTAGTAGAAATCAGTCAGGAAATGCGAGTAGTTCTTGGCCCTCGTTACTTTTCGCCCTACCTGATTAAAGAAAACATCATGCGGGATCCCCAGATCCTCCTGCTAATTGATCAAATTTCTAAGGAAAAGAACATTGATAAGAGAAAGATTATGGGCCAAGCCTATACTTTTCTCACCGAGATTGCTGCCAATTACACCTTCCGATTTGTAGAGGTCATGTATGGTGTTCTGACCTGGCTTTTTGGAAAGATTTTTGAGGATGTTGTCGTTGATGCCAACCAGGTTCAAGCGTTAAGAGAAACCCTCAAAACTCGTTCAGCCGTTTTTGTTTCCTGTCACCGCAGCCACCTGGACTACATGGTTGTTCCGGGAGTTCTCTTTGTTCAAGATATCGTCACTCCCCATATCGCGGCAGGAGTCAATTTAGCTTTTTGGCCAGTGGGCCCCTTTCTGAGAATGGGTGGTGCATTTTTTATTCGTCGCTCTTTCCGAGGGGAGCCACTTTACGCGCTTTGCTTGCAGAAATATATCGATTGGCTGATCAAGAACCGAATCAATATAAAGTTTTTCATTGAAGGCACCCGCAGCCGGACGGGGAAAATGTTGCCCCCAGCCTATGGGCTTTTGAAAATGGTCCTAAATCCTTACCAGCAGGGTCAAATCGAAGACCTGGCACTTATTCCCATTTCAATTTCTTACGACGAAGTTCTCGAGGAAAAATCCTACGGAAAGGAACTGGCTGGCGCTCAGAAGGAAAAGGAATCTGCATCAGGCCTCGTAAAATCGCGGAAACTTTTTCAACGAAATATCGGAAAAGTTTACGTGAGATTTGCACCAGGCATTTCAGTTAAGGCAGAGACCCAACTCGGAAATGAACAGGGGCTCGATTCCACCCTTATGCTCCAGAAACTTGCTTTTCAGATCTGTAAATCCATTAACGACGTTACCCCAGTTACACCGAAGTCGATTTTGGCTAGCATCCTTTTATGTCATGAGCGAAATGCGCTGAGCTTAGAAGAAATTCTGAGGGCCTCGGAACTTTTAGGAAACTACACTACTTGGGCACACGCCGAGCTCAGCTGTGGAGTCGATCCCGTACAATTAAGAAGATCTGTGGAAAACACAGTAAAAAAACTCCTAGGGAATCAGACTCTTGAAACTGAGACAGCTGTCCCTGTTCGGTATTTTTTAGAGGATCGCAAACGTATCAACATGGTTTTTTATAAGAACAATGCAATACATTGTTTCGTCATGCCCAGTATCACGAGCCTTTCGATGGCTAGGACCCGGTCCCAACAGAGGGAACAGATACTTAAACATGCTTTTTCTCTGAGAAATATTTTTAAATTTGAGTTCTTTTTTAGTCCTTCAAGTATTTTCAGTGCAGAAGTAAATCGAACTATCGATTATTTCAAGCAGCCTGCTTTTTCTGGGGATCTCTCTGTATTTCTAAGGCTTAATCGGGACATTATTGAAAGTTATCTCATAGCTTTTGAGACGATCCAAAATGAAGCGGTTGGAGAGCAAGAACTCAAGACCGCGCTACAAAAAGTAGTACGTGAAGCAGTTCAAAGGGTTGAAGAGAAAAAGGGGTTTGTCACTGAGTGTGTTTCCACACAAAACTTCACCAATGCCTTTAAACTCATGGAAAATATCGCGCTGATTGAGTTTAAACGAGATTCGGATCAAGTTTTGATCTCTCTAAGGCCTTGGAATGAAGAGGCAAACGAAATCTTAACTGAACTAAGAGAATTCTACATTGCGCTGATGAATCCACCCAGAGGAACAAATAGTTAGGCAGCCCGGGTTTGGTTGTTTGGGGGACTTTGCTTTTTCCCAAACATCTCTTTGGGAAACGGCAGCTGATTTACCTCAATCTCTTTTAGAAAGCTTGGCAGATTTCCAGTTGGGTTTAGAATTCCGAGCACTTTTCCATCTTTATCACGGCCCCACTGCTCAAACAGGTAGATATCATTTGTCTGATAGTTTCCATGAATGTCCATTCCCAGACACTCTGAAATGTGCGTGACTTTTCGAGACCCGTCTTGAAGACGAGAAAGCTGTATCACTATTTGGATTGCAGACGCGACTTGGGCTCGGACAGCTTGAACTGGAACTTCGGAATCGGTCATGAGGGCCAATGTTTCAAGGCGAGTTAGGCATTCCTTTGGATTGTTCGAGTGGACAGTACCCATCGAACCCGAATGGCCTGTATTCATCGAACTAATTAAATCGAGCGCTTCTCCTCCGCGCACCTCACCCACAATGACTCGATCGGGTCGTAGCCGAAGTGATGACTTCACTAGATCTCTTAGAGTCACTGTTCCTTTTCCAAACTCATTTGCTGGTCTGCCTTCGAAATACACGACGTGTTTATTATGGATTCTCAATTCGGAAGAATCCTCTAGCACCACAATTCTCTGTTCTGGCTGACACCGGCTCGCCAGAATATTTAAAATGGTTGTTTTTCCCGATCCCGTTCCACCTGAAACGATAATGTTCTTTTTTAGGTAAAGACAGACATCAATAAATCGAGCCGCATCGGGAGTCAGCGCTCCCCGGGAAATAAGATCTTTAAGCTCTAGCTTGTTTTTGGAAAACTTTCGAATACATACCGTTGTGCCATTTTTAGCTACGGGAGGAACAACAGCGTGAATTCGTGATCCGTCTGGTAATCTGGCATCTAGAAAAGGGGCTTCTTCGGAGATGGGTCGGCCAACATACTGAGAGATGTTCCTTACCGCAGCCATCAAAGCCTGCTCATCTTCGAATTTTGAATCCACCATCTCAACCTGGCCAGCGCGCTCAATGAAAATCTGCTTCGGTCCATTGATCATAATTTCGGTGACAGAATCATCTTTCAGATATTGGGAAACAGGACCTAAGAAAACCTGAACTGACGTTTCAAAGACTGACATGTGGTGACTCTTTCTACTCGACTTTAATTTCGCCTCGAGCGCCGCTCAAGGCATCGTAATATTCGTAAACCCCTGGCTCTGCATCGAATTCAATTTCCGTGACCTTTGAAGTACTCACTTCGCGGTATTCCTCAACGGATTTCACTTCTGATTGGCTTGCAATCCAGCGTTGAATTCTTGGCTTTACAAAAACAAGTGCTGCGGGCTTCGCTCCCGTCGTAACAAAGAGAAGGCGGTTTTTGTTCCCGTTCTGTTTCATGCGAATGAGAGTGGGAAAAAACGTTTCTCCCGACAAAATGATCGAAAAATCTGTCACCCCAGGAAGAGCAACTAGCTCTGATTTTACTGGTACCGGTTCAGGCTCTGGTGGCCCGGCCACTTCTTTCGTCTCTACTTTGGCCACAGGCTCTTGAACAGCCGGCAAGGCTGGGACAGCAGCTGGAGTTGACTCCGCCACCGGTGCTTCTGAGACTTTTAAAGCTTCCGGAATAGCTGGAACTTCGGCAACTTTGCTTTCTTTTGGCTCAACAACCGGATTTTCTTCAGCTGCTGGTTTTTCCTCAATAACTGGTTTCTCGGAAACTGGAGCTTCAGAAATTTTAACTTCCTCCACGGGAGGCATTTCCGGAGCAGCGACTGGTGCAACTATTTGCGGGGCTGGCTCCACTATTTGGACCGGAGCTTCATCAGCAGCAGCAGGTTCACGTACTTCGGCAGGCTCACGTACTTCGGCAGGTGGTGCCTCCACATAAGTGGACGGATCCAGTAGTAACGAGGGATCCTCGTTATATTTTTCGAGAAGTTCAGACTCGGATGGACCCGCAAGGCAAGGTTGAACTAACAAGATCCCGATCATTCCTAGTAAAAAAGGTGACTTAAGCATAGTTCCCTCAGCTATCCTTATCGACCGTTTTGAGCTGGTGCCTAAACAAAATATCTTCGAAGTGTAAACCTCGAGCCGCGGTGTTTAAAACTTAGCTGAAACTGAAAGTGTATTCAAAAAGAACACTCATCTAAGTAATTGTTTTTAATGCTTTTTATCTGGGTTGGGTTTGTGGAGGGGTTGGCAAACTTTCTGCACCTGGAATGAGTAAATGATCTTTCGAGTTCACAACTTATTGGTGCTTCTCCTCGCTGGGCATTTTGCTCTCGCCAATGAAACAGTTACGCCAGAAGAGCGAAAAGCCGAATTTGCAAAGCCTCGGGGATTTTCCCAATCGACTTCTTCAGCTCCTTCGGGCGCCGCCAGCAGCAGTAGCACCTCAGGTGCAGCTCGACTCTCGCCCGTAACCGCTTCCGTCACAGACGTGTACAGTAAAATGGGGGATAGTTTTTCTAAAGAGATTAATACTCTCAGCAAAAATTTCTCTCTTCCAAAGATTAAGGATGAGCCCAATTACCTCGAAGAACTTGAGAAAGCTAGTAAGAGCCTGGATTCTGCGAGCACTGCAGATGGCAGTTCAAGCTCTTCATTGATTGCGCAATACACTGATGCCTTCATTTCAACTCTTTTTGAACTAACTCAAATGCAAATTCAGTATGAACTTTCAAAAATGAATCGGAAAGCAGTTGCACCAAAGGCACCCCTTAAAAACCATGATCCTTCAGAGCAAAAAAGCATCTCCCCCTCTCCTATCTCTCTTCGAACAAGAATCAGTGCCACGCAGGGTTATGGGAAGGGACTTTTTCCAAGTGAGATCGACAACCTAAACGCAAAAGCCTATAACCCGCCTAAGTGATTTCCTAACATCCACGAATGAAGATCCTGTTGGGATCGTAATGCGTAACGAGCATACTTTGCTTTTTTGTCTTTCTTCCCAGTGAAGTCATCGGGAGGAAGAAGTCCCATATTCACATTTGAGGGTTGAAAGTTTTTCCGATTGGGATCGGTGATGGAATTAAGGAGTGCTCCCAGCATAGTTGTGGTTGGCAAAACCAATAACTCAGAGCCTTGAACAAGCCGGGCAGCGTTCATTCCAGCCAAAAGCCCTCCAGCCGACGACTCGAGATACCCTTCAGTTCCGGTCAGTTGGCCCGAAATGAAAATCTGTGAGTGGTTTCTCAATTGGAGAGTTGGGAGTAAATGCTTAGGAGATTCGATATAAGTATTTCGGTGCATTGAACCCAAACGCAGGAACTCTGCCTCCTGAAGTCCTGGTAATTTTCTAAAAATTCTCTCCTGCTCTTTGTACCGAAGCTTGGTTTGAAACCCTACCAAGTTATAAGCCGTTCGAAAGCGGTTTTCAGCGCGGAGTTGAATGACGGCGTAGGGAACCTTTCCTGTCTTTGGATCCGGTAAACCAACGGGCTTCATGGGACCAAAAGCCAAAGTCTTATGACCCCGACTGGCAATTGCTTCAATCGGCATACATCCTTCAAAATATTTTTCTTCCTCAAAATCATGGGGAAGAACAACCTCCCCTGCCAAGATATCCTGAATGAACTGGTCGTACTGTTCTTGGGTCAAAGGAATATTCAGAAAGTCAGGCGTCTCGCCCTTGTCATAGCGATTTGCAAAAAACATCTGTGAAAGATCCAAACTGTCAGTGGCTACAATAGGAGAAATCGCATCATAAAAATACAGGGACTGCGTGCCCAGAAGCTGCCCCAAAGAACTACTAAGTGCATCGGAAGTAAGTGGACCCGTTGCGATGATCACGACTCCTGCAGGTGGAATTTCATGAATCTCCTCTCGTCGGATTTTGATCAAGGGGTGGCTTGATAAAGTTTCAGTGATCATTTGAGCAAATACATTTCTATCCACTGCCAGAGAAGCTCCGGCGGGTACCGAACACTTTCGAGCAACTTCCAGAGTTAAGGAGCCCATGGACTGAATCTCGTCCTTGAGCATTCGAGAAGCGGAGCCAGGGTTGTCACTTCCAAAACTGTTACTGCAAACTAACTCACTGAATTGATCTGATTTATGAGCTGCAGTAAGTCGAACTGGCCGCATTTCATAGAGTTCAACTTCAATACCCTGCTGCGCTATTTGCCAGCTCGCTTCACTTCCTGCGATTCCACCACCGATGACCACTACTTTTTTATCTTGCTGCACCGTGACTCCTTGACGATATCAGAAGGGACTCTTACACTAAATCCTCAAAACATTTCAAGAACATCATGATTTGGACACAAATAGCATTTGCTGAAACAACAAAAGAGGCCGCTACATCTCTTAATACTTGGGATCTCATTCTTCAGACGGGCCCAATTGTATTTCTGGTGTTGCTTTTGCTCTTAACTTTTTCCGTCCTGAGCTGGGCCATTATTTATACAAAGTGGAAAACTATCGGTCAGCTTTCCACACTCTCAGAGGAATTCCTGGAAGTATTTTGGAGTGGGCGTAGCCTAGATTTTATTTACGGTGAATCTAAGAAATTCTCAACGGCTCCTGCGGCCAAGATATTTCAGGCGGGTTACAAAGAGCTCCAAAAATTAATCGAAAGACAAAAGCAAAAAGGGGAAAAAACAACCGGAGTGAGCGATGTTTCCCAAATTATTCCACCTGAAAGCTCCATTCATAATTTGGAGCGTGCTCTCAGCACCGCTAGCCGCAATGAAGTTCTTAAATTGGAAAGTTCGATGACTTTTCTGGCAACCACTGCGAGTTCAGCCCCTTTTATTGGTCTGTTTGGCACCGTTTGGGGGATTATGAGTGCCTTTCAAAATATTGGAAATCAAGGGGGGGCAAGTTTGGCAGTTGTCGCTCCAAGCATCTCCGAGGCCTTAATTGCCACGGCAGTAGGTCTTTTTGCCGCGATTCCAGCTTCCATGGGCTACAACTATTTCAATAGCAAAATCCGAAATCAAAAAGCTCAGATGGAAAATTTCGCCGGTGATTTTCTGAACATCGTAAAGAGAAATTTTTTGTCTCAATAGATTACTATGGCAGGTTTTAAAACCAACTCAGATGATTCTCAGCCTCTCTCTGAGATTAACATCACTCCTTTTGTGGATGTGATGCTAGTGCTCTTGATTATATTTATGGTGGCTGCCCCGCTCATGGAGTCGGGAATTTCAGTTCAATTACCCAAAGCAGCAACGAAATCTCTTCCGATGGAATCAGATCCAGTGGTTTTAACCATTACCAAGGACAAAAAATTGTTTCTTGGTAAATCTGAAGTTTCAAGAGATTCACTTGAAAATAAACTGAAGGAAACCTTCAAAAAACGTGATCAAAAAGAAATTTTTATAAGAGCAGACTCAGACTTGGCCTATGGCATCGTAGCCTCGACAATGGCTTTGATCAAAAATAGTGGCGTTCATAAAATTGGATTGATGACGGAAGTTTCATCACCATCCAAGAGCAGCAAAAAATAACTGGGCACTCTCCAATGGAAATGGCCTCAAATCAATTTTTGAATATCCCCAAACCTGCGCTGATTGCTTCACTTGTTTTTCACTTGGTTTTAGGAGGGACTGTCATTTTCATGTCAGCCAACGAAGGAACGTCTCTTGCTGAGCTCTTCTTTGGTAAAAAGTCTGAAATCTCAGCGCAGTCGTTTGTACAAGTGGATGTCGTTGGTCTACCGGATCAATTAATTAATGAAAAAATTAATCCTCTTTTGCCTGAAGTTGCTAAGCCAGAAACTTCGACTCAAAAGCCTGTAGAAGCAAAAACTGCTCCAAAAGATGTCATGGAGGATGCTCTTACTAAAATGAAGAAGGAGAAGACTTCTGAGAAGCGCAAGGAAAAGGAACAAGAACAAGCGCTTCGAGAAGCTCTCGAAGAGGCCAAAAGAGAACAAGCCCTGAAGGGACTTCAAAGCAAAAGCGGGACAACGGGGAGAGGAAAAATCAAAGGAAACATGTTATCCGAAGGAACATCCAGTTCCGGGATTGTTGGCACTGCTAAAGATAAATATGTCGGTGTGCTCACCGAGAGTATCAAGCAACAATTTAATATATTTTCGTGGCAACAGAAAAAGGGGTTGATGGCGGAGGTTAAATTGATGCTTTTGCCGAACGGTCGAGTCAAATGGCGAAAAATAGTGAAGCCATCCCGTGATATACTTTATGATTCTGCAGTTCTTCAGGCTATTGATGATGCACAACCCTTTCCGGTTCCAGAGGATCGAGGGCTGCTCGAGGATGAAATCACCATTAACTTTAAACCCTAGGAACAACGATGAAATTACTAACTCTCTTTTTTCTTCTTTTTGCAGCTTTGGGTCACGGTGAAATTTATTTGTCCGTAACCGGAGCAGGAGTACGCAGGGCAAAGATTGGTGTTGGGGAAATCAAAAATATCGGGGGCGGTGCGGATTCAGGACAGGCTAGTCGAATCAGAAGCCAGATCATGTCCGATCTTGAGTTGATTAATCTTTTTGAGTTCATTCCGGATTCCGCTGCAATTGCTGCGGACAGGGAATCTGGAAGTGACATGGATTACACCAAGTGGTCGCCCCTGGGAGCGACTTTTGTTCTACGCGTGGGGTATCGAGTCGAATCGGATAAAGTAGCATTGGATGCTCAGTTCTTCGATGTCCCCGGTCAGAAGCGGATCTTTGGACAGAGTTATCAATCGGGCTCGAATAATACGACTAGGATCATTCACGAGCTTTCTGAAACTATTCTTAAAGCACTAACCGGAGAGAAGGGTTTATTTAAAAGTCGTATTTTGATGGTTTGCCACGATCTTTCTCAACGCCGCTCTCCCGCAAAGGAGATTTATATTGCCGATGCTGATGGAAGCAACCTTCTTGCACTCACAGCTGACAAGACTCTTTCTCTGAGCCCAGCCTGGATGAATGACGGAGCCAATATTTCTTACACCCAATTTGAGTTCCTGATTTCACGAGGCGTTCGAAAGCGTGGCGCAGTTTTGAAAAAACATAATTTGGCTACTGGTTCACGAAGCGTTCTTTATTTTAAAGATGGAATGAATAGCGGAGCAGCCTGGAGCGAAAACGGAAACCGTGGGATAGTCACCATGAGCTTTACGGGGAAACCCGAACTCTACTTTATTTCCCCCAACGGCTCTTCGGAGCCAGAACCTCTTAGCAGAAACTTACAGTTGAAGTCGATGACTCAATCAGCCCCTCAAACAGTAAATCCCAATTTGCTTTTTGAAGTTGAAGCAAGTTGGTCTCCGAACGGGCGGGAGTTAGTGTTCTCCAGTGCCAGAAGCGGAAGCCCTATGATTTATATTGCGGATTTAAACACCAACCTAACTCGGCAGATCACCTTTGCAGGAAAATATAATGCAACTCCCGCATGGTCTCCCAAAGGAGATAAAATTCTCTTCGCAGCGCAAAGGGCACCGAATGGAAATTTCGATATCTATTCAATCGAACCAAGCGGAAACAATCTTTCTAGAATTACCGTAGGAGATCAGGGCAGAAGGCGAATCAACCATGAAAATCCATCGTGGGCACCCACTGGAAGACACTTTGCAATTGCCAGTAATGAGACGGGAAACTACGCAATATACGTGCTAACGGATGATGGCTCCCTGAAGAGAAGAATCTCCCCAGAAGGAAAAGAATGTAAAAGTCCTAAGTGGGGCCCCGCTCAATAGAGGCCCCCAAGGAAAGATTTAGTCGATAGTTAAAGACTTCAATAGATCGAGCTGGTCGAGAACTTTTCCCGAACCAATCACAACACACTTGAGTGGATCTTCCGCGTACATAACCGGAAGCCCTGTGCGTTCTCGGATTAAGACATCGAAGTTAGCTAACATGGAACCGCCTCCAGCAAGCACGATTCCCTTATCGACGATATCAGCAGCAAGTTCGGGAGGAGTTCTCTCCAGAGCTTGTTTTACTGCATCGACAACAATATTCACTTGATCGACGAGAGCTTCGCGAATTTCGTCACTGCTCACAGTAATCGTTTTAGGACTACCAACCACAAGATCGCGACCTTTCACTTCGGTGTATTTGACTTCATCGAAAGGAAAAGCATTTCCGATTTCAATTTTGATTTGTTCCGCAGTTCGATCACCAATCAATAGATTGTACTGACGCTTAATGTAGTTAACGATAGCGTCGTCAAACTTATCGCCGGCAACTCTTACGGATTGGCTGTACACAATTCCGCCCAAAGAAATCACTGCAACTTCTGTCGTTCCTCCGCCGATATCTACAATCATGTTTCCGGAGGGCTCAGTGATGGGAAGTCCAGCTCCAATCGCTGCGGCCATTGGTTCTTCAATGAGAAATACTTCTCTAGCTCCCGCAGATTGGGCAGATTCTCGGACCGCTCGTCTCTCAACTTGAGTGATTCCGAATGGTACACAAATAATGATTCGCGGTCTGACCAAACTAATTCGCTCTTGGGATTTGGAGATGAAGTATCTCAACATGCTTTGAGTCACTTCGAAATCTGCAATCACTCCATCTTTCATGGGACGAATCGCCACAATACTGCCCGGAGTTCTTCCCAACATTTCTTTAGCTTCTCGACCGACAGCGAGGACTCGACTTGGACCGCCTCTGGGATTTTTGTGAACGGCTACAACAGAGGGCTCATCGATAATAAGTCCTCGATTCTTTGCGTACACTAGAGTGTTGGCTGTTCCCAAATCGATAGCTAAATCGCTGGAAAACATACCCATAAAACTATTAATGGCGTTTTTTACTGGATTGCCTGTGGCCATAAACTCCCTCCCACAAAACCGTATGTAACACGATCAGTCTAAGCCAAGAGTCCGGAATATACTGAGGCATTTAAGGGCAGTCACGCGGATTTCTTGAAAACATTACAATTCTAACGCTCGGGATAATGCAGCACGTCAAAAGCACTACCAAAAAGGACAGATCCTAGTGAATATTTCTGAAGAAATTACCGAAAACACTTATGGAGGATTGTGAAGGTTGGACTTTAAACCCTACAAAATGGGAAAGTATTTGCTTCTGGAAAGGCTTGCCACCGGGGGCATGGCTGAGGTCTATCGCGCCAAATCTACGGGCGCCAGCGGTTTTGAAAAACACCTCGCCATCAAGAGAATCCTCCCCGATCACCTAGAGGACGATACTTTCCGCAGAATGTTTGAAACTGAGGCTCGGATAGGGAGCAGTCTCCAGCACTCAAACATTGTTCAGATCTTAGATTTCGTAAAGTTTGGGGAAACCTTTCTTCTGGTGATGGAGTTTATGAACGGCAAGAACCTCAGACAAGTCATCAACAAGCTAAAGAAGCTGCAGTACTCTCTGCCGATTGAGTGTGCCCTTTTTATCATCAATGAAACCTGTAAGGGCTTGGAGTACGCCCACAGCAAAAAGATGATTTTACCGGACAACCCCAAAACATTATTCATCGGGATATGTCACCGCAAAACGTCATGTTGTCTTATGACGGCTCGGTAAAAATCGTAGACTTTGGAATCGCCAACTGGAAAGACAAGCTTGAACAAACAAAGTCGGGCGTTATCAAAGGAAAATTTGGCTACATGTCCCCGGAACAAGCGGCTGGGGAGCCCATTACTCATCTGACTGATCTGTTTTCTACTGGAATTATTTTTTGGGAACTTCTCACGGGAAGAAGATTGTTTTCAGCAGAAAGTGATCTTTCTACTCTTCGATTAATTCAAGACTGCGTTGTTCCTCGGCCATCTCAATTCAATCCAAAAGTGACTCCAGACTTAGAACGAATTGTAATGAAATCGCTCTCCAAAAACAGTGCACAACGCTATCAATCAGCGGGAGCCATGCAACGCCAGATTCAGGAGCACTTAAACAAGCACTATCCCGGCTTTAGAGAAAGTGAACTGGCAAACATGATGCAAAGACTTTTTAAGGACGAGATTGCATCAGAAAAAAAACGGATCGAAGTTCTCACTCGACAATCAGTACCGTTTTCTCAAGGCAATGCGGAAGTTCCAGAAGCAGTTGCGAATGAATTCGATATCGATAATTCGATCAGCGAGGGGTCGCTCACGGCATCCGATCAAGACCGGGTAAGCCATGTTACTTTTATCGATCAGGACAATGTCCCCTCGGCGATAGTCCGACTGGAAGATGTTGATTCTAAAACGAAGGAAACCCATCCTCCCCTTGAGTCGAAGTCTCAATCCACAGCAAAAAATACCCTTTCGGATACTAATCCAGAGGGGGAAGCGGAAGCTCCAGAAACAATCGCAAAAACGATCGTGGCACGACAGTCTAATCCCGTGGCCCCCACTCCCACCAAAGTGACCCAATCACGGTCTTCCAAGCTTCAGCAGATTGTCGAAAAAAGAGTCGAGAATGATAGAAATGAAGGACCTAAAGACATCAGCGTCGTTACTACCCCTGGTGGAATTAAGTTAGATACTCACTCAATTACTAATCAGGACATTTCACGAGAAACTTGGGGTTCAACAGACTCCAATGCTCGGCCTTTAGATCGAGAGGATGACTTGCCTCAAGGAAGAATTTCAGGCCTTGCAAAGGTAGTCGCCGCCTCGGGGCTTCTGGCAGTAACAGCTTATCTTTACCATATGCTGTTATCGGGACAGACCGTGATCCCGGTAAATATTGAAACCCAGGATCCAAGACTCATCGGTTCCTGTGATCCTGCCAAAAATCCCAACTGTTCAAAAATGCCAGCGAAGCCGGCCGATCCGGCTGTCCCTTCGCAAGTGATAAACAACTGCGAGCTGAGATTTGAAACTGATCCACCAGGAGCAATCGTTATCATCGATGGTGTTGAAAAACTTGCGACGCCCGGCACAGCTCTGGTTCCGTGCGACACTTCAATTAACTATTCACTGCGACTTAAAGACCACGAGACAGTGGCTGAAAATGTCCTAGTGAAAAGCAAAATGAGGGCGATTTCTAGAGCATTGAAGAAAGTTGAACTCGGCGATTTGGTTGTGGTTACTAATCGTAGAGTAAAAGTCTTCAGCGACACGGAACAATTTGGGGAAACAGAACCAGGTAAACCCTTTAGAATTGAAAGACTACCTGCAAATAGAACCTACAATATCCATTTCACAAATGAAATTTTCGGAATCGATGAAACTCGGACTCTCGAAGTAAAGCCGGGGGTCAGCGCCATCTACGAAATTCGCCTCGATGACAAGCCAGAAAAGCGCTAATCGCTAGACTGACTTCCACCAAGTACTCACCCACTGACAAATCGATTCAAGAGCTTCTTTTTCAACGTGTTTATCAATGAGAATGGGCCGACGGCGGGTCGGATAGACCATCACTCGCCAATGCCCTCGAATAAAATATTGAGGATCGTCGTGAAATTGAGGGGCTAAATTGGGCGCTGGTTTGTGATTAAACAGTCTTACTTCCTTCACCTCATCCCGATTCACTTTCCTCAGGACTATCGGATATCCAAAACAAAAATAACCCGTTTGTAGTTGCTTGCCCACCAAACGAATGAATCTTCGAAGGGCAGCCATCTTGAAGCCAACTGCCCCGAATAACAAAATAACCAGGGTGAGTACTCCTAAAATAAGCCAATCCCAAACCGTCCCTGCGCTTAAGAGGTCACCAAGAACTTGATAAGCCGCAGCCATCATGCAACCGACAGCAAAAACAGCGATTCCGTAAAGAATCCAATACGTCTTTGGCGGGGCAACTTCTCTAAATTCCTCGCGCTTTAATGGTTCAGGGACAAGCTCTAGATAAAAACCCATGGGGTTCTTTTACATTCCCTTAGATAAAAATCAAGGGGGGTGGTCATATAAACCTGACAGTGCTAAATTGCGGCCTCTATGAAACTGACCGATTCCCTCATTGAAAAAGCTGAAACCTATGGTGCCCACAATTACCATCCCCTCCCCCTTGTGCTTCGCCGGGGCGAGGGAGCTAAAGTGGCGGATGTTGAAGGCAAAGAATATATCGATTTTTTATCTTGTTATTCAGCCCTCAACTTTGGTCATCAACACCCGAGAATTGTTCATGCATTGCTTACTCAGTTACAAAAATTAGCTGTTTGCTCTCGAGCTTTTTACGCTGAGGAATTTGGGTATTTTTCGGAAGAACTCGCTCAATTTGTTGGCCTAGAAATGGTTCTTGCGATGAACAGTGGCGCTGAAGCCTGCGAAACCGCGATTAAAATTGCTCGGAAGTGGGGCTACGAAAAAAAAGGGGTTGAAGCCAATCAGGCAAATATCATCTGCGTGGAAAACAATTTTCATGGCAGAACTGTAACCATTGTTTCTTTCTCCACAGACCCAGCTTACCGAGATGGATTTGGTCCCTTCACCCCAGGTTTTAAAATCGTTCCTTTTGATAATCCCTCCGCTATTGAAAATGCGATTGATAAAAATACGGTGGGTGTTTTTGTCGAACCGATTCAAGCTGAAGCCGGAATTTTAGTCCCTAAACCCGGATACCTAAAGGAACTCAGAAAAATCTGCGATAAACACCAAGTTCTCCTAATGGTAGACGAAATCCAGACAGGTCTTGGTCGGACAGGCGCTGATTTTTGTTTTCAACATGAAAACATACAACCTGATCTGGTTATCTTGGGTAAATCCTTGGGAGGAGGACTCCTTCCAATTTCAGCTGTGGTTGGAAAAACAACCGTCATGGAGGTCATAAAACCCGGACAACACGGTTCAACTTTTGGAGGAAATCCGCTGGCTTGTGCTGTCGCGAGAGCTTCTTTGAAAGTGCTTAGAGATGAAGAGCTCTCCAAACGGTCACTTGAATTGGGCAGTGAAATTCTTAAAAAGCTCATGAAAATTTCTTCGCCACTCATTAAGGAAATCCGGGGAAGAGGTCTTTTGATTGGAATAGAGTTAGACCCTTCAGCAGGCGGAGCCAGAAAATATTGTGAAGTTCTTGCTAAGCAGGGAGTGCTCTGTAAGGAAACCCATGACCATGTCATACGAATTGCTCCTCCCTTAAATATTGAAACCGGATTACTAGATCAGGGAATAAATTCGGTTATTTCCGTGCTTTCAAAGGGCCTCTAGATACCCGTTCGGCCCTGTGGTACAACCCCCCGAATGAAAAGTGTCTGGGTCATGCTATTAAGCCTTTGTTTTAGTTTGATTTGCGGCTGCGGAGTAAAGGGAGATCCGACTCCCTATGTTGACCCAACCACAGAAACTCAGAAAAGAAAGTAAGCATGGAATTTAATTTCATTAAAATGCAGGGCTGCGGGAATGATTTTTTATTTATGGATTCGATGCAAAGCGAGCCGAGCCCATTTTATCCCAGAGAGGTTTCCTGGCTCTGCGATCGAAACTTTGGAGTAGGTGCTGATGGTTTAGTAGTTCTGACCAAATCAGAAAAATATCATGCAAAATGGATTTTTTATAATTCAGATGGCAGCGAAGCTGAAATGTGTGGCAATGCCGCCCGATGCGCTATTCGGTACTTAACCGAAACCTATTTCCCCCACGATGTGCCGATTTGTATTGAAACCAAAGCCGGAGTGATCAAAGGACAAATGAAAGGCCCGGGGTTAGTAGAAGTCACTTTGACACCCAAGAGTTATGATCGGTTTGATTATGAACAAAAGGTTATCGCAACTGACAAGTATAGCGTTGAGGTAAGTTTAATAAACACTGGGGTCCCCCATGCGGTTGTCGAAGTGAAGGACCTAAATAGTTACCCTATTTTGCAAGTTGGAAAAGATCTGAGAAGCCATCCGGCTATGGGACCAGAAGGTGCTAACGTCACTTTTTTTCAACGTCTTGTAGGATCAAGAATCAAGACCACCACTTTTGAAAGAGGAGTCGAAGGCGAGACCTTGGCTTGTGGAACCGGAGCGGCAGCGGCGGCAATCATTTACTCCGAAACCTATCTTCAACCCCTTCCAATTGAGGTGATTGTGCCGGGGGGAGAACTCGTTGTGGACATCAGCCCAGTTTCTAAAATGTTATTGCTTCAGGGACCCGCTAACTATTGTTTTACCGTAACGATTCCGGAAATTATGACGGGCTTTGAAAAAGTTTTTCCTTACAGCCACGGCAAAAGGCCCAGCGTATGAACTTACGTGGGGTATGGGTCGCAACGGCCACATTCTTTAACCAAGCTGGAGCTCTCGATCTAAACTCATTTGAGAAACACTGCTCTTGGCTCTTCGAATCCGGAGTAGAGGGAGTAGTACCCTGCGGGACAACGGGTGAGGGCCCTACCCTTTCTCCAGAAGACCGAAGATTTCTTATTGAAACAGCAGTTAAAGTGGCCTCCCGAAAAAGCAAGCAAGTTATCGCTGGCTGTGGTGGTAACAACACCGATTCGGTTCAAAAGCTAATTTTGGAAGCAAAAGATTTTGGAGCTCATGCTGCTTTAGTAGTCACTCCTTACTATAACCGACCTACCCAAGAGGGTCTGGTTGCTCATTATCAAACGCTTGCGGACAAAAGTCCTATTCCTCTTGTTCTTTACAATGTCCCCTCTCGAACGGGAGTGAACCTGCTTCCTGAGACAGTTTCTCAGCTCTGGCAGCACCCCAACATTATCGGATTGAAAGAAGCCACTGGCCTCCATAGCCAATGGCTTTCATTGTTTTCCTCCCCGCTTCCGCAGGGAAAATCCGTTTTAGCTGGTGATGATGATGCGTTTGCAACTCTTTTCTCATTGGGTGCCAGTGGGATTATTTCTGCTTCCGCAAATGTGGTTCCCCAGCATTTTGTCCAGCTAGATTCGCTCTTAAGAGCAGGCAACTTTCCAGAAGCCTTTGCGCTTCAAAAAAAGCTATTTCCGCTCATCAAAACTCTTTTTGCAGAAACAAATCCCGCTCCCATTAAGTTTGCTTTAGAGAAGATGGGGCGCGGATTGAATCGACTTCGACTCCCCTTGGTTCCAGTAAAAAAAGAAACTCAAGAAACCATTTGCAAGCAGCTCTCTAATCTGGAGTTGATTTCGTGATCTATAAAGTTGGAATTCTTGGTGCCACTGGCAGAATGGGGCAAGAACTCGCCTGTCTTTTAGAACCTGGTTTTGTGTTGGGTGAGGACAGACTTGAATTTTGTGATGCTATTTCGAATAACCGTACTCTTCTGACGGTTGAAAGTATTCCCGTTAGACAATTAGCTGATCCTGCCAGGGAGCCAGTGCATGTTTGGATAGATTTTAGTCGACCAGAAGCCACGATTGAACTTCTGGAAACGATTCAAGTGCCGATTGTGATAGGAACTACTGGGTTTTCGTCTTCTCAGATAGAAAAAATAAAAGCTTATGGAACCAAACATCCGGTACTGATGACTTCCAACACAAGCCCTGGAATGAATCTCATGATGAAAATGCTCGAGCACTCTTCGGTGGCTGCAGTTTTGGGATACGATGTGCTCGCCTCAGAGATTCACCACCGAGGAAAGAAGGATTCTCCCAGTGGAACGCTTAAGTCTCTTTTGCAAATTCTTGAGGCTCAGGGGAATAAAAATATTCAGGTGCAATCGGCTCGTGTAGGAGATGAAAAGGGAACGCACACCATCTCTTTCTTCTCGGACGATGAGGAGCTCACGATCACCCATCGCGTGAATCACCGGAGAGTTTTTGCTAAAGGGGCCTTACTCGCTGCTAAGTTTATTGCGGCTCAAAAAAGACCAGGGCTTTACTCTTTTCAAGACATGGAGAAATTATGAATGGATTCCAGCAATCTCAGCGGCTTTTGAGTTTGCCGCCTTACATTTTTAGCGAAATTAATAACATTAAAGCTGAAGCACAAAAACGGGGGGTAGATTTACTGAGTCTCGCTATTGGAGATCCCGATCAACCGACTCCAGAGCCCATTATTCGTGAATTACAAAAGGCCTCTGAAGAACCTCTCAATCACGCTTATTCGCCGTACGAAGGCACCCTTTCTTTCAGAACTCAAGTTGCCAAGTGGTTTCAGGGGCGCTTTGGTGTTCAATTAAATCCGGAAAGTGAAGTCCTCGCCTTAATTGGGTCCAAAGAGGGAATTGCCCACTTTCCGTTGGCATTTGTGAATCCAGGAGATAAATGCCTATTCCCCTCGCCCGGCTACCCCATTTTTTCTACCGCCATTCAGTTAGCAGGTGGAATTCCCATTCCTCTTCCTCATCGGTGGGAAAATCAGTTCCAACCTGATTTAAATGAGTTGGAAACCCTTCTTCTGGTTCACCAACCCAAATATGTTTTGGTCAATTTCCCTTGCAACCCCACTTCAGCAACTTGCTCGAGGGAAGTTATGACGGAAATGGTGAACTTGGCGCGAAAGCACCGAACGATTTTGGTTTCCGATAATGCCTATAGCGAAATGTATTTTGACAAGAAAGACAAGCCGCTGAGCCTGCTCGAAATTCCGGGAGCTAAGGAAGTTGCGATCGAATTTCACTCCCTCTCCAAAACATTTAACATGACCGGCTGGAGAATAGCCTTTGCGGTGGGAAATCCGGAGTTGATTGCTGGCCTTCTCAGAGTAAAAACAAATATCGATTCTGGCCCCCTTCTCGCTGTACAAAGAGCCGCAGAATTTGCTTTGGCAAATGCTGAGACCCTCACCGAGCCTATTCGAAAACTTTATTTTGAACGGCGTGAAATTGTTCTTACTGAAATGAAGCGAATGGGAATTGAGTACTTTCATCCGAAAGCTACTTTTTTTGTTTGGGCAAAGGTTCCAGGAAAAGAGTTGTCGATGGATTTTGCCAAACGGCTCATTGCAAACCAAGGACTTGTGATCACACCAGGGATTGGGTTTGGAAAAGATGGCGAAGGATTTTTTAGGCTTGCGCTTACCGTCCCAAATGCACACCTCAAAGAAGCTATGGTTCGACTCGAAAAGGCTTTAAAAGGTTAATCTTCAATAAGCTCTATTAAAGCTGGATTTTCCAGTGTCGTTGTATCTCCAGTGGGCTCTTTCCCTTCGGCCAGATCTTTTAAAAGCCGGCGCATGATTTTGCCACTTCGAGTTTTTGGTAGTGTTCTGGTGATCTTAATTTCATCGGGACGAGCAATGGCCCCAATCTCTCTGCTGACATGTTCTTTGAGTTCCTGCACCAATTCTTTTACGGAAACTTTGTTTTCATCTCCCCGAGGAGTAACAAAAGCAACCAATGCCTGCCCTTTAATGGGGTCTGGACGTCCCACCACAGCCGCCTCTGCAACTGCGGGGTGGCTGACTAAAGCACTTTCCACTTCCATAGTGCCAAGTCGATGTCCAGAAACATTGATGACATCATCCACTCGGCCCTTTATCCAGAAGTAACCTCGGTCATCTCGATGGGCGCTATCACCCGTAAAATACATGCCGGGAAATTTCGTCCAGTAAGCTTCTTTGTAACGTTCTGGATTTTTGTAAATCCCCCTGAGCATCGAAGGCCAAGGATGTTTGATTACTAAATAACCGCCATCATTAGGCGCACAACTTTTTCCTTCTTCATTAACAACATCAGCAACAATTCCCGGAAAGGGTTTAGTCGCAGATCCGGGTCGGGTGGTAGTCACCCCCGGAAGAGGAGAAATCAAAATACAGCCTGTCTCAGTCTGCCACCATGTATCGACAATCGGGCAGCGCTCTTTTCCAATTTCTGTGTGGTACCACATCCAAGCCTCGGGATTAATGGGCTCTCCGACACTTCCTAAAAGTCGAAGAGTTGAGAGTTGATACTTCCGAGGGTGTTCATTACCCGCTCTCATGAACGCCCGAATGGCTGTGGGCGCCGTATAGAGAATAGATACTTTGTGTTTATCAATAATTTCCCAAAATCGGCCAGGATGAGGGTGAAAAGGTGCCCCTTCGTACAGAACAATGGTGGCCCCATGACTGAGAAGCCCATAAACTACATAACTGTGTCCTGTGATCCACCCAATATCCGCAGTACACCAAAAAATATCCGTCATTTTTAAATCAAAAATCCACTTAGCAGTCGTGCTCACACCGACCAAATAACCCCCAGTCGAATGGATAATCCCCTTGGGCTTACCTGTCGTGCCACTAGTGTAAAGCAGAAATAGGGGGTGTTCTGAATCAAAGGGCTTTGGAAAGTGGGTTTTTGGTTCTTGATTAACGAGAAGATTCCAGTCCTGGTGCTTGTCTTTTAAAACAGTGTCCGACTTTCGCTTAAGAACAAGTATGTTTTGCACCGTCGGCATTTCAGACATCACAGAGTCGATTATTTTTAAAAGTTCAATCTCCTGTCCGCGGCGATACCCAATATCCGCTGTTAAGATAACTTTACATTCGGCATCTTGAACCCTGTCCCGAATAGCAGGGCCACTAAAGCCAGCGAAAATCACGCTGTGGACAACTCCAATCCGAGCACATGCAAGCATGGCAATGATCGCTTCTGGCACCAACGGCATGTAAATCGCAGCAGTGTCCCCTGGTTTTAGTCCAAACTTAGTTTCGAGGACGTTTGAGAGCTGACAAACTTTTTCATATAACTCTTGGTAAGTGAGATTTTGACTAGAACCATCCTCCCCTTCCCAAACGACCGCTGTTTTACTACCAAGTCCCTCTTTTAAATGCCTATCGAGACAATTGTAAGCTGCGTTGGTCGTCCCACCTTCAAACCAGTGGGCATAGGGCTCCTTCCAAATAAGTGGCCGCTTCCAACGGCTAAACCAAGTGATGTTTCGAGCAGCTTCTTCCCAAAATGAAACGGGATCTGCTTGAGCCTGTCTCCAGATCGTATCGTACTCAAGTTTGTTACCAATATGGGCCTCTGCGGCGAAAGCTCGACCGGGCTCAAAGGTTCTTAATTCAAATAAGACTGTATCGATCGATCCCATACCTCTCCTTGAAACCTGCGTCCGGATTCCCTATGATTCTAAAGATAAACTGGAGCAGATACAATTGGATCCCATACTTGATCCCATACTTTTAGTCGATGATGAAAAGGATAATCTTCAAGCACTCAACCGACTGTTGAGAGGCCTCTTTCAAGTTACGACTACCACATCTCCCCTCGAAGCCCTTCAATTAATGGGGGCTCAGAGATTCCATGTAATCGTTTCTGACCAACGAATGCCGGACATGTCGGGCGTTGAGCTTTTGGAAAAAGCAAAAAAGCTGAGTCCTCATTCAACCCGAATCCTTCTCACTGGCTACACCGATATCGAATCGGTTATAGAGGCGATTAATCGAGGGCATATTTATCGATACATTGCCAAACCTTGGGATCCCGAAGAGTTAAAACTGACCCTCAAGCAGGCCAATGAGGCTTTTCAGCTGAGACGGGAACTTGAGGAGAAAAATCGTGCCCTAGAGAAAAGTCTTACGGAGTTATCCATTTTAGACAAAGCTAAGGCCCGTTTTCTTTCATTGATCTCTCATGAGCTGAACACTCCACTCACTGTGCTGCAATCCTTTATGTCGCTACTTTCCCAGTCCCAGGCGGATTTGAGTAAAGATCTTCAAAAATCAGTTTCTGCTCTTTCAGGAGCAGTTCATCGTTTTTCTGAAATTGTTACTGAGGTTTTGACTTACACTCGGCTTGAATCCACAGGAAAATTAAAATTGGGACAAATCGACTTAGACAAGCAGCTGCAAAAAATGTTGCAAGACCTCAAATCCAGCGGACAAAACAAAAACCTGCGCTTTGAATACTCCTCAGAGCAAATTGGACAGGAAAAATTAGACTGGGAGAAAATGGAACTTGCCCTGAACCGTATTTTTACTTCAGTCATTTCGCGTGCAAATCCAGATACTGCGGTTTCTTTGAAATCGCGAAATGAAGAAGGTCACGTTGTCTTAAGTATTTCTTGGATTGGAGAAGCGCTACCGGAGGATGCTTTCAAACCATTTGAGACTGGCTCATCCGAAATGCATCACCATAAAAACTTAGGGCTTTCATTGGCAATTGCAAAACTCATCATAGAAAGTCACGGGGGAAAGATTATGGACTCTCGTTCCTCTTCGACTGAAAACTGTCTTACGCTTCAACTAAAGTAGCTCGCTCAAAAGCTTTTAAAATACTGTTCGCAAATTGCTCTGGTTGATAATTTTTCAAGACAAGAGCACGCGCATTCATTCCCCATCTTTTTGCAATTGATCGGTCTTTCAGCAATTGGGTTATTTTTTCTGTAGCTGCCTGAAGGTCGCCCACCGGATAAATATCACCCGTTTGGCCGCTCAGGACTAAATCCCCTGCAACCCCACATTGATCAGTAACCAAAGCGGGAAGCTGGCAGCTGAACGCTTCGTTGACTACTAAGCCCCAAGTCTCAAATTCGGAAGGCACCACGAGCAGATCTGCTGCATAGTAAAAGCTCTTAATTTCGTTTTGGTTTTTAAATCCGACGAAATGAAGATTGGGTATTCCAGTCGCTTTCGACTGGAGTTCTTCACTGAGCTCTCCATTGCCCACAAAAACCGTATGGACAGGTGCTTGTTTTTGCAGACTCAGGTGGATCTCCAGGAGATCCTGGGGCCGTTTCCGATCAAAAAGTCGCCCCACAAACAAAAGGAGAAAGGCATCCGAAGGGATTCCAAGATTTTTTCGAACTTCCGCTCGAGAATTACCAGCTTCTGATTCAGACAAAATAAAAGGGGCTGGATCAGTACAGTATTTGGCGGAAGTAATTTTTGATGGGGATACCCCCCATTGGCGATAATAATCACTTGTTCTCTTTCCGATAGCTATGAAACTAGAAACCTTCTTGAAAAAATAATTTACGAGTACTTGTTTAAGACGCTTTCGAAAAAGAGAACCACGCCAATCAAAGGTTTCTCCTACAAAAATCAGGGGGATTTTTCTCTGGGCACAAAGGACCCGTAAAATCCAATGCTCCACTTGGTAATAGCCATAGAGAAGAACGGCCTGCGGTTTTTCCCTTCCTAAAACCTGATGGACCGTCCTTACTTTTGCGATGAAACTGAGGTTCTGAGTTTCTAATGTCCGATTCGGATAGCCGACCTCGAGAGGGAGCCCAAAGGCCTGTTTTGGGATCTTATCGACTTCTTGAAACCACCATTTTTTTCCATCAAATCGCGAATTGAAAAAAACCACCTCGGTTCCGGGGAGTTTTTTTATGAGCTCCCGAAAGACGGGGGCGCGGTATTGAATCGGGTGGGTGTCGAAAATAAGTAAGGAAGAACTCATAAATAAGTTCTTATTTTACCATGGGAAAGGCTTGCGGGATGTTTCCCTGATGTAGCATAATTATCGCACAGCATAAGGAGATTGATATGAAGGGTCCCATGGAATGGGGAAATTGGGCGCTCATTTTGATTGGCTTTGGTTTGATTGTGGCAGGCCCTTGGATAGTGTATCGAACCATTCAAGCGGTTCGAACTATCCGTCGAGAAGATCCAAAAGCCAGCATCCAACCATTTAATAACGGATTTAATATTTTAATTGGGGTTCTTTTCTTTGGTTCAGGGATACTTTTTGTTCTGAATAACCTTCGAGGAAATCCTCTTCATTAGGGGACTTATGCTCGACAAACAAGGCCCGGGAGTGTTACACATTTGGGGCGAAATGGCTTAAAGTATTCATGATTTTTCGAGGTGCCAGATGCCAGTCACGTTAAGTCTTATTCTTGCTCTTCTTGCCGCAGGCGGCTTATTTTTTTCCCTCTATGCAGTTATTACTGCTTTGGTCGGTGGAAAGCGTGCAAAAGCGAGCCCTAAGATGGGTATTGCTCCAGGGGATGTCCGGGGCGCCCTGAATGTTTGGGTTGTTTGGGATCCCTCGCAGTTCAATGTACAGGTTTATCGACTCATTTTTAGATTTGCGAGTCCCTATAGTTCTCAAAAAGAAGGCATCTTCTGCATAACTTACGACAATCCTCAGACTGCACCCTTTGTTCAAATCGTAAAAGTTCCTGAGAGATTTGTAGATCTTATCCAAAACTCAAAAGAGAAATTTCTCCTGACGGTTGAAATGAAAACCGTGGAAGAACTCACTCTGATGAAGACTCTAACTTCTGCAAAACTGAAGGCTATTTTTACTGGCACCGGAGACCAACCCGAAATTGCCAACAAATTGCCGTTAGTTGAAGAAGACAAAGCAGCTGTTTTCACTTTAGACTTTTCTGAATTACAGGTTCGTAGAAAAAAATTGCGAGACTTGGAGGCTCAGGCGCAGGCAAAAGCAAAAGCAAAGCCTGCTGCAGCCCCTGCAAAACCTGCTGCCGCAGCAGCTCCAGCTGCTCCTGCTCCCGCCCAGGCCGCAGCACCAGCAGCAACTCCGGCTGCTCCGGCCGCTGATAGGAGTCCTGTTGAAACGGCAGTAAAATCGGTCCGCGATTTGGTAGCGGCTTCAAACGCTGCAAAAGCCCCCGTTGAAAAACCTTAGGGATTCAGATCATGGCAGATAAATTGGATTTTTCGACTCTTGTACTTTCCTTCGCAACCAGCTCTCTCATGAATATGGGGCATGCTCCAGACCCTCAAACTGGCAAGAAAAACAAGAACATAGAGTTGGCAAAACAAAATATTGAAATCTTGGCGATCCTAGAAGAAAAGACTCGTGGAAACTTAACGAAGGAAGAAGCCGAGCTCCTAAAAAACATCCTAGCGGAAGTAAGACTACGGTTTGTCGAGGCCTCTAAATCTTAATGTGGTTAATAAGTTTTTTTGTCTTTTCCCAGCTATCTCTGGCAGCTCTTGTTCCTCCGACCATCGAACAATCTCCCATCACTAGCGCTTCGGAGATTTTGAGTTGGGTAAAGGGCCCCAAGCCAGAAGTAAAAACAGTCGAAGAATTACTGGAAAAACTACCCGAGGCCTACCGGACCTTTTTTGTTCTTCAATACGATAGTCATAGCAATCACAGTTCTAATGCGACTCATCCTCGAGTTATTTTTTTTGGCCCTGACGCTAAACTTCTTTTGGCTTTTTCAGGATTGCCCAGCGATAGCTTTTACGAAACAGCGGAGATGATCGAATATGAACCCACCACAGCCTCGTATTCTTTTTACAGCATTCATTTTCAGACCCAAGAGCCGGCTCAAGTAGAGATCAACCCACAGGATTGCTACCGCTGCCATGGAGCAGATCCGAAACCAAATTGGGAGCCCTACAGTCTTTGGCCAGGGGCTTTTGGTAGTTTGCATGACAGAATCTTGCCCGGAACCAGAGAACATTTCTCTTTTGGAGAGTTCCTCAAGACTTACCGAGAATCCCCACGCTATCGATTTCTCCCCCAGCCTTTTCACCTTGAAACTCAAGATTCTTTTGGAAGTAAGAGTTATTACCTGTGGAACGGCGGCGTTGGTCCTGGCTCCTCACTGTCGATTCTCTTAGGATTTTTAAATCGGGACAGGATCGCAAAAAAGTTAGTCGGGAGCGAAGGTCACTCTCGATATCGACCCGCTCTGACAGCTGCGCTCATCGGTTGCAAAGAATCTATTCGAGAGTTTTTACCTGATGACTTAAAAGCGAATCATCCAGAGAGCTTCACTGATGTACTTGCCGAAACCCAAACGTACATGGAAAAAGATTTTGCTCGAAAAAAGAGAGCACTCATCAATTACTTAGAGGTAGATGAGGCCTTCATTTTAGAAAATGCAGACCTGTATGGTTTCAGACAGGCGGAAATCGAAAGAATCGCAAAACTGCGGTACTTACTTACAAAAAGAAGAGACTCGATCGATTTCGATCGCTGGGCCTCAAGTATTTCCAAAACATCTCTAGATTTTAATGACGGTGTCAGTGGGCTTGAAAACCTAATTGGGCATTATTTGATGCTAGCCTATCCGGAAGACGATCCCATTCGAAGGGTGATTCCCCTTCGAGAGTATGCTTTTTCTCCGACCTCCTTCACGATTTCTACTTATTCGCTGATGGAGAGCCCGGACTCAGCCTGTGAGCTTCTCTTGAAAGAAGCTAAAGCGCTTTCATTAGTGCAATAGGATTTTACGAGCTTCGGCAATATTCGCGACTGGCCTTCCTACTTCATTTGCAATTCTCACAATCCGCTCGACCAGCTGAGCATTGCTTTTAGCAGGGACACCCTTCGAATAGAAAATATTATCTTCCAACCCAACACGAACGTGTCCGCCCATCACAACTGAATGGACAGCAAGAGGAAGTTCATAACGGCCAATTCCCGCTACACCCCAGGTGGATTGGGGAGGTAGGTTCTGAACCAGGAAATTTAAAGACGTTATTTCTCCAGATAAAGCACCGGAAACTCCGAGAACAAATTGACAGTGGAAAGGAGCCTGTAGAACCCCTTCTTTAATTAATTTTTTTAAATTATCTAAATGACCAGCCTCATAGATTTCAAACTCAGGCACGGTTTTGTTTTCACGAAAGGATTTTGAAAGGGCTCTCATGTCCGAGAAAGTATTTACAAAGATGTCTTCACCGAAATTGATTGTCCCCAAATTAAATGAGGCCATTTCGGGTTTTAGCGTTAAAGGTGCAACTCGATTTGCAATCGCTTCTCCCACTGCGCCACCAGTAGAAAATTGAATAATGGGCTCATTTCCCTTGCAGGCATTTTTAATGGCTTCTATAGACGCTTTGAAGTGCTCAAGCTTTTGTGACGGCCGCCCTTGTTCATCACGAACATGCAAGTGAATGACTGCGGCACCCGCTTCCACAGCTTCTTTAGCTGCTTTTGCTTGTTCTTCAGGCGTCATAGGAAGTACTGGACACTGCGCCTTGGTTAATTCAGCTCCCGTGATAGCAGCAGTAATGATGAGTTTTTCCATAGTGCTTATAGATTATAGATTCCTGATTCACTTTAAAAGAGAAACTCCTTCGCCTATAATGAAGGTCCTTTGAACAAGTTTGCTGACACCTTAAGACAGAACCAACGATTTCTCATTTCCACCCATGTCCAGCCAGATGGAGATGGAATCGGTTCTGAAATCGCGCTCTATCACCATCTGATTGCTTCGGGAAAAGAAGCTTGGATCATCAACCCTTCGCCCACCCCTGAAAAATTCGAGCTCATCGATCCGTCACGAATCATCCAGGTTTTTAATCCTGGCCTGAAAATCCCAAAAGTAGACGCAGTAATCATAGTCGATACCAATGAAGTAAAAATGCTTGGGGGACTAGCTCCAGAAGTTGAGAAACTGAAGGCCCCGATACTCTTTGTCGATCACCATGTAAAAGAATTACAAGACACCTCGGGTCACCTCATCGATGAAAAATCAGGATCCTCGGGTGAGATCGTCTACCGATTTATAAAAAGTCAGGGAACGGAACTCACTTTTGAAATGGCTCAGGCTCTTTATGTCGCTATCCTGACGGATACCGGGAATTTCCGATATCAAAGAACTTCCCCCTCGACTCATGAAACAGTCGCCGCACTCTTGCGCACGGGAGTTAAACCCGAATATGTATTCCAGAGTGTTTTTGGTAAAGACAGCGCAGAGAAACTAAGACTCTTGGGGAAAACGCTTCAGACACTCCGGTTAGACTGCGAAGGCCAGTTTGCCTGGGTTACGATCAGCAGAGTAGATCGAGAACAAAGTAAGGCCACCGTGGAGGACACAGAAAGTTTCATTGGACACCTGACTGTTCTTAAAGGCGTAAAAATCGTAGCTCTTTTTCGAGAAGAAGATAATGGGACAACTAAACTCAGTCTTCGAGGGTTACACAATCAACCCGTCGTTGAAATCGCAAAAAAGTTTGGTGGGGGCGGCCATAAGTTTGCTGCCGGAGCCAAAATTCAAAAGCCAATTCAAGAAACCGTCGATTTAATTCTTAAGGAAGTTTCTTCCAAGCTTTAATCTGATTTTCAAAAATGTGAATAAGGTGATCTCGAGCACCGGATTTTTCACCCAATGCCTCCAAAGCCAAAGCCGTCGCTTCAATTGTCGATAGCAAACCAGAGCGAGGCTCCCTTCGAAGATTACCGTATAGGGATGGCTCAGAAGGATTTAGAACTACTCGCTTCAATTTAAGAAGCCACGGGTTTCGCCACCACAGGGTCTTTGATTGTTTCCAATTACCATCCAAAACCACCAGGCCCTTCAGACCTTCCCACGAAACAGACTTTCCATTTTTATCGACTACTGCAAACGGCTTGTTTTGGACGATTTTCTCCGCATTTTTCTGAGTTCCCACAAAGAGGACTGCCCAATGCTCTGGCTTTGTCTCTTTCTTCAAAGCGGCTTTCAGGGATCCCCACGAAAAACCAACTTTATGGGTGCAATGGGCAAGGCCCAAGGCCAAAAGTCGGCTTGTAGTCAATGGAGACCGCGCCTCTTGTGGGTGTTGGAGAATTAGAACCTCAAGCGTGTTCTGAACAGGCTCAATTTGGGCACAAATACAGCTTTCCGGCTCTTTCCAGCAGTTGGCGCATTTTGTCTCTGTTTTCATGGGCAGCTCTTGTATCAAAGGCCATGACTTTTCGCTAACGCTAAGTGGGGAATTTTGGTATAAACCATCACTCTTTTAATCATGTCACACACGAACGACAAAATTCGCAATATTGCCATTATTGCCCATGTTGACCATGGCAAGACAACTTTAGTGGACGGCCTTCTTTGGCAAGCTGGTACTTTTCGCCAGAATCAGCAAGTAGCTGAACGGGCCATGGATAGTCTCGACCTCGAGAAGGAACGCGGGATTACTCTCGTCGCAAAGAATGGTTCTGTCGTTTACAAAGGCGTGCGAGTTAATTTGGTGGACACTCCTGGCCACGCTGATTTTGGTGGGGAGGTGGAGCGCGGTTTAGAAATGGTGGACGGCGTTCTTCTTCTCGTTGATGCTGCCGAAGGTCCCCTTCCTCAAACGCGATTTGTTCTCAAACACGCGATGGAGCGTGATTTAAAAATCGTAGTCGTGATGAATAAAATCGACCGACCCGATGCTCGTCCCAAGGAAGTCCTGGATGAAATTTATGGCTTATTTTTGGATCTGGATGCCAAAGATCACCAAATTGATTTTCCCATTATTTACACAAACGCTCGAAAGCGAATCGCTGTAAAAGATCCTGAAGATAGAGAAAATGGAAAAGATCTCACTCTGCTTTTCGATGCCATCCTAGAACACATTCCCGGTCCCAAAATTGAAGAAGGCCCGCTCAGAATGTTAATCACCAACACAAACTACAGTGACTACTTAGGCCGTTTGGCTGTTGGGAAAATTTTTTCCGGACAAGTAAAAATCGGAGACAAGGTCATTCTATGCCAAGAAAATGGCGTCTCCCCTGAAACAAAGATTACAGCTCTTTTTGCCTATGAAGGTCTGAAAACAGTTCCCGTTGAAGTAGCCAGTGCGGGGGACATCGCAATCGTAGCTGGTATTGAAGAACTCAAGATTGGGGATACAGTTTGTGAGGCAGGAAAGCCGGAGCCTCTAAAACGTATTTACGTTGAACAACCTACGATTTCGATAGAGATGCTTGTCAATGGTTCTCCGACTGCGGGCAGAGATGGCAATCGATTAACTTCAAGAGTGCTTTGGGACCGTATTGAAAAAGAATTAAGAACGAATGTTTCTCTGCTGGCGGAACGTGGACAGACCAGTGATGTGATTATTCTCAGAGGTCGCGGAGAGCTTCAGTTTGCCGTCCTTGCGGAACAAATGCGGCGTGAAGGTTACGAATTCATGCTCGGAAGACCCAAAGTAATCAATCGAGACAACAATGGGGTATTAGAAGAGCCGCTAGAACACGTAGTGATGGACATCCCAGAAAACTGTGTGGGAGCAGTCACTGAAAAATTAGGGATTCGAAAAGGGGAAATGACCAATCTTCAAAAGATGGGCGCCGATCGAGTCCGTCTTGAGTTTGATATTCCGTCACGCGGTCTCATTGGTTTTAGAGCTCAATTTTTAAATGATACTCGGGGATTGGGACTGATGAGTTCCTATTTTAATGGATATATTCCCCACAAAGGCCACATCATTGATCGTATCAACGGAGCCTTAGTAGCGGATCGTCCGGGCAAAACCACTCCTTATGCCATCTTTAATCTCGAAGATCGTGGAAAAATGCTGGTGAAAGAAGGCACTGAAGTCTACGAGGGCATGATCATCGGGGAAAACAATCGACCCAATGACATTAACGTGGACATTACCCGAGAGAAAAAACTTACAAATATCCGTGCTGCGGGTAGCGATGAAAATATCATCCTGACCCCTGTTCCCCCGCTCACTTTGGAATGGTGCATTGCTTGGCTAGCAGACGATGAAGTCGTTGAAGTGACCCCAAACCACTTACGCTTAAGAAAGCGCATCCTTGCAGCCAATAAGCGTTCGATCATCCGAACTCCCAAAGACGAAAAAGACTAATCTGGCTCTTCTTGCCTTAATTTTCTGAAAAATCTATAATTTATAATACTTTATGGCGACGTCTGGCGAAATTCGAAAACAAATTGGTCAGCTTTTCTTGGTGGGTTTCGACGGTTTTACCGTTCCCGCAGAATTCAAAAAAGCGGTTCAAGAATTCAATATCGGCGGAACGATTTATTTCAGACGAAATGCGGAGTCTCCAGTTCAACTCGCGATGCTGTCGAATAGCCTGCAACTAGAGTGTCGCCTAAAAGACTCTCCCCCTCTTCTTATTTCGATTGATCATGAGGGTGGAAAAGTGAATCGCCTTTCTCCGCCGTTTACTCAATTTCCTGGAATGGATTTGGTTGGGGAGATCGGTTCGCCCAAATTGGCTTTCCACTTAGGTCTCGCCATGGGAGAAGAATTGGCTGCCATTGGGGTTAACGTCGACTTTGCACCAGTCGCAGACGTACTCACCAATCCCAAAAATCCGATCATGGCAGGAAGAGCTTTTTCTTCTGATCCAGAAATGTGTGCCAAGATGGGATCCGGAGTTTGTCGTGGATTGCAAAAAGCTGGAGTCGCTGCTGTAGCGAAGCATTTTCCGGGGCATGGAGATACTTCAGAGGATTCTCACCTGACTCTTCCCTTCGTAGATAGAAATTTAGACGGTTGTGAAAAAACCGAATTCATTCCTTTTAGAAGATTAATCAGGAGCCGAGTCGAAGCCATCATGACAGCTCATTTGATTAACAAAAGCCTTGATCCAGATTTGCCTGCAACTCTTTCCCCCAAAATTATTAATGATATTTTGAGAGCACAGCTCCGATTCCAAAAAGTTGTTTTTTCAGATGACATGGAAATGAAAGCAATCGCGGATAACTATGGCGTTGAAGAATCCGCCATCATGGCCATTCAAGCTGGCTGCGATATGCTTATCTACCGAGGAGATGAAGGGTTTCCGGTGGCTGCTTATGAAGCTTTGGTCAAAGCAGTGGAAAACAAAAAGATCTCAAAAGAACGAATCGAAATTTCTGCACAACGGATTTTGAACATGAAAAAGGGCTATGCAACCCAACAACGCCCTCTTGAGATGGCCCAACTCGAAAAAAAGATTGGCACGCCAGAACACTTAGCTCTTGCCCAAGCCATTGCTAAAAAAGAAATGCCTCAGTTTTTAGAGGGTCAAGACGAAGAATAATTCTTCAGCAAGTGGAAAACAAATCTGGCTGCTCCAAAGACTGCTCCAAGCGATTGCACACATAATCAAAATCTTCTTTTCTATGTTTGAGATCCAGATTGTCAGCTTGGACGGTCAACACTTTTCCAATTTGATATTTCTCAATCCACTCGTCGTAACAAACATTGAGGTGCTCTAAGTAAGCATCGGGGATGTTTTTTTCGTAATCTCTGCCTCTTTGAGCAATTCTTTCCTGCAAACACGGAACCGACCGTCTCATATAAACAACGAGGTCGGGAGGCGGTAGGAGCTGAGTCATCGTACTGTATAACTCATAATAATTTTCATAATCCCGCTTTTCCATTTTGCCACTTTCGTAAAGGGCTCTTGCAAAAATATGGGCATCTTCATAGATGGAACGATCTTGAATCGCTGAGCTGGGCCCATAGACGATTTTTTGGTGGGCTTGAAAACGCTTGGACAGAAAGAACACCTGAAGCTGCAAAGACCATCGGGGCATATTCTCGTAAAAGTCAGCTAGGTAAGGATTTTCCGCAACGACCTCAAAGTGCGGTTCCCAACGATACCTCTCTGCTAAAAGCTGAGTCAAAGTGGTCTTACCAGAACCAATATTTCCTGCAATTACGATAAAACGCTTCGAATTGGCCATGCCCCTTTTCTTACTTGTCCCGAGTAAGAAGGTCAAAGACTCAGACTCTCCTGAATACGACTTGGCGTATTAAAAAGAAGTGAGTAATTTGTGTGGGTGCTTAAAGAGAGAACCAAAAAGGGAGACGCCTTCGGTGTCCATCGGGTTTTAGATTCCGCGGTCACTCTTCCCCAGGCTGCTGAACGACTGGATAATAGCCTTCCCCTCTATCACAATGAAATTTTAATCGAAGTTGAACAACTTAACATCGATGCCGCTAGTTTTGTCCAAATGGAAAAAGAAACGGGAGGCAATTCGGAGCGAATTGGCCAAATCATCTTAGAAAATTGTAATGCCCGTGGAAAACAACAGAACCGAATAACGGGCTCTGGGGGCATGCTGGTTGGACGGGTTAAGCAAATCGGCTCTCGCTACAAAGGTCCCTTAAAATTTAAAGTAGGTGACCGGATTGCAACCTTAGTCTCCCTTACGCTAACTCCCTTACATTTAGAAAAAATTAACTCCATCAACTTGAAGACCCACCAAGTTACCGCGTCAGGTCATGCGATTTTGTTTGAGACGGGGATGGCA
>RFNV01000217.1 GCA_009927005.1 Pseudomonadota bacterium
AAGCCGTCACTTGGCGGTGATGGAGCTTTTTCGAAATCCGTCTTCTGCTTTCGTGCTCGTTACCCAAGCAAGTGAAGCTCGGTTTTTGGAATCGGTTGAGTTTCACAAGACACTTCAAAAAGAGCAAATTGGTTTGGAGCGATTGATACTCAACCGCCTCGAACCAGAATTTCAATCCCATTCACCGACTGGATTAGATCAGGACTCACTCAATTGGTTTACTGCTCTTCAAAAGTATTTTGAAGAGCTTCACCTGGTTCAACAGAAATGGTCTGAGGCATTTCAAGCGGCCATAAAAGTTCCCATTATAAAAGTTAGACGCAAGTCGACACTCATGAGCGACATTCACGCTCTTAAAGAACTCGGCGACGAATTAATAAATTAAGCCGCTATTTTGATTCTGCTTGATGAGGCTTCGATGATTTCATTGAGAATAGATTTAAGATCGTATCGAAACGCCCAGTGTGGAAAGTCTTTTTGAAATTTGCGCACATCGCTGATCCACCAAATATGATCGCCTGAACGCGCCTGCTCCAAAACTTCATACTTCATCTCTTTTCCGGTCATTTCCTGAATGGAGTGGATTGCTTCCAAAACGGAACAATTGCTATGTCGAGAACCACCCATGTTGTAAACGGCGCCGCTTTGTGGATTTTGACTAAAATGCCAGAAGGCATTCACCAAATCATAAGAGTGGATATTATCTCTAACCTGCTTTCCCTTATATCCAAAGATTCGATAGGGAATTTGGTTTAGATTACATTTTACTAAATAGGCCAAGAATCCATGCAATTCAGCGCCCGAGTGAGCGGGGCCTGTCAAACAGCCCCCTCTGAAAACTCCAGTCTTCATTCCAAAGTACCTTCCGTACTCTTGGACAAGAATATCCGCAGCTACTTTGCTTGCCCCAAACAAACTGTGCTTTGAGGCATCGATACTCATGGACTCATCAATTCCGTATTTGAAATAATCATGGGTTTGATTGATTTCCCAGCGAGTCGGTTGCTCTACTAAAGGCAATCGGTTGGGGGTATCCCCATAAACTTTATTAGTCGAAGTGAAAATAAAAGTGGCTTCTGGACAGAACTGCCGAGTCGCTTCTAGAAGAGTTAATGTGCCATTAGCATTCACAGTAAAGTCCGTGAAAGGCTCTCGAGCCGCCCAATCATGACTGGGTTGGGCAGCTGTGTGCACTACTACAGTTACCGCTCTTCCCAACTCCCTAAAAAGATCACAAATCCCTTCTTGGTCTCGAATATCAATTGCTTCGTGAGTAAACCGTTTCAATTCCCTTTTTAACTTCAGAGTATTCCAATGAGTGGAGGCCTCTTTCCCAAAAAAATATTGTCTTAGATCATTATCAATCCCAACAACATCGTAGCCCTTATCGTGAAAAAAACGAACCGTTTCACTTCCGATCAGACCGGATGAACCCGTCACAATGACGACACTCATGAATTTCTCCTTGGGATTTTGACTTAAGATTTGCGCGCGATGTTTGAACCGCGTGTATTTAAATTATATCGGTAACTCGCTTAATCATCTACATCCCCAAGAATGCTACGAGTCAGGGAAGAATCGTCAAAGGAGGGATCAGCTTCAAACTCCAATAATTCTCTTGTTTTGCTGACCACTTCAAAATTTCCAATTAAATGACCGGATACCTTATCAAAGGCGAGATCCAATGCATGAGCACTCGAAGCAACATAACTGAAGCCTAAAAAGGCTCGTTTAAAATCGTCCTGATGTCCTACCTCAACTACACTCCAGCCCTCATTTCGAAGTTTTTGCTTCAAACTTTGCAGAACACTTCTTTTATCTTTCAAACTTCGCGACTGTCTAAAAAACAAACTGATTCGAGCGATGCCCACAAAAAATTTATCATCCATAATCACCTCGACCCGCTGCGCTATCGCTCCAGCAAAATCAACCCTTTCTCCCCTTCTGATTTACTGGTAATTCGATTCTGTGCCAATCCAAACTTGTTTTGAATCCCCATCTGAGCTTGCTCTTTTTAAAGAGTTGAATCCTTCTTCAGGCTCAAATTCTTTACTTTTTGAGAATTGGCTCAATCAAGTTCACCCGATTTCTCTGCGGTCAGAGCGTTTAGCTATCGCCCGCACCTTTACAAAAACCTTATTGCCTGCCGAGCAATGGCTTCCTACCATTGAGTTACTGAGACGTTCTCTTGTGCTGAATCGAGAGCAAGTCACCTATTGTTTTTCTCAATTACCCAACACTCAAAAAAACCGAGCGCTCCGAGAATGCTTTCTGTTTTATTTGAACAGTCCCCTTTCAGAAGACCTGATGAGGCAAGTGTGGTCATTCATTGAGCTTCTGAAATCAAACAAATCCGAAAAACCTCACCTATCGCCAGTTGATTTTATTGCTACTGAACCCTCGAGTTACTTATTTCAGGAACTTGTAAAAACTGTTATTTCGCAATCTCCTCAAACTCGATCACATTCTTTGTTCGACTTGGGCCCTCCTTTCTCGGCGACGAAACCTCAAGTCACTCTCGGGTCAACCGTAGCAACCCTCGAAACTCTCTGTAACCAAGTGGCCGATTTAGCCAAGATAAATCAAACTGAGAAACTTTTGATCAGTTTCGGTGGGAGTTTTCAAAGCAGAGCCTTTCTGAGAAGTCGACTGGCTAGCCATGGACTTCTGGCAGTGGATTGGTTGCCTTTGACTCCTGTCACAAATTCATTTTGGTCGAAAATGCTTTGTCAGATTCGAAAAAATGATTTGTTTGAGGCCGAGAAAAAGCTGGAACTCAATTCACTCCTTCTAGCGAATCCCCCTTTCGAAGGAGAAATATATGACGATTACAAAGAGAGAATGACTAGTCGGAAGATGCTGAGTTCAGAAATCTTAGACACTCTTTCCGGGCTTGCGACAGAAACAGTTCCCGATTTCACCCTGTCGTCTCATCGCGTGCTCATTACGCCATTTTGTGCTCTTCCCCAGTTTGAAAAAACTACGGAGTTTTGCTTTGTTGATCAGAGTCTTTTGGAGCCCACACCAAGCACCACGCTTTTCTCAGAGACCGAATTAGACACCCTTTTCTTTGCTGGATTTCAGTTGCCGCGATGGAGCGAAACTCTTCACGGTCGTTTAAACGTTTTAAAACAAAAGGCCAGCTTTTTAAACGAACGAGTTTTTTGCTCATTACCCCCAGAGCATTTGGAAGGGTTTAAAATAACGTCCCCCAAGACACCCCCGCGTGCCTTTCCATCTCCTACCGATTCGCATCGCGCCTCACTTCCCGTTCAAGCTTTATCCGCAACCCAACTGGAAACTTATTCGGAGTGTCCGTCAAAGTATCTCTTCCGACGATTTAAATTGCATCAGGTCCCGATGCCGATGGGTGAGTTCGCACTCCATTTGGGTCAATCGGTCCACCTCACCCTTGAGACCCTTTTTGCGCCACCAACACAACCCACACTTGATGCGGATCTCCTGCGAAATACTTTTATCGATAGCCTGAGAAAAACCCTTCCCCAATTATCAAATCAAGAAAATCTCTCAATTTTCTTTCTAAAGGCTTTTGACAAAATGATTCCTAGAATCCTTGAAATGGAAGTTTCTCTAAATACTATTTTTGGAAACAGATCGACTCTTGCCGTTGAAAAAGAATTCAAAATAGATGTTGATGGTATTCCACTCGTGGGAAAAATAGATCGGATAGATCTTCTTTCCAATAACTCTCTCCTCGTACTGGATTACAAAACGGGCAACGTAGACTTTACCCCCGATCATCTGGCCAAAGGGTTCAACTTCCAGGCGCTACTTTATTGGTTGGGCGCGGAAGAAACTTTGGGCATGTCACCCGCTGCGATGCTTTTTTATGACTTAAAAAAGGGGGAAATAAAGAGAGGTCTCGCGAAAGAGGAAACTATTTCAACGGAAGCAAAAAAGTCACTCACTCGGGGGCATGCCATGTCCTCTGAGAAACTCGAAGCTTTGATTCAATCCGGAAAAGAAGTCATGCAGAACCACGCCATAAATATTCGCGCTGGAATTTTCGCACCCAACCCATCATCTGAAGCTTGCCGTTTTTGTGAAGCCGTTGGTTTTTGTCGAGAAGGAGCAGGTTATGCCTAATTCCATGACTTCTGATCAGAAGTTGGCAGCAACTCTCCTTCATCAGCCTTTATCTGTTATGGCTTCGGCAGGAAGCGGCAAAACTACCACCATGGTTGAGCGATATCTCACTTTGCTGAAAGCAGGTTTTTCCCCACGAAACATTTTAACGGTAACCTTTACAAAAGAAGCTGCGGAACAATTAAGAGAGCGCATTATCGAAAGATTGCTAGAAGAACGTCTGGATTCGAAATGGCAAGACGAAGTAGAAAACAGCAGAACTATCGGAACGCTCCATAGTCTTTGCTACTCCATCTTAAATCAGTACGGAAGTGAACTGGGTCTTTCTCCAGTAACACAGATTGTAGACAGCTTTGCATTTTCTACTGCTTTTCTAAAGCATTACAACGATTGGCTTGCCAGAATTTCTCCTGAATCGCTTAATCGGCTGTTAGATCATTTTAATCATCGCGAGCTGAAAGAGATGACAGAAGCGGTCTATCGCCACCGTTATTTGTTTTTTGAATGTATTCAATTGGCCCAGGATGCCGGAGCCAAGGATATCGGGGCCAAAGTCATTTTGCTGCTCGGGTCTGAGCTCAATATCTTTTGTGAGGCACTGTCTTCTCACTTTCATAAGCAGGGCCACTATTCCTTTGATGATCTAGAACACCTTGCTTTGCGAATTCTAAAAGAGTCAATGATCGCCCGCACTCGCCTCTCGGAAGATTTCCAACAGATCTTAGTTGATGAATTTCAGGATACCAGCCCTCTTCAGTGGCAAATATTAACTCTGTTGTTAGGAGACAACTTAAACAAATTGTTCATCGTGGGAGATCCCAAACAGTCCATTTATGGGTTTAGGCAAGCAGAACCGGCTTTGTTCGATGAAGTGACTCAGCTAATGAACTGTCGCGGTGGACAGAAAATAGAACTGAGCCATAACTTTCGTTCAGATCATTCACTTCTCAAAGAGTTTAATTCGATCAGCAGCTCACTTTTTTCTCACCAATCTTTTTCGTGGAGCCCGATGATTCCGGGACTTCGTCCATCGCAGGAAACCCATTCCGCCCCCAATCCATTTTCGGTTCGTTTTTTTGGCCCTAAAGAAAAGACCCAACGGCAGGATATTTACAATGAAGAAGCAGAAACAGTCTGCATACACATCGAGCAAGCTCTGAGCTCGGGTATTCCTCCAGGAATGATTACTCTTCTTTTTCGGAACTCAGATAGGATCACGGATTTCAGCGAAAAATTTTCTAAGCGGGGCTGGGCACATCAATGTCAAAAGACCGATAATTTATCTAAGCAAATCTCTGCTCTTGAGATTGTTTCTTTTCTTAAGTTTCTTTCAGATCCAACTCAAGATGGGCATTTTGTTACTCTTTTAAGATCGGTTTACCTAAACTGGAGTTATGATCAAGTCTTGTCGCTCACCCAAAGAAGATTAAAGGATGTGAGTGGCAAATCGGAGCCTTTAATTCATTTAATTCGAAGATCTCCTCCTCCCGATCTCCTTTGGCTGATAAAGCTGATCGATTCCGGTCAAACTGAGGTCACCCAGTGTCTAGAGGCATTGTTCTTTGAGACGAAAGCGTTTCCTAAAAATCCCCAGGCTTTTGAAGCCTTGTTAACTCCTTTAGCGAAGCCGGGGCTTCACCTTTTTGATATCCAAGCTTTGTTAGATTCTTTTCAGGATTCCGATTTCCTTTTTCAGGAAAAAAATTCTTTATCTGACAAAGATGGCGGCATCCAATTGATGACGGTACATGCTTCAAAGGGCTTAGAGTTTGATCATGTCTTTTTAGTAGATACGGTTCGCCAGCTGCCCCAGGATAGTCCAGGGCTTCTGTTAAAAGCTGGTCTGCCCCCGGGCATTCGCTATTGGGACCAGGACAAGAAGGTCTATTCGAGTAGCTACCAGAGCTTGTTAGATGAACGGAGACTCAAGGACGAGGAAGAATCGAAGAGAGTTCTCTATGTGGCACTGACTCGAGCCAGAAAATCGCTAACTGTATTTCTCCCGTATGAAACGGCTCTTTCTTATCCGAGGAATAGTTGGGCTACTTTATTAACTGAAGCGGGGGTTGGGGAAAGAACCCGAGAAGGCACATCTCATAGGGCCCCTTCCCCATCGCAGATTGATTTGACCTGACCACTACTAAAAACTAACTTTTACTGTCCCTAGAATTCGGCCAAAGTTGGAATTCATGGCTGCTGCGTCTTGAGAGCCTAGACCCCCATTCACGGGAGCCAAATTAGTCATTGGACGCAAAAGTTCTCCGCGAACTCCCAAAGCAATTCCGCCCAAGAGATTTACGTCGAGACCAGCAACTAATTGGCCAGCACCTACCATTTGATTGGCTGGATTAGAGGTATAGCCAGTGTTTGCCATGCCCTCATAATAAACCGCCATCATTCCGACCCCTAGATAGGGTTGAAAAAGTCCATTACCCAAAGTGACTTTCGCATTCGCTCCACCTGAGTACTGATTAAAATTATGAGCATAATTTGAGTAGCTGATATTAAATCGACCGTATTGAGCTTCTGCCTCTAATGACAAAATTGAAAAGATGGGAATGTCTACAATAAGCCCAACCGTTCCTCGATTGGAAATATGGTTATACCAAGCCCCTTGAAAAGCAGTTACGCCTGCCACTGGAGTAACACTTAAAGGACGCGAGGTAAGGGCCTCGGTGGCTACGGTAGAAATTACTGCCGCTGCAGGTGACGCTGCTACGGGAATAGCCCCAAAAGCCGGCGATCTTCCGTCGATTGATATATTGTTTTCAATTTTTGTTTCGCTCGACCCCTCAAAATGACGGGTTTGAGAACCTGCTTTTTCCTGCTGCAGTGGTTGAGTTTCAATGGTTCTGGTCTCAACTCTGACTCCATTCGCCGTTGTGACAACTGGACCTTCAGTAATTTTTACCGTTTTATTTCCTTCAACCACAACTGGTGCTGGAGCGGGATTGGAAGAAGCAGCTGGTGTCGGAGCACTGCTTTCCTCAGAGAAAACCTGTGTTGCTTTCAGCAACAAACAAAGTGTAAAGAGTGTAATAAGTTTTAAAGATTTCACATTTACCCCCAAGCGAAAAATCTTTTAGTAACAAACCCGTGGATTGTGAGCGGAACACTCGTGTGCAGGGCGTATGCCAAAAGTCTACAGGCGCAAATGGACTTCAAAATCTGCCTAACTTTTAGACAGCCCCCTCAAGCAAACTCTCCCGAAGCAGCCTAACCAATTGTTTTTACAATGTTTTACTTGATGTCGAACTTTTAGACACTTTGCCCTTCTAGAGCCCTAGCGCTTTTAACCAGCGTTCGGTGGGTTTTAGGAGCTTTCTTTTCTCAAGATCAAAAAGCGCAAACTTGAATCGGGCCACGGTACACAGCTCATTCGCTTCGTTCCAGATTTTCTGTTCTAGTTCCGCAACCACTCGTTCGTACGAAATACAACTTGTCTCAATTCGGATTTTTTCGCGAACTCTCAGCTCTTTCATAAACTGAACGGCGAGTTCCAGAATCACTGGTCCTCTTCTTTCTTTTTGGACATCTTCCCAGCTATATCCCCCTTGGGTGATGACTTCCCAACGTGCCTCCTCAAAAAGCTCCAAATAAGTAGCATTGTTAACATGCCCAAAGCCATCTAAGTGATGTTCTCTGATAACCGTTGTGTAGGTGAAGATCTTCATAATGTTTCCAAGCAGAACTCTAGCATTTGTTATAATCTGAGTCATGCATCTTGAAGATGAGTTAGAGCGCTTGATCTCCGTTTGTCGATCTTCTTCTCAGATCTCATTGGGCCGACTTTTTTCAGAAACGGCTCCAGAAGATCAAGCCCTGATTACTTTTCTTTTATCGTTACCTTTCCTCTTACCTATTCCCCTCCCCGGACTTAGTATTCCCTTTGGATGTGTGATTTTTTTTGCGGGGCTCCGAATGTTTGCTGGAAAATCATTTTGGCTTCCTTCAAAAGTAGCCAATCAGAAACTTCCCTCTGCTTTAGCTCTTAAAGTATTTTTAGCGGCCAAACCCTTAGCAAAACACCTCTCAAGGTGGGTAAAACCCAGAGGGCGTTTTTTTTCGAACCATCCGGGTAATAAAAGACTCAGTTTTCTCCTGATCTGCTGTTGTGGTTTTCTTCTGCTTCTCCCCCTTCCCCCAGGAACAAATAGCCCTCCTGCCTTCACAGCTGCGGCTTTATCCCTCGGAGTGTTGGAAGAGGATAGCCTCTACCTTGTTGTGGGTTATGTTTCGTTTTTTCTTATTGCCGTTCTCTTTTTGTCCTTAGCTTTTTGGGGCTATCCTCAAGTAATCCGATGGTTTGGATATTAGGGACTCGATCTCAGGCAAATTTTTTGCTAAGGTCCCGCCCCACATGAAGCATCCTTCGAAAGAAAGAAGAAGTTTTACGACGAAACCGAAAGTCACGTTACAAACAACGACTCTTTGGGACTACCCTTCCCAGCACTACGGCTCTGAGATGCAAGGGGATAAAAACTACATTGGAGCTACGCCCTCTTATGTGATTTGGAATTTACTTCAAAGATACACCCGTGAGGGCGATTCCGTTCTAGATCCGATGTGTGGCAGCGGGACCACTCTAGACGTGTGTAAGGATCTCAATCGAAATGGAATCGGTTTTGATTTAGCGCCTACCCGGCCTGACATTCTTCCAGCGGATGCTCGAAAAATTCCCTTAAAAAATAATTCAGTCGATTTTGTTTTTATTGATCCTCCCTATTCAACTCATGTGAAGTATTCGGGAGATCCCCGCTGCATCGGGGAACTAGATTCGCGGACTTCACTTTATACCGATGCGATGAAGCAGGTTATTGATGACATTTTTCGAGTGTTGAAAAGCCGGCGAATGATGGCCTTGTATGTCTCTGACAGCTACAAAAAGGGAAAGTCTTTTAGCCCTATTGGGTTTGAACTCTATCAACTTCTTCAAAAGAAATTCAAAACGGTCGACATCGTCTGCGTGGTTCGCCATAACAAAAGCTTAAAAAACCCCTCCTGGCATAAGGCTGCAGTCGATGGAAATTACTTCCTGAGGGGATTCAATTACCTATTTATCATGAAAAAAGACTAACTCTGCCGATCTTGACGCGCCGCTTCTTCTGAGGTAAGTTTGCCTCATTAGGAGAACTTATGAAATTTGCCCTCACCGCTTTCGCTTTTATTTCACTCGCTGGTTTTGCAGGGGACTTTCCTCAAGAAGAGACGCTCTTCATTGATAACGTCACCATGAACGGCAGAACCATCGTTCACAGCTGTTCGAATTTTTCAAATGCTGAGACTGAGTTAGAAGTCGAGTTCCTGTCGGGCCCAGTTGACTATGGCACACGAGTTTTTATTGAGTTTGGTTGGGGCGGTTCGGATCAAAGCACTGGTAAAACTTTTGAGTGGGCCCAGAAAAATGAATTGGAACTGGAACGAAAAACCCCTATGACTTGGAAGGGAAACTTGACCCAAACGATTGCCCAACGCTCTTCCCCAGTTAGAATTTTAGATCTCAACTTTGTTTTCAGAGTCCAGGAACCGGGAAAGCCTGCCCGATATGTTGGTGGCGTTAAAAGTGGAAACACTTTCGTGGCTCATCTGCCAAAAGTAGAAGATTCCACGTGTGTTAACCCCGGGGACGCCTACCCTGATTTTTCGGAACTGGTCGTACAGATCGAGCGCAATTAAGGTTTAGCTACAGCCCGAGGTCGAACCGCAACTAACACACCGTAAGCACGTGCCACCACGAACGAGCGTGAAGTGACCGCACTCGGAGCACGGATCCCCTTCATACCCTTTTGTTTTTGCCAATCTAGACGAAAGCGCAAGATCATCTTCAAACTCTCTTGCTGATAAAGCAACATCGACTCTTTCTTCAGCCTGCATCGGCACTGTGGCCTGCATCGCTGCCATAGCTCCCAGTGAACCCAAGGGTGCAATGGGTTCTTTGGGAGGAACATGAACCATGTCCGTTCGTCCTAAATAATTAAGAGCAAGATCTCGGAAAATAAAATCGATAATGGAAGAACAGAATTTCACGTTGTCGTGATCAGCCACGTGCCCGTTCGGCTCGAATCTAAACATGTGAAACTTATTTACGAATTCTTCCAGAGGCACCCCATACTGCAATCCCAGCGAAACCGAGATGGCAAAGGCGTTCATCAACGCTCGATAAGCAGCTCCTTCTTTGTAGATATCGATAAATATTTCTCCCAGGCTTCCATCTTCGTATTCTCCAGTGCGTAAATATACCCGCTGGCCACCAATCGTAGATTTGACCGTATACCCCATTCTTCGATTGGGAAGTTCACGTCGCAGGGATTTTCTGACCAATTTATCCGCAAACGCAACGATATCGGTTTTCAGCGCTTCGGCTTCAATGGGTTCATCTAACTCCTCGGCGGTTTCAAGGAGGGCTGCCGATAGCGGCTGACTGAGTTTGGACCCATCTCGGTAGAGTGCAATTGCCTTGAGCATCTTTTTCCAAGAGCTCATGTAAGCGTCTTTCACGTCTTCAATCGTAGCTTCAGCTGTCATGTTGATTGTTTTGCTAATCGCACCGCTAATAAATGGCTGTGCAGAAGCCATCATTTCGATATGAGCCTGATAGGGCAAAAATCGACTTCCCTTTTTCCCGCATTTATTCGCACAATCAAAAACAGGATAGTCTTCTTCTTTGAGGTGTGGAGCTCCCTCCAAAGTCATCGTTCCAAAAAGAAACTCATTTGCTTTTTCGATGTGAGCATTCGTAAAACCCAGATGCGCCAGAAGACTAAAATCTGGCTTTGTTACATCCTCAGGGTTAACTTCGAGAACTTTTGTACATACCTCCTCACCTAAAACCCAAGGAGTGATTACAAAGCGGATATCAAAGGCAGTCTTCAGATTCTTTTCAATCTCCGAAATACTCGATGCAGGAACTCCCTTTTTCTCGAAAAATGCACGACAGATCTCTGGACACTTTTCAAAGTCACCTTTACCTAAAGCATAATCGATAATTTCTCGAGTCTGGCTTTCTGAATATCCAAGTCCTCTGAGTGCCAAGGGGACCGATTGATTGATAATTCTGAAATACCCTCCACCAGATAATTTTTTAAATTTCACAATCGAGAAGTCCGGCTCGATTCCCGTGGTATCGCAATCCATGATGAGCCCAATGGTTCCTGTCGGCGCAATAACCGAAACTTGGGCATTTCGATACCCGTATTGTTCACCCAACTCAAGAGCCCGATCCCAGGAAAGTCGTGCGGTTTCTAGCAATTCCTTCGGGCACTCCGACGAATCGATTTTTTCGGGACAAACCGTCAGCCCTTCAAAAGGATCTGAATTATCGTCCCGAGTGGCCCTTCGGTGATTTCTAATTACACGCAACATCGACTCTCGATTTTCCAGAAACTTTTCAAAGGGCCCCAATTCCTTAGCCAGTTCAGCTGAGGTTCCATAGCTTTCACCCGTAAGAATTGCGGTAATAGCCGCACAAATTGCTTTTGCTTTTGGGCTACCGTAGGGGATACCCATCGACATCAAAAGGGCACCCAGATTGGCGTATCCGAGCCCAAGAGTTCTGTACTGATAGCTTTTCTTCGCAATTTCTTTGCTTGGAAACTGAGCCATCAACACACTGATTTCCAAAACAGTCGTCCACAAACGAACAGCATGTGTAAAATCCTCAATCAGAAAGCTTCCTGATTTGGGATCATAAAATTTCATTAGATTTAAACTAGCTAAGTTACAGGCGGTATCATCTAGGAACATGTACTCAGAACATGGATTGGAAGCATTGATTCGTCCCCCCTCAGGGCACGTATGCCATTCATTAATAGTTGTATCAAACTGAAGACCGGGATCTGCACACGCCCAAGCTGCCGTAGCAATTTTGTTCCAAAGCGATTCACTCGCCACTTCTTTAGCAACAACTCCCGTGGTCCTATATTTCAAACGCCAATCTCTTCCATTCTCCAATGCATCAAAAAACTCATTTGGAATTCGCACAGAGTTATTGGAATTCTGACCACTCACCGTGGAGTAGGCTTCGCTTTCCCATCCAGTGTCTAATTCAGGAAATTCATACTCCCTAATTCCCTGCGAGGCGAGTTGAAGAACCTTTTGAATCGTATTTTCTGGTATAAAACCCTCTCTACAAGCCCTGATACTTTTTTTCAGATTCTTATTTTCTTTTAAATCCGTGTGTGGGCGACCGGCTTCATCAAAACAGTTATCCAGTAGGTTTTTGAGCAGTTTTCGATGCAATCGACTTCCAGCAGCGAGTGCTGACACTTTCTGTTCTTCTTCTGCTTTCCAATCAATAAAAGATTCTACTTCAGGATGATCCAGATCCAGACAGACCATTTTTGCAGCTCTTCTGGTGGTGCCTCCACTTTTTATCGCCCCCGCTGCTCTATCTCCAATTTTTAAAAAGGACATGAGCCCAGAGGATTTTCCCCCACCAGAAAGCTTCTCTCCCTCAGATCGAAGGTTGCTGAAGTTTGTCCCAGTACCCGAACCATACTTAAATAATCGGGCTTCGCGGGTCCATAGATTCATCACACCATTTTCGTTAACCAGATCGTCTGAAACACTTTGAATGAAGCAAGCATGGGGTTGGGGGTGCTCATAAGCATTTTCCGACTCTTTAAGCTTTTTTGTTTTTGGGTCGACATAAAAGTGGCCTTGTGACGGACCGGTAATACCATAGGCATAGTACAAACCCGTGTTGAACCACTGCGGGCTGTTCGGAGCTGCCATCTGATTGGCTAACATAAAACTAACTTCATCATAAAAGGCTTTGGCATCTCGCTCGGTTGTAAAATATCCAAACCGATTACCCCAATCGGTCCAACAACCCGCGAGTCGATGAAAGACTTGTCTCGCATCATTCTCTCCACTTAATTCATCAGAATTACTTTGAGGAACCCCGGCCCTTCGAAAATATTTTTGGGCCAGAATATCTGTGGCAACTTGCGACCAGTGTTTTGGGACCATTACATTCTTCTGTGAAAATATTACCTTTCCATTAGGCTCCCGAATCTCGGAAGTTCGAGCCTCAAATTCAATTCCGTTGAAGGGGCTATTGTTTTCTTTTGTGAATCGACGTGGAATTTTCATAAGGCCTCCAAGATACACGCCTGCCTTTCAAGGGATTACCCCCATCTGCGACGCTTTGTTTAATTACCGATTTGGAATTATTTACTGCTCTTACGGTTCTGTGCTTACCGTAATGTAAAATATAGCATGTGCCATACATTTACTGTCAATCAGCCCCCTACTCGTTTTTGGCCGGTTTTCCGTGGTTTGATCGCGAACCCGCGTTAGGTAATTGACTCGACTGATCTTTTGGAGAGAAAAAAAAAGAAAAATCTTTTTGCTTGATCTTTTAAGGACAAATCGGATCTAACTGCAATCTCGCCAGGTTTTTCCCCAAGCCGCATCAACCTTGAGTGGAACTCTCAACTTCATCGCACTTTCCATCTCAGACAAAATCATTTTTTCAGCCTGCTGTTTTTCCGCTGTTGGAACTTCAAAAACCAATTCGTCATGTACTTGTAATATCATTTTGGTTTTCAGTTTTTCTTCCTGTAAACGTCGATGGATTCTCACCATCGCAGTCTTAATCATGTCAGCTGCGCTTCCTTGAATTGGAGTATTAATGGCTGCTCGCTCTGCCATTTCTCTTCTCATACGATTCGCAGAATTTATTTCAGGAAGATATCTTCGACGCCCCAACTGAGTGGTTACAAAACCATCCCGATGCGCTTTCTCAATGAGCGACTGAAGGTATACCTTAACTCCAGAATACCTGCGAAAATATTTATCAATGAAATCTTTGGCTTCCGAAGGGGATATTTTTAGCGTTTGAGACAAGCCGTAAGGAGTCTGCCCGTAAACCACTCCAAAGTTAATAGTCTTTGCAATCCTTCTTTGCTCAGAAGACACTTCCTTCACTCCGAAAATTAGCCTTCCGGTATAAGAGTGAACGTCTTCATCATGCTCGAAGGCCCGTAGCAACTCAGCATCCTGACTCATATCTGCCAACAGTCGCAATTCAACTTGACTATAGTCACCTGAGAAGAGCTCACACCCCTCCTCAGAAATAAAAACTGATCGAATGTCGTAGCGAGGATCATCGGTAGTGGGAATGTTTTGTAGGTTTGGATTAGAACTGGAAAGTCGGCCCGTCGCCGTAATCGTCTGATTAAAGCTAGTATGGACCCGTCCAGTCTTTGGGTGAATCTGCTGAATAAGCCCTTCTACATAAGTAGATTTTAACTTGCTCAATTCTCTATATTTAAGTATCCACTCACAGATCGGGTGCTTGTCTGACAGCTCAACGAGAACACTCTCATCAGTTGAAATACCCGTCTTCGTTTTTCGGACAATTGGCAACTTTAACTTTTCAAAAAGAATGCGGGACAATTGTTTAGGAGATCCGACGTTGAATGGTTCACCAGCTAACTCGAATACTTTATCTTCTACCGTTGCTTGGTCTTCGGATAAGTTTTCTTCCATTTTTTCTAATTTTTTCTGATCAACTTTTACTCCCACGTATTCCATTTGGGCCAATACGGGAACAAGAGGCACTTCAATTTCCTCAAACAACTCTCTTCCACCCATTTTATCTACTTCGCTTAACAGTTTTTCATGTAACCGGTAGGCAACATCTGAATCTTCTGCAGAGTATTGCGTTGCCTTTTCAACAGACACTTCAGAAAAACTGATCTGGCTTTTGCCCTTTCCCGTTACTTCTTCATAAGTAATGGTCTGATGCCCTAAGTATTTTAGCGCCAAAGCATCTAATCCGTGAGGCTCCTCCGGATTTATGAGATAGCTCTCCAACAGAGTGTCGGCCACAATCCCCTCAAGATGGACTCCCCAGTTTAAGAGGATCTGGAAATCGTATTTCAGATTTTGACCCACTTTAGGAATTTCGGGATGCTCTAAAAGAGGCTTAAGATACTTTCTCACCACTTCCGAGGAGAGTTGGCCCTCGACCAGCTCATTGCCTCCCAGACCGGTATGTCCAATGGGAATATAAAAGGCCTCTCCGGCTTTCATGCACAGAGAAATCCCGACAAGTTCAGCGCTATGAATACTCAGCGAAGTCGTTTCGGTATCGACTGCGAGAAGGTCAGCTTTTCGGATGAGATCACATACTTTTTTGAGTGTCTCCAGATCACTGACAGTTTGATAGGTGGTTTTCTCAAATCCTTTTTCTTGTTTTTGGAAGTTAAACCGCTTCAGTAGCTGAGTGAACTCAAACTCCTCAAAAAGCTGCTTCAGCATTTCCAAATTGGGCCCAAGGTATCGGCATTCGTCCCACGACCAATCAATTTCTAAATCTCTCTTTACCCGGGCCAATTCTTGGCTTAGAAACGCAATCTTTTTTTCTGCTTTAAGCGTCTCACGTCTTTTTTCCTGTTTTATTTTATCCAAATTTTCAAAGAGATTTTCTAAGGAGCCAAATTCAGAGATCAGTTGTGCTGCGGTCTTTTCACCAATCCCCGTTACCCCCGGGATGTTGTCAGAAGCATCTCCCATGAGCGCTAGAAAATCGACCACTTGCTCTGGCTTCACCCCAAACTTCTCAACCACTCCTTCGGGGTTCACTCTTTTATCTTTCATGGTATCGTACAAAGTAACCTTATCGGTTACCAACTGCATAAGGTCTTTATCCCCAGTAATAATATCGACTTCATAACCAGCTTTGACGGCTCTCTCAGTTAAAGTTGCTATCACATCGTCAGCTTCAGCGCCTTCCAAGTGCATTCGCTTTATCTGGAAAGCATCTACTACCTTCATTATTTCTGGGATTTGTTTGACCAGGTCTTCAGGGGGACTTTCCCGATTGGCCTTGTATTCAGGATATATTTTTTTTCTAAAAGATGGTTTAGGTGTATCAAATGCAATTACGAGGTGGTCGGGTTTTTCAACATCCAATACCCGAAGAAGCATATTCGTGAATCCGTAAATCGCATTCGTCGGGAACCCTTTCGAGTTTGAAAGGTGTTGGATCGCAAAAAAAGCCCTAAAAAAATAGGAGCTCCCATCGATGATGATGAGCTTAGATTTCATAAACCACTACACCAAGTGTTTTGAGGGTGTCTTTCTGGCTCGGTAAGCCTCAAACACCGCAGGTAAAACGGAAATGATAATAATCGCCAAAATTACCAGAGTGAAATTTTTTCGAACGACCGGAATGTTTCCAAACCAAAAGCCAGCACCGCAAAATAGAACAACCCAAACAATAGCCCCCGTAATGTTAAAAAGACCAAATCGTGAATAGTTCATTTTTCCCACCCCGGCCAGGAATGGGGCAAAAGTTCGAATGATAGGAACAAATCGAGCGATGATAATGGTCTTCCCTCCATAACGTTCATAAAAGGCTTGGGTCTTGGTCAGGTATTCGCGTTTCAAAAACCATCGTTCGCCAGTTAGTATCTTGGGTCCCACGTAGCGCCCAATCGCATAGTTCAGTGCATCTCCCAAAATACCTGCAACACAGAGTAATGGAATCAAAAGACTTAGCTCCAAAGAGCCCTTGCCCGCAAAAGCTCCAGCGGCAAATAAGAGAGAATCGCCGGGAAGAAAGGGGGTTACGACTAACCCTGTTTCACAAAAAACAATGAGAAATAAAATGAGGTACGTCCAAACACCATATTCGGAAATGGTTGAGCTCAAATGCACATCTAGATGAAGCATTACATCCAAGAATTGAGATAGAAGGCCGGTCATATTTTTCCTTATAAAGAGACTGTGTACTTTTGACTCTCAGAGCTTAAAAGTAAAGGAGGGTTTTTGGAGGGGTGCGTTACTTGAAGATAACGATGAGAAAATCAATTAAATAATGTCGGCGAAGCTTCTCTCAGTTTTTGCGAAATAAACGGAACCACTTACCAGAATAATAAGAGTCAGTGCTAAAGAAACGGATAAACTCGCCCATTCTATCGGGCGGGAAAAGATAACAGATCGATAGGTTTCGATAAGACCATACATGGGATTCAATTTAATCCACATCTGAAATTTTTGTGGAATCACGGAGATAGAATAAAGGATGGGAGTCGTGAACATCCAAATTTGAACAATGAAGGGAATAATATGCCCCACATCGCGATATTTCACGTTGAGTGCTCCCAACCAAAAACTGACTCCAGAGGATAAAATAAAAATCCACAGCGTAACGGCTGGAACCCCCACAATCCAGCCCCATTGGGGATAAATTCCATAATAAGCAAGAACCAAAACCATACAAAAAAAGGAAATCATGTAATCGAGAAGCCCCGACATCACTGCTGCCAGAGGGATCACTAAGCGAGGAAAGTACACTTTGCTAAAAAGAGCCCCGCTCCCCACTAGGCTCATACTTCCCTTATTCATAGCCGAAGTGAAATAGGTCCAAGGAACCAGAGCTGAAAACACAAATACTGAATAGGGAATTCCGTCAGACGCCATTTTGGCAACTTTTCCAAACAGAAAAGTATAAGTAAGTACTGTAAATAGCGGCTGAACAATGACCCAGGCGACCCCAAACACGGCCTGTTTGTATTTAACTTTGATATCTCGAAGACTCAGGAAATAAATAAGCTCCCGATAACTCCACAACTCTCTTAACTTGAGAGATTGCCTGAGCGAAACTCGGCTCTCAATTAAGATCTCTCCGGAAGCCTGATTCACACTCATTTAGGCTGCCTCCCGAATTGAAACAGGCATCGCAAAATACCCTTGTCGTTTATGGGGATCTTTTTCAAGTGAAGTGATACTTAAAAGTGGTAAGTCAGCTTCCTTGCCCAAGCTGTCATAAAATTGGTCGCCTTCTTCGTTTGTTAAACTAACTTCTATCAAATACTCCAATGGCCCAAGCGATATTTTTGGAAACTCGAGGACAATCTTTTTTCTTTGCCCAGCGGCGATCGGCCTGTCGGTTATTTTTTCTTTGATGCTGGTAACAACATCTCCCGATAGTGGATTTCGAATAACTAACCAAAGGCTTAATCCTTTGAATGACTGATAAGCCGTATAATCCAATTCCAGAACGGCATGGTCACCGCTATCAAAAGTCCAGCAGGGAGCACCCATCTTGTTTAAGAATTGAACCCTCTCAATGCGGGCTACTTGATTCGCTCCAAGCATTCGACGGTGTCCATTTTCAGCAACCTCACCATTGGATTGTAAAAGTTTTACAAACTCAGGGAGAACCGCTTCTGTAGGTCCGTCCTGAATGACTCGGCCGTGATCTAATAGAACAACACGTGTGCACAGACTGCGGATGAGCTGTAGGTTGTGACTGACAAACAAGACAGTTCGATCCTGATTTGCAACGTCTCTTATCACACTCGTGCACTTTTTTTGAAAAGCGAGATCCCCTACCGCTAAAACTTCATCCAAAACGAGAATTTCTGGATCTAAGTGCGCGGCAACTGAAAAAGCCAAGCGCACGTACATTCCGCTGGAGTACCGTTTCACAGGCGTATCGATAAATTTTTCAATTTGAGAGAAAGCTACAATTTGATCAAATTTTCTTTTGATCTCTTCCCGTTTCATTCCAAGAAGAGCACCATTTAAAAAGACATTCTCCCGACCCGTAAGTTCCGGATGAAAACCGGTTCCTACTTCTAAAAGACTAGCGAGCCGCCCCTTAACTCGAATGCTTCCTTGAGTGGGCTCCGTGATGCGACTTAAGATTTTTAGTAGCGTCGATTTTCCCGCACCATTCTTACCGACTATACCGATGACTTCGCCAGGCTTGGCAGAAAACGAAACATCGTTGAGAGCCCACAGAACCTCTTGATGTGAATTTTTTGTGGATTTTCCATTTAACCAGTGCCCCAAATCTACAGCTCGAGAAGCAAGGGTTTCCCGGAGAGTTGCGTAAGGGGAATGGGCCAACTTTCCGATGATGTACTTTTTTGAAATGTCCTTAACTTCAATCGAAAAGTTCATAGAATAATCGGAAGTTTAGCAGGCACGGAACAACGTCTCATTGACGTTTTGTGTGCTAGATGAGAAAGCTTCTTCATTATACTATGATTTCAATTTTTGATCCCAACTCAGCCGCGTCAAAAGATTCGGGCATCTTTGGCCTCCCCTTTCGACAGTCCGAAAGTAACCTAATCTATCTCCCGGTTCCCTGGGAGGTCACCACCTCCTATGGCTCAGGCACATCATTGGGACCACGCTCCATTTTGGAAGCGAGCCGTCAAGTTGATCTCTTTGATGTCGATGTTCACCGCCCGTATGAGGCTGGGCTCTATTACATGAAGGAATCTCCTGAAGTACTTCGATGGAATAAGGCTGGTAAGGACAAAGCTCGCCCTATCATTGAATGTGGCGGAGATGTTTCTGAATCACCGGAACTTCAGTCTCAGCTGAAAGAGGTAAATGCCCTTGGTGCTCTTTTGAACGATTGGGTGAGGAAAGAAACGCTTTCTATTTTTAGCGCCAAAAAGATTCCAGCTATTGTCGGGGGAGACCATTCCGTTCCCTTTGGAGCTCTTCAAGCAGCAGCTGAGTTTTTTCCCCAATTCGGCATTCTTCATTTCGATGCTCACAGCGATACCCGAAAGGCTTATGAGGGTTTTACTTGGTCGCACGCTTCCATCATGTACAACGTGCTTCAAAATATTCCCCAAGTCGCAAGATTGGTTCAGGTAGGCATTCGGGATTTTTGTGAAGAAGAGATTCAGTTTTGCGAGAGTGAAAAAGGGAGAGTGAAAACCTTCACAGACTCTCAACTCCAAAGCCGTAAATTCGAAGGCGCCTCGTGGAAAACGGTTTGTGATGAAATTTTAAAAGAATTACCACCCATCGTTTGGATATCTTTTGATATCGACGGACTCGACCCAAAACTCTGTCCCCACACAGGAACTCCTGTACCCGGGGGATTTGAATTCAATGAAGCTCTGTATCTAATTAAAGCTCTGGCCCTCTCGAAAAGAAAAATTATTGGATTTGATCTGAATGAAGTCGCTCCCGACCCCTCAGGAAAAAACGAATGGGATGCAAATGTGGGAGCCCGATTGCTTTACAAGCTCACGGCATGGACTCTGTTTTCTCAAGGGAAAGCGCGTTTGCGATGACTTTTCTAAAGCGAAGTTGATGCAATCCCGCAGCTACTGCTAAAGCAAAAATCATCCCGAACCAAAAGCCTACTGGCCCTTGTTTCAGCCCGAATGCAAGGCCTACGCTGATTCCCATTCCAAGGACTCCATAGGAAATCAAAGTGCTAATGAAAGGAATGCGCGTATCTTTTAATCCCCTGAGAATGTAAATACCCACGACTTGAAGCCCATCAAAAATTTGAAACACTCCGGCAATCCGTACTAATTTTTCTGCTAACCCCTTAATCTCGGGATCTGAATTGTACATTTTTACAATTTGCTCTGAAAAAACGAGAAGAAAAGTGGCATTGAATACTGCCAACCCCAGAGCCAAACAAAGCCCTACTTTTCCAGCCAGTTGAACTCCCGACCAATCCCGTCTTCCCGCAAATCCCCCCACTCTCACTGAAACAGCAAAGGAAACTCCTAAAGGAACCATGAATGTCGCCGAGGCCACATTGAGCGCAATTTGATGAGATGCCACTGCTACGGTTCCCAACAATCCCATGATGAGGGTACTTCCGCTGAAATAGATCATCTCAGATAACATGGCTCCGCTCGAGGGAAGGCCGATCTTAATAATTTCTCGAACTCGTTCCTTGGACATTTCTAATTTGTGCCAGATATTTACATAGCGATACTTTTTAGAAAAAGTTAAATAGGAAGCTAAGCCAATACACAAAATACTTTGAGAGAAGGCAGTGGCAAAGCCAGCTCCAGCAACTCCCAGATTTGGAAAGCCCCACTTACCGTAAATAAGGGAGTAGTCTAGAAAAGCATTTAAACAAGCACCTAAAACAACCAACACTATGGTGGGGGTCGGATCCTCAACCGAATCACAGAACTGGCGAAAAACGATAAAAGCTAGATGGAACGGAACTCCCCACAAAATCGCCTTTAGGTATCGGTCAGCAATTGCCACCAATTCTGGGGTTTGTCCCAGAAACAACAAAACCCATTTTCCTAACACGACCATGGTGCCCATAGCGATTGCCAAGACACCAGCAAGTGCTAACCCTGAATGCACAATCTTTCGATACTCACTCACTTCAGAGCGCCCGAAAGCGTGGGAAACCAATGGATTCGTTGCACTTAAAACACCTAAACAAACTAATTGAAGGAGCCAATAGTAAGTAGTGGCAATCGCCATCCCCGCCAAAGACTCAGCTCCCAAATGCCCTACCATCATGTTATCGACCACGGGCATGGTCATCCAGAGAAGTTGAGTGAGAACCATCGGAAATGCGAGTCTTGAAATTTTTTTTAATTCAGAGAGCACGGCCTTCATTCCACATTTTCTCAAAACGGCTTCTAAACCGCTCCACGATTTTGGGATCGTTTAAGTAAACCTGATTTTCTTGGTTTCTAAAGGACGCATTATTGGTAAAGTTGAATGACCCGGTCTCAACTGTTTTTTGATCGAGTACAATAAACTTATTGTGCATGATACCCCGCTGATACCCCACCTTAACTTGAGCCCCAGCTCTTAGAAAAGTAGATACTAGCGAATGAGGCTCTTTGCTCTGTCTTTTGTCGACCATTATCCGCACGGGAACTCTTCTCGCCATCACCAAAATTTCATGCACAATCTGCGGGTGGGTGATGTCGAACACTGCAATGTCCAAAGATTGCTTAGCCGACTGGATAAATTCAATCAGCTTTTCGTCACAGGCTTCGTCTGGCGAAAAACAGACGTCCCCCTCAGATGAAACCCTTACCTTTTCTTGAGGACTGCTACGCTTTATTTGATTTGTGCAGGCCCCCATACACAAAATCGCACAGAGGAGAAAAACCCTTTTCATTTAAAAACCCATCTCTCTTTGATGTCAGAACCGAGTTTATCATCATTGGTTTTTCGATACGATTCTAAAACTTGATTCTTTCCCAAAGGGAATGCTTCTCTTCCCTCCTGGATTTCGACTTGAAGGGACCGGTAGAGAACGACCTCTTGAAAAAGCTTGTTTCTAGCAAACGTTGAAAACAAAATGGGCCCAAACTCACACCAGGCTTCGTGAAGTCCCCTTTCGCCTAATTTATAGGCTAACTCAGTCAAAACCAGCTGGTCACTTTCCTCGGAAAGCTCAACACATTCCAGTCCTGCATTTTTGAGTTCCCTTTTTCTTTTTTCGGAAGCGGATTTGCCATGCACTAAGATCACAGATTGAGCCGTTTTCATTAGCTGATAATCCATCGAAAACGAGAGCTCCCTATCTAAGACCCAAACTGGCTTTTTAATTGAATGGGAACCTAGTCGGACATCCATGCGAGGATTGTCGGCCCTGAGAGTAGCAATACTCGTCAAGATGACATCTGCCTGACTCCTGCGAAAATGAGTTAAGTTATCGGCGAGAGCCCCCGTGATCTTTATTGGGCTTCCATCCGAAGAACATACCTTTCCATCTCTTGAAACTGCCAATTTCCCAGTGAGCCAGGTTTTACGAGTTTGGGTCCACCAAACATAAGACTCATAAAAAGTCTGTAGCTCTGGGAGAGGTAAGTGTTCCACTAGGATTCCAGACCGTCGAAGAATCTCCGCTCCCTTGCCTGCAACGATCGGATTGGGATCAACAAGACCGTAAACAACTCTTTTTAACTTTTTCTCTTTAAGAAGACCGGTACACGGAGGAGTCTTACCAAAGTGACAACAGGGTTCCAAAGTCACATAAAGGGTTGCTCCTGTAGCTTCACTTTCGAGATTTTTGAGTGCTTCAACTTCTGCATGAGGTGACCCAGCCCCCCAATGAAATCCCCGCCCGAGTACCTTGCCGTCTTTTACCACGACGGCCCCCACGGCAGGATTGGGATGAGTATGCCCTTTCCGCTGACCAGCTAAATTAAGGGCTTCTAATAAAAGCTTGTGATCTTCATTCATTGAAATAACAATTATCCTAATGCAAAGGGATCAATCAATACAATGCCTCAAGAATGAATCTTTTGACCTCCTTGTCATTGGAGGAGGCTCAACCGGGGCTGGAATCGCTTTGGATGCTCAAACTCGCGGCCTAAAAGTGGCTCTAGTCGAACAAGGGGACTTTACCTGCGGAACTTCTAGTCGAAGCACCAAACTTGTCCATGGTGGGGTTCGCTATCTGGAACAAGCAGTAATGCACCTAGACCGCAGTCAGTTTCGCTTAGTTCGAGAAGCGCTTCGGGAAAGAAAGGTCTTAAGTCAAATAGCCCCTCACCTGGTCACATGGCTTCCCCTGTTAATCCCTATGTATCGAAGGTGGGAAGCTGCTTATTATAATGCCGGACTGAGAATGTATGATTGGCTTGCAGGAAAAAACCTAGTGCATAGAAGTCGGTTTGTTTCCCATCGCGAAGCTCTGGAACTATGTCCTTTTTTAAAAAAGGGCGGACTCAAAGGTGGCGTGATTTACTATGATGGTCAGTTTGACGATTCTCGAATGGGTCTTAGTATTCTCCTGACGGCAGGGAAACGCGGAGCGGTTATTTCTAACTACACTCAAGTAACTGGTTTTGTTAAATCAGCTGGAAAAATCACTGGGGTCCAACTCCAAGACGGATTAACGGGAGAAGTATGGACTACCCAGGCTGCCATGGTGGTCAATGCAACCGGCCCTCACACCGACTCTCTCAGAAAAATGGATTTTCCCGATTGTAAACCGCTCCTTCGAGTGAGTTCGGGAGCTCACTTGGTAACTTCTCTTCCGCATCCAGAACCAAAAGTCGGAGTTCTCATTCCAAAAACTCAGGACAAACGAGTTCTCTTTGTTCTTCCTTGGCTCGGGCATTTATTGATTGGGACAACTGACAATCCAGCGCAAATCAGTTCCGATCCTAAAGCAACGCCTCAGGAAGTTTCCTTTATTCAAAAAGAGTATAGCCGGTATTTTGATGGTGCTTTGGATGAGTCCCAAATTGAATCTTCTTGGTCGGGACTTCGTCCGCTCGTAGATGAAGCCGCTCAAAAAGGAACGGCGTCTCTGTCTCGAGACCATTCTTTCGATGAGAGCCCGTCAGGTTTACTCAGCGTATTCGGTGGGAAGTGGACTACTTATCGAGTAATGGCAAAGGACACCGTGGATAAATTAGTCGAGCGATCCCCTAAGACTTTAGGTCCTTGTATTACCAATAAGGTTAAACTCTTGGGAGCGGATTCATTTGATCCTGGTCTTTCCCAGTTAATGACCGAACAAGGCTTCGAACCGAAAACGGTAGAGCATCTACTTCGAGCCTATGGAGACCAATCTCCTAAAGTAATTCAATTAGCCCAAGGGGAACTTAAAGAGCGGCTTCACCCCAAGCATCCCATGCTGCTGGCAGAAGTCCTTTACAGCGTAAAAAATGAGCGAGTCTGTCGTTCTTCAGATATTTTATTTAGACGAACCCGGTTGGCATTTTTGGATAAAAAGGCAGCTCTCGAGGTCTTTCCAAAGGTTCAGTCGGTTCTAGCTAAAGAGCTTGAGTGGGATGAAAAAGAAAAAGAAGCTGACCGGCTTGATTTCACCAGTCAGCTCTAAAGTTACTTTTGAATTGGATATTGTGGAGAAATTTTTTTAATTTTCTCAACTAACTTAGCGATATCCTTGCCATCCTTAGTTTTGGCAATTTTAGCTTTAAGCTGTTGAATCTTTCCACGTCTTCTTCGACGGCGATCAATTTCTTGTCTTCGAGTAAAAGCACCCATTCTTAGTCTCCTTATGAGGCCTCCATAATACAGGCTCTCTTTAAAAAGAAAAGGCCCGTCCTAAAATTTTTCTATAGATTTTCCCGGGGGAGATCCCTGGCTTTCCCTCCAACTCAGAAAAACTGGGTGGCCAGAGGTTTGGATCGAAATGCATCGGCTCAGGAGATAGTCCAAGCACTTTTGCCACTAACTCAGAACAGTAAAAGGCATCATCCTCCCAAGAAAACCGCGAATCATAAGGATGCCCGATCCAGCGCTCAATTAGCTGCTCAAAGTCCTCAATGGGTTCAATCGAAAGAGTTTCTTTGATTGTACCAAACTGATCCAAATCACTCGGGTTTGACCAAGCGACTCCAGTTCTGGGATGAGAATGAAGTGCTTTGTCATCCCATAAAATCACAACATGAGCATACGGAAAATCGGGCTCTAATTGAACGATTTCCCCTTTGGCATTCTTAACTTCTAGGAAGGCCACTTCTAATTGGGCAAAGCACACAGAAGCACAGAGCAGTCCAAATACAATTAAGTTCTTCAACATGCTCTTTGTTTTCTCTTTCGAAGACATGCTACGGCAAGACCAGCTGCATTAAGATCCAAGTCCATTTTTAAAAGGGCCTGAACCTCTGGGGTGATTTCGATTCCACAAGCTTTCAGTTCTTGATCAAAATAGTCCGAAAGCTTTTCTAAAATTATCGACTCTACTTCAGAATCTGGGATTTTCTTTTGGTCACATTCCAAAATTAGGCTTTGATGAAAAAGCAAGTGCCGCTTGAGCTGTTTTGCACGTTCAGAAATCCCCGTTACCGGGCCGAAATGAGTGAGATAGGCCGTCTCTGCTTTCGTGGCCTCTATTTGATCAATCGATCGTATGGCCTCTTCATAATCGAAATCAACTGGACTCGTCGAAGGGATATGAAACGGTGTCCTGCCAACCAATGCCGGATAACTTAATCCAAAGGCATCCCCTGTAAAAATACTTTTGTCCGTTTCATCTAAAACACATAAATGGTGAGACGCATGCCCTTGAGTGAAAATAAATCGAAGGGGCACTCCTTGCCAAACAATTCTCTCCCCGTCTGTGATTTCCCGAACTCTATCCTTCGGTAGCGGCTTGATTTCTCCGTACAGGGCCGAAAACTTTTCTTCGCCATAAACCTTTTTTGCACTGGAAAGCAATCGCTCGGGTTCAGTGAGGGTCTTAGCCGCTTTAGGGTGAGCCAACACCACAGCATTCGGACATCGTGCCGCCAGAGCTGCAGTGGCTCCAGCGTGATCCAAGTGCGCATGGGTGACAATCAAATAATCTACCGACTGTTCTTCGACATTCTTGTCCTTTAAGGCTCTTATTAAGTAAGGGATAGCGTGATTGGTATTATTTTCCACAAAGATTGCACGCTCATTTTTTACTCGAAGAAAAGCTGCCGCAAACCGAGGGAAGCGGTAATGGCAATCAATAACCGACCAATCGTTTTTCATGGAAAAATCTTAAAAGGGATGATCAGAAGATACAAACTCATATTTATCGAGATCAAAACTTTTTAGTGGTGTTCCAAACAGATGATTAACTTTTTTCAGTTGAAACTCGCCAGCTTGATTTCGAGTCCCCACAATGTCGGAGCCATCCGACAAAATCAGACCTACTTTGCCTGTATAGAAGTCATAACTTCCGTCCAAGATTGAAACTCTGAACCCTAAAGTTCTAAATACAGTCCAGCCCGAGAATGTCAGGGGGTGAAAAGGGTTGTCACTATTAAAGGGGGTTTGTCCCAATTCGACAATCAAATTGAGGTCCCATTGCGGGCCTTTGTAAAACCCAGCTAGGGCGTTCATCACAGTCGCCCCCTGGGGGATTTCAACCTCTCCCTCTTTTCTCATTTCAAATTGCCCGACTCGTCCAAACAAAAGTGAATACCAAACTCCCCGTATAATCCCGCCGCCAACTTCCTCCACATGAATCACAGCATCCAAGTCAGCCTGTGGCCGCTGGAAGCTAAATCGGAAAGGCGACTTGTGTATTGGGTAAACCCGAGTCGCAAACCGATAGCTCACAGCTTCCCTCTGCGAGTACTCTCCAAAAAACAATTGAGCCACAGCTGACATGCTGATCTCTTCGTTTGATTTCTCAGCGCCAAGCTCTTGGAAAGTTTGAATATTAATTTCCGCTCGTTGATACGTTCCTAAGTACTCATGGTAAACATATCCCCGATAAATGCCTCCGACGTCTTTGACTCGAGCGTTCTCGATAGGAGGCCGATTAGGGAAAGCCTTAACGACATCTTTTTCAGTTTTTAGGGCAAGATCCTGGTCTTTTTGTATTCTTTTAAACTCACAGTCTCGGCACTTCACCCCCCCCTCGGTCATCTGACACTTGACCGTTTTCCGAGGACCCATAAGGACTAGGTCATTATCAAAAAAGTTGTAAGTTCCCTTATCAAAAATCCCAACCGTGCAATATTCCGCAGAATCAATGCAGAGTGGATCATCTTTGCTCGCCCAGTTGGCGTGCAATCGATAGGAGGAGAATGGATTGCCAATCTTCGTCGTGTCATCGGTGTTTCGAAAAGAAACCATTTGGAGCATGTGACGAGACCCATCGCCGCAGACCCCTTCGTACTTTCCCGCCACCGGTTCAATCACCGGATACTTAGGCGCTATATCTCCCGCTTTACTTAAAACAATTTCG
>RFNV01000229.1 GCA_009927005.1 Pseudomonadota bacterium
CCTACATTGCCCCCATAGTTTGAGCGAAAAGTACCCGTGAATTTTCCTGGCTCCGCGAGGGTTAACACCACGCTGATTTCCTGATCGGGGTGAACAAGCGGGATTGTTTTATCATTGGGGTTAAACTTGATATTATCAAAGTGATAAGTCATGTATTCGGAGGAACTCCAATCTCCGAATTGCAACTTTAGAAACGCCATGAATTCGAAGCGGTCTACTTCCGGCTCGTCGTCGCCTTCATTGCTAACCAAAATGTCTAGTTGGACCAGCTGATCCCGCTTGAGCTTTTCATTATGAAGAACGCCAGAGTATCGCCCTGAGATTTCGATTGGCGCCTCTTCCTCAGCCGGTAAAAATCCGGAAAAAAACAACGCCCCTAAGAAAATGATTAAACCGTTTTTCACGGCCGTCTTATACCTGATTTTTGATGACAATTGTTGGCAAAGCTAATAATTACTTCGCCCATGAAAACACTTTTATTTATTCTTTTAGTTTCAATTACTTCTGTAACTTTTGCTGCTGAACCTAAGCTCGGCTGGGGACATGAATCCGAAGCGAGCGCGGTCATAGCTTCGGGGAACGCGAATAACCAAACCTATAGCCTCAGTCAGGCGACAGATTACCTCTGGCCAGACGACGCTATCAAAACAAAGGCTAGATACTTACTCGGAAAAACCTCGGGGACTGAGACCGCAAGAAACTGGGCTCTGGGCGCACGTTACGAGAGAAGCCTTTCAACTGCCTTGTCCGCTTATTTGGGGTATCAAATTGATAGCAATATTTTTGCAAATTTGGATTACCGCCATACCGGTGATTTGGGCGCTAAATACACTTGGCTCTCAGTAAAAGAACACACGGTTTTTTCTGAATTGGGGTATCGAGTCACTCGAGAAAACCAACTGAACCCAACTCTCGAACTAACCAGCCATTTTTTAAGAGCTTACACCGAATGGGTGGCAAACTGGACAGCGGTAGTTTCAAGCAAAGCTTACGTCGAATATTTACCCAACCTCACTCGCTCGGCCGATTGGCAGCTCAATAGTGAAGTCAGTTTAGGGACAAAATTGAGTGATGTGTTTTCCCTTAAAACAGGTTACTTGTTTTTGTATCGAAACACGCCTGCAGGCGTGGGCAAAAAGCAACTCGACACTGTTTTCTCAACAGCTGTCGTAGCTAAATTTTAAGAGGATTTCATGCTTAAAAAACTTTGGTTGGTTTTCCTTCTGGCTCTAACGTTCAAGCCAGCCTTTTCTTTGGATACTGTCCCCTACGTGGACCTGAATCAGTACTTAGGAGTTTGGTACGAAATTGCTAGTTATCCCATGTTTTTTCAGAGGGGATGTGTAGCCACCCAAGCAACTTATTCGTTGAGAGATGACGGAAACATCTCAGTATTAAATGAGTGCCGCAAGGACAGTTTTAATGGTCCCCTAAAAAAAGCTGAAGGTATTGCTCGAGTGGTAGATACTAAGACTAACTCGAAGTTAGAAGTGAAGTTTTTTCTTTTTTGGGGCGATTACTGGATCATTGATTTAGATGAAGAGTATCGATATGCCGTTGTTTCAGAACCCCGCCAGAAATATCTTTGGATTTTAAGTCGAACGCCCATTATGAAGGAAGACGTTTATCAGGGGATCTTAAAACGCCTGAAAGAGAAGGGCTTTGATCTAACCCGTCTTAAGATGACGCCCCAGCCTTTGCCCGGTTGATTCTTCCATTTCAGATAAATACCGAACAAAATCAGATTCGGTGAGGATCCCAATGAGTGTTTGCCCTTCAACAACGGGCAAGCACCCAAATTTATTTTCAAGAAGTTTTAGTCCAGCCTCCCGAATACTTTCCTCGGGATCGGTTACTTCTACCCCTCGAGACATCACTTCCGCCACAGTGGTATTTCGTAAATAATCTCGGAGTTGCGAAAAGGGTAGACTATCCTTTGAAAATAAAGCCGCAGCTACCATATCTCTTTGGGAAAGAACACCGACCACACTCCGTTCAGAATCCACTACAGGAAGGTGTCGGATCTTGTTCTCCTCCATTGCATCATAAGCAGCATCGAGAGTGTCATTTTCTCTGGCAAACACGACTATTTCGGTCATTAAATCGGCAACAGTTATCTTCTCCATAGGCCCTCTCCTGTGGTTTAAGGCATTGTTTTCTTTATACTCAATGCGAGTGGCGCTGTTTCTTTTTCATATTGAGTAACCACACGGTCGCAAAAGGCCTTAACCTTTTGTAAATGCCCCGCCTGCTTAAGTTCATCTTCTGTTAAAACCATTTCAGCTAAGGGCATCTTTCGAATCAAATCCCTCATCTGAAGTAAAACCCTATGGCCCCCCGATCCCCCTTCAGTGACCACGAAAGCCACTCGAGGAAATTTAGATTCCATTTTTAAAAGATAGGTCCGCATCGGACTGGCCATTCGGGCCATCCAAACGGGTGTCGCGAGGATCACGACATCAAACTCTGAGGGATCATGGGAGGGAGAGTTGATATTCGGAGCAATCCCCACGAGCGCTTCCCATGCCGAACGAAGATATCCTAAGGGCCCGGCTCGGTGTTGCATTTCTGTGATCTCTTCCACCTTGTCTGCCCCTAGAGCTGTAGCCACGAGATCAGCTACTTTTTTCGTTCCGCCACTTCTTGAAAAACTGACTACTAAAGCCCTAACTTTCTTTGCCATCGTAACCCCTTTTTCCCCCTCCTTTCTTTCCTGTGAGCAAGTTTAGGACCAAGTTTCCTGAGCCAGTTTCTCCAAAAATAGGCGCCTAATGTTGCAAAATAAGAGGATCTTTTGCTGGCCTCTTGCGAAAGCAATTTAATTAGACTAACTTTGTCCTAATAAGGAGGCCCGATGAAAAAGTATCAAAAGCCTGTGGTGGTAAAACTCGGATCCGTGATGCTCATTAAGGGCAACAAAAACGTGAAATCTGATTTCACCACTGTTGGATTCCTATAAGAACTCATGCAGGTGAACTGCAACTAAGGAAGGCTTCTTATGAAGCCTTCCTTTTTATTTAGGCTGACGATGGATTCACAACCTAATTTTAAAATTCAGCTCACCGAAACCCTCTCCTTAACAGAAATGGACGGACGACTTGTTATCTTCTCCAAACAAACAGGAGATTTTTTTGGCCTGAATGAATCGGCTGGCTTTTTTTTGAAACTCCTTTTGGAAAATGATTTTGAAAAATCTTTGTCCTTAGCGACAAAGGAGTTTGAGGTACCAGAGAAAGTGCTTCGACAAGATTTTTTAGAACTGATTGATGAGCTCGCAAACAAGAAGCTCATCAAAAAAATTCCGCTTTAAACAGGAATTTAGCTCATGAGTCCCCTTCCGTATCCACTAACTACCCCAACCTTTCTTGATTTCCAGGGCCCACGCCCTACAGTCGTATCGGGATCCCAGTTTTGTCGTCGGGCATCAGATGCTCAAGCGACTCTTTTGGTGCTTGGAGATATTTTTTCACTCTTCGGAAAAAGTTTCTCAGGGCCCACGGATCCCGAAACTCTTCCTTTCCTTTTTGAGAACCTTAAGAAAGAGTCCAAAAAGACTTGGCTGAATCTTCAGGGCCAATGCTCCTGCATCTGGATAGATAAAAAATCAATTGAACTTTTTCGGTCAGCTTTTTCACCGCACACATTGTTTTATTCACAACAAGGGGTCTCCGATCAATTACGGATGCTAACTGGTTCGACTCTTGAGTTTTCTGACGAATACACGACTAGTTTTATTCTCGATCTCCCTTCGTTGCAATTTAGCTCACACTTAACTCCGTTAAAAAATGTGTTTCGGTTACCACCTGCCGCCATTGTCAGCTTGAAAGAAAACAGTGAACCAAGTGTGCAGCTTATTCCACAGGAGCCCTACGAGCTCAATGAAAGCCAGCTAACACTCCATGAGGCTTCAGAGGAACTCAAGGAGACTCTCAAGCAAATTCTTAAATGGCATCTGGCTAAAGGAAAGCCTGTCTCAGCCGAGCTTTCCGGAGGCTTAGACTCCTCTTTTGTTGCTTCTTATCTTTCTGATCTCTCCCCTGATCCGATCGAAGCTTTAATGTACGCCTATCGAAAGCACCCTTCTCACGCATTCAGTGAGGAATGTGCGAAAACGGTAGCCAGAGAAAAACACATCCAACTGCAAGTCTTCGACTCCTCTGAAATCGCTCCACCACATCTCGCTGAACCTGGCCCTTATCAGAATGAGCCTGTCGACTTTTTCTGGCAGGGAACCCTCTTCGGACCGGTTTGTCGAAACTTTGTGAAACCAAACAGTCTTTTGTTTACGGGCTTTGGGTGCGACCAAGTTCTGATGAGAAGTAATCAGATTATTCGGATCTTAAATCGCAAAAAAGGAGCTCTGGCCACACTCCCCACTGTTCGTGAGCTGGCCCAATCCTTAAATAGACCTGGGAGAAATTTTACTTTTCAGTTTTTTATTTCGCAGCTACCTCAGACCTTCTTAATTCGCAGTTTGGATCTGACACGAGGCCTAAGGGTCAATCCTTTTAAGATCGACGAACTCCTCCCTGAGATCACTAAAACGGAACGTGTCTCTTGGTTTCTTGAAAAGGGAAAGTCGCTCTCCGCGGTTTCCCTTTATCACTTAATTCAAAATAATGAACTCCTTGAACACCGTTTTTTTGAACCTGATCTTCCCCATTCACACTTGAATTATTTAGTCGCTCCCCAATACGTCATTCAACCCTACATCGAGTCAAAGGGAGTCCAATATATTCACCCTTTTTGCGACTCTCGAATGATTGATTTTGCTTTTAAAAACATCCCGTATCACCTAATCCATGACTTCTCCCATCCTTATAAACACCTTGTCAGAGAAGCGATGCGCGGAATCACCCCCGAAAGCGTAAGAACCAGAAAAAGAGATGAGTTCTCTTTTGATGGATACTTTTTCTCATTTCTGAAGACCAATGAGGATTTTTTGCGTGAACTTGTGGAGAATGCTGGTAAAGAGTTCTCTGATTGGATTGATCGAAAGGCTCTAGCTCAATCTTTAGAATCCCTGTTTTTTGGTTTGGCCACTAACTCAGAGATCAAGTTGAGTCGGTTAATCAGTTACTTGGTTTGGAGAAAGAATTTTAAAGCAGTATGTACCTAATTCTTTATATTTTATCTTTTTTATGTACTAAGTTCTTAGGAATAGAAAGAACGACTAAGTTTTTTAAAGCGATGGGGCTCTTTTTTCGCCGGCTCAAACACTTTAATGACCCCCCAGAAGTTTTGGAGCAAAGACTAGCTCGGGGTCTAGAACGGGTTCCTCTAGCAGCCAAGTGCTTAGATCAAGCGGTCGTTGCCTGGTATGTCTTGAATCTTCATGGTCACCCGGGAATTTTGAGAATTGGAATCAGTCTGACTCCCTTAGAAAGCCACGCTTGGGTTGTCTCCAATCAAAAAATCTTTGTAGACACCTACAACATTCCCGATCTCACTGTCGTTGCAGAATATGGTGCTTGGGACTCTGGATCAGAAATCAATCTGTAGTCCAGCAACTGCGTAGTGCAAAAAGCTGAACGTATACACTTTTGAATTGTCGGCACCCCCTTCTAACAGACGGTAGCCCAAATTAGCATGCCAAGTGGGATTCAAATCATAAATGAGTCGCACAACGATATCTTCCGCCCTTCCTTGAGGCGCAGCTAAGGCATCACCATCGATATCGAGACTCATCACTGGTGACAACTGAAGGTTTGCTCGAAAATGTAACAAAGGAACAAACCCAAGATCTGATTTGCTCGCAGTGGTCGTTCCTTGAGTGAGCGCTATTTCGGCATCTCGCACTTTTGCCGTAAAACCAACCCACACGTTCAGGTTCTCATCATCAACGACTCTATAACGGTATGTTAGGCGATAGGAATTAAATCGAAATAAGCTATCAGTCGTTACTCCGGAGGAAAATGTCTGACCCTGAAAAGAAACATTACTATCCAGCACTCGCGATCCCTTAAGACTCAGCGGCGCAAACAACAAACGAAATTCACTTTTTTCAGTCCAACGATAGCCAGCATAGACTCTCCCAGCTAAAAAAGGTCCGGACCCAAAATCTTTTATCGAAAATAATGTCCCTGAATCTCCCGGTATTCGACAATCGTTACGGCTTTGCCAAACAGGCCCGGTTTCCATTTGTAAAAACCAATTGGGTTTTGATTCAGCCCCATAGAGAGGGAGACAAAGAAGAAACCCCGAGAGTAGCCATTTCATAAGTTTACCGTTTCCGCTAAGAGTTGATGAAAGTGGTATGCCGTTTTTTCACGCGACACACTAAAAGGTCCCGACCGATAATAAGCACTCTGAAGCCCTTTTTGAACCTCTTCGCAAATATCTTGATCTTCCAACTGCACTTGATGGGCAACTTTTAAACTCTCGTCAATAAATCGAGAATTTTCTTGTGAGACATCTTGAAAATAGAAATCAAAGATAACCCGACACCGATCCACAGCCTCTGGAATCACCATATTTACATCCATGACTCCGTCATAAAGATTGATCATCAAATTGGGAAAAAGCCACCAATATTGAGCGGTGCCCTTTCGCACCTGCGAAACTCCATCCCCTTCTTTTGATTTTAGAGGGGCCGTTTGAAGGCTCGAGCATGAAAAAAGTTCCGATCGATATTCTGAATAAGGAATCACTCCTGCTAAAGCTGGGTGCAGAGTATTAATGTGGTAGCCGCCATCTAAATAATTATCAATAAATACTTTCCAGTTACAGTGTAGTGAATACTCAACTCTTTTCACGAATTGCATTTTTTCTATTTGAAACGGAGTAGATTCTCGTAGAAAAGGCGCCCATTGATCTTCAAAAGAACGAGCGTCCTTATTTAAAGAGACAAAAAGCCATGGCCCCAGTGTTTTCACATGAAATCGCGGTAGGGAGTTATCTTCTTTCTTAAAATTTTCCACTCCCTCAAATTCGGGAGTTGTTTTTAAGTGGCCCTCTAAATCGTAGGTCCAACCATGATACTGGCATCGAAGTCGTGACCCCTCCCCCCGATGAGCACGACAGACTTTAGCCGCTCGATGACGACATACATTTGAAAAAGCGTGGAGATTTCCCTCAAAATCGCGAGTCACAACAACCGATTCTTTACCTACCTGTGCCGTTATCCACGTTCCGGGCTTTGAAATTTCCTCAGAACGGCCAACCCACATCCACTCTTTGCTAAACACTTGGGCAAGTTCTGCCTCAAACGCTTTTTGGCTGGTATACCATTGGCTGGGTAGGCTCTGAGCCCTTTCAAGCGGCAAGTAACGATCAAAGTGGGTGTCCATAGGGGGTAAAAATACTGGGACTTAGAACGTCAGTCAAAGTCTCTGGAACTGAATTCGACTATTCTGTTGGCCTTTGAATGTAGGCCCAAATCAACTCAATCTCTTTCTGCTTTAATTGTTCCCCAACAGCCGGCATCGAATTTTTTCCTTGGGATACGGCCGAAAAAAACTGATGTTTTGGAATCAGTCGCCCCCTTAATCGCGGACCTATTTTTCCTTCTCCATTTACTCCATGGCAAACACTACAATTTAACTCGTAGTGATTTTGGCCATCCTGAGGAGTCGTCTGGGAATTGATTTGGTATTTTTTCGATTCCGTTTGGTATGAGACATGCTGTTCACTTCTTTTCGAAGGGGATTTGATTGAATTTAAAAACACCAACAGAAGTGGTTCCTCCGTTTCTGAGATCTTTGCCCCAAATGATTTCATCTTTCCTATCACTTTTTTCCATCCACCCTCTCTTAAGGGTTGACTCAGAATCAACCCCTCCGTGTGGCAGGTTAGACATCGATTTTTATAAATTGAATACCCTTCAGCAATTTTTGGATCTACCCCTAAAAATGAAACTCCATCCACTGCGTTTCTTAAATAACCACCGGGATTCCAAGCGTGTTTCATCGGCTGTATATTTCCTTGGCTATCCTTAGCTCTCGAAAGTAATCGGTACGTTCCCTTTTTTTTAATGGGCATTGTGAATTCAAATTCCTGCCATCCTCCTTTTGGGTTAACCGATCCCAATTTGGCAGAATGCCATATTTTTCCATCGTCCCAGGAAAGCTCGACTTGAACGATGGTCCCAAATCCAGAAAAAGCTTTGCCCCTAACCTCGTAATTTCCAGTGCCAACTCTCTCATCGGGTCGAGGAGCAACAATCAGAGACTGAACCAACACCTCTCGAATGGGATCCCCCGTTTCGGAGTTCCATTCTTCTCCAACTTTTAGTTGTTTCTTTGGCATTCGGTAGGCTTTTTTCATATAAAAGCCTGGATCTTCCTCGGCAGTCAGATTGATTTCTGTCACCCACTTGATCCAGTTTTGTCCGTACCAGCGAGGAACCACCAGTCTTACCGGTCCACCGTGAAGAAGTGGGAGGGGTTCGCGATTCATTTTTAACGCCAGAAGAGTGTCGGGGTCATTGGCTTTTTCAAGAGGAATACTTCTAATGAATTCAGGAGTGTTCGGAAGTGCCGGCTTATCAGCGCCTTTCACCGTAATAAACCGCGCGGATTTTTGAGGCTTTGCTTTTTCCAATAAGTCTCTGAGTGAAACTCCCGTCCATTCAGCGTTTCCCACGGCACCGTTTTCCCATTGAATTCCCCCGGCCGCAGGCAACTGAAAACTTCGTTTATTTCCCGAACATTCCAACACAGCATACAAACTTTTTTGGGGTAAGCCCGCGAGATCTGCAATGGTTAAGCTGATTGGGTTTTCAACTAATCCCTGAATTCTTACGATGTGTTTTTCAACGTCTACAATGGGAACGTCGTGATGATTTCTAATAAAAAATCCGGAGATGGGGGTTTCGAAGGGCTCTAAAGCGGCAGGGTCGGATTCGGCTTGAAGAGGCCTTTCACTGTGAACCTTAAGCTTTTCATCACTTGCAAAAAGCTGGAAGTGAAACGGGGTTAGAAAAACAACCGCCAAAAGGAAACGCCAACCAGTTTTTAAAAATTCATGCACTTTATGATTTGAAACCTAAACCACTATAATTACAATATTTTTTAAACACATTATTCTGTTGAGTTTGCATAAACTTAAGATATACTGCAATGCATTATTGGAGGGCTTATGCGTTTTCAGTCCAGTTTATTCATTCTTTTCTTGAGCTTTTTTTCGTTTGTTTCGACAGCAAATGAACCACCTTGCCGAAGTGTGGAGTGGGCAAGATTGGAAAACAACCGTGATGTCGAAAGAATGAATGATGTTTGCGAAGTCCGACAAAGCCTTGCCATATTCGTAGATGGAGTCACTGAACTTACCTTTCCGCGACTGCAAAGAGCCGGACTCATCAACATCGAGTCCAATGGGTTAGAGGCAATCGCCTTTCCTAAACTTGAACAAGCCCGTGACATTTATCTCTCTGGTTCCGATCTCAAAGTAGCTGAGTTTCCTCTATTGAACACGGTCAGCGCTCGCCTAGCAGTCCAAGAAAAAAACATTCAGTTTCTTAACTTCCCTTCATTAAAGAGAGTCGGAAGATTGATATTGCAAGGTTGCCTAAATTTAGAGTTTGTATTCGCAGACAAGCTTTATGACATTGCATCGATTCGAATGGATGGAAATCCAGCACTCAATCCTGCGAGTGCTGAGAACCTAAAGAATGTTACTCGAGTGATGAGTGCCGAGGAAATTGCGTATATTCAGAATGCTCAAGAAGAAATGAAATTTTTCAAAAGAAAACTTTTAGAAAAATCTCTGAGTGAGCCCCCAATTCGACCCACGGGACATCCAACCCATTTTGATTCGTTTGGTTTCATCAAAAGCTACTACGAATGGTACCCCTACGAATATGACCGATACTGGAGCGCTATCGGACCTTGGGGATATTGGCTGTTCTTTCACTAAGACTAGAAGATTC
>RFNV01000184.1 GCA_009927005.1 Pseudomonadota bacterium
TCCCCCAGGCGCACCAAAGAGCGGCGAAGTTCTTCGCTTTTTGGTTCGGATCGGAGCAGGGTGCTGAGCGCGAGAACTCGAGCCATTAAACTTCCTTTTTCAGCTAGAGTCTGAAGACGAGAATTTTCTATGGGCCCGTTGCCATTCAGGAAGAAGGAGATAAAGACTTTTCCCAATTCCAATTCCTCAGGCTTCGCTTGAGCCATTACCTTTGTGTAGGCAGATAGGTACTCTTGATAGTCGATTTCTTCTTGATAAAAACCCCATGGCGGTGGACTAAAATACTCAAACAACGGATCCCGCGTTAGCATTTTTCTCAGTGTAAGTCTGGCTTCGTTGAGGTCTTTGGATCCTAACAAAAACATCGAATAGTAAACGTAACTCAACCAGCGATCGGGCGAAGATTCGATGGCTAAGCGAAAGGAGGCTCTAGCTTCATCGAGCTTTCCCAGCGCTACTTTTGCTCTGCCTTTGTAAATGTGAATAAGCCAAAGGTCTGGGACTTCGACCTCAGCTAGTTGCAAATAGTCTAGGGCGTGAGCGTATTTTTGCTGTTTGATATAGGTTCTTCCCAAATTAAAGCGAGCTGCGGGATCATTTGGATTTAACTGAAGGGCTTCCAAAAAATGGGCTTCACCGAAATCATCTTCTTCATTCGCTAGCAGGGAGTACCCATACCAAAGATGCGCTTTTGCTTTGATTGAATTGCCGACTGAACTTGTAAGGACTTTATCCAAATTGCTTCTCGCTTGATCGTGGCTTTGGTTTTCATGGATGAGAAGGGCTGCATAAGGAATGAGGTAGTCTAAATCCTGGGGATTTGTTTGATGGTATTTTGTGAGTTCTTCGAGCGCCTTGCTTGTTTCATTTTTAGCAATCAAATCGTAGACATTTCGAATGAAAGGAGTTTCGGAAGAACTCCCCAATTTAGTTGCAAGAGGCGAGGGAGCCGGTATGTTTTTTCGTCGGGAGTTCATTTGAACAAAAAAACCGATTAAGACTAAGAGGAAAACTGCTGTGAGAACCGGAGCTCGTTTGTGAGAAGTCTTTACATGGGGTTTGAATGCTTCGGGAGAATTTATTCGTTCCTGTTGGGCCCAGCGGACTTGGGAAACTTCTCGCGCAGACACGGCTTTTTCTTCGTGGAGAATTTCAACTGGCGTCTGAGTTATAGAAGGGGTCGGAGTGTAGGTAGAGGGACTTGGGGTGAGTGTGAGTTCTGGATCTGAAATTTTTACGGTCTTGGTTGTTTGAGGAATGCTAGTTCTCGTCACTTCGTCAAAATCATGATTTAGCAGCGTTTGAGCTGAGATCCAGGGTTTCCCTGAAGCTGAGATTTCATCTTCTGGACTAAATCCATTTTGTCTGAGCTGTTCATAGAGCTCTGCTTGATTGTAGGGGCCCAAAATCTGTCGAGCCCGCGTTCGGACTAGCCAGTTTCGGTCAGATGTACCCATGAATTTCCTCGTTATTTCAATAAGATTATCGGCAATTTGAAGCTTAAACCTAAAGCGAAATAGGGGGGCTCAGTGCCGAAAATGCCGCTCAGCGGTAAAGTAAAGGGGGATTTTTAGCTCCTGACAGGCTTCGATAACTTCCTGATCTCGTTGGGATCCTCCCGGTTGTAGCACTGCTTTGATTCCAAGACCCCTCAAGCGGTCGATACTGTCTCGGAAAGGGAAAAAAGCATCGGATGCCAAAATAGCGCCTTCACAATTTCCAGTGGCCTTTTGGAGTGCGATTTCTAGAGCGTCAATTCGGCTAACTTGTCCCCCTCCAATTCCTAGCGTTCGTTGATTTTTAACTAGGACAATAGCGTTGGAGTGGACATGCTTGCAAACCTTCCAGGCGCCCTGCATTTCTTGAACATCGCTTTCCGAAGGTGTGGGTCCCGAAGTCACCAAGCGAAACTCAGTGGGCTTTTTAAAGCAGTCTCGTTCTTGAATAAGCCATCCTCCCATTGATGCCCGGATCTCGTATTTCTGGAAATGGGGTTGCGGCCATTGGATTAGCCGTAGATTTTTTTTCTTAGCAAGAATCGTGAGAGCCTCTGGTTCAAATCGAGGACTGATGATTACTTCCAGAAAGACTTCGGCTAATAAATTGGCTGCGTTTGAATCAATGGGCTGATTAGTCGCAACAACACCCCCAAACGCACTTTTAGAATCAGCTTCGAAGGCTCGAGAAAATAATTCAGCGACGGGCTCACCCCCCCAAGCAACCCCGCAGGGATTTCCGTGTTTGATGATCGCTAGAGCACCCACGGCAAAATCTGCAACCAGTTGAGTGGCCGCTTCACTGTCTAAAAGATTATTGTAGGAGAGTTCCTTTCCCTGGAGTATTTGCCAGTCAGGGGTTCCTGACCAGGCCGCTCGTTGATGCGGGTTCTCTCCATACCGCAAAGACGTTTGCTTACTTAAATCAATTCGTTGCGGGAAGTCCGACTTTTCCCATTCTGAAAAAATCCCCCAATCATACTGGCTTACACGTAAAAAACTTTTTTTGGCCATTTCCAATCTAAACGGCAAATCAACCCCTCTATTTGGGGAAGCGGAGGTTAAAAACGCTGGATAGTCCTTGGGATCTGAAAGTACTGTGACCCATCGATGATTTTTCGAAGCTGCACGGATCAAAGAGGGGCCCCCAATATCAATAAAGGGGGTTTGCTCGTCGATGGTTTTGTTCAGGTGTTGCTGAAAAGGGTAAAAATTAACTACAACCAGGTCAAAGAGGGTAAGGTTGTGGTCCTTTACTTCATTTAAATCTTCGGGGTGGTCACGCCTTGCCAAAATTCCCCCAAAAATTGCGGGATTTAGGGTCTTTACTCGGCCATCTAACATCTCAGGAGTCTTTGTCAGTTCTTCAACTGGAAAGATAGGGATACTCATTGATTGAATGCTTTTCGCGGTACCCCCGGTCGAATAAATTCGGACCCCCCATTCATGGAGTTTTCGGCAAAGGGTTTCTAATCCTGACTTATCAGATACGCTTATTAGGGCATTCCGGATAGGGATGAGGGTGCTGCTCACGGGGGAAGTAAACCAAATGAGTTTACTTGACGTCAACGCTTTTGCCTTATGGATCAGGAACTGATAGTTTTTTCCCATTCTTTCGGAGGATAGAGATGGCAGAGTTCTATCAAAATATTTTAGAGGCGATTGGGAACACCCCCATTGTTAAATTAAATCAGGTGACTCGTGGCGTCCCTGGAGAACTTTACGCCAAATGTGAGTTTATGAACCCTGGTGGATCAATTAAAGACCGAATTGGTTTTCACATGATTGAAGTCGCTGAGCGCGAGGGAAAGATTAAGCCCGGGGGGACGATAGTTGAGGCAACCTCGGGAAACACAGGAATGGGCTTGGCCATCGCGGCTGCCATCCGAGGTTATCGAACCGTTTTTGTGATGCCCGATAAAATGAGCGAAGAAAAGAGGCAGAACCTTCGCGCTTTTGGTGCCCGGGTGGTGATGACTCCCAGTGGAGTTCCTCCGGAGTCGCCTTATTCTCACTACAGTGTGGCAGAGAGAATTGCGAATGAAACTCCAAATGCCCATTTCATGAATCAGTATGAAAACCTAAGCAACCGAGAAACTCATGTTCAAACGACGGGTCCTGAAATTTGGCGACAAACGGAAGGCAAAATCGATGCAGTAGTAGCTGGAATGGGAACCTGTGGGACGATTACGGGGCTTGGGCTTTTTTTCAAGTCTAAGAATCCAAAAATTAAAATTGTTGGCGTTGATCCCAAAGGTTCAATCTTAAAGGACTTATTTGAAACAGGAAAAATGCCCGAGGCCGCAAGTTATAAAATCGAGGGTATCGGTGAAGACAAAGTGCCTGCCAATTTAGATTTTTCAGTCATCGATCATATTGTGAGAGTTGAAGATAAAGAGTCCATGCTGATGACTCGTGCGCTTTTAACAAAAGAAGGAATCTTTGCAGGGACTTCTTGTGGAGCAGCTGTCGTTGGGGCCCTTCGGTATATGGCCTCGGTGGAAAACCCAGGTCGGGTTTTGGTGATTCTCCCAGACTCTGGAAATCGTTACTTGAGCAAAGTTTATAACGATGCCTGGATGATGGAGAATTCCTTCTTAGATAAAAAAGCAACCAATACCGTTGGCGATCTCATCCGTTTGATACACAAAACTCCGAAAATCGTGTCAGCACGCAAAACCGACTCAGTTGAGACTGTCGTGAAAGTGATGCGAACTGAGGGAGTTTCCCAGATTCCAGTGATGGAAAAAAACGAAATCATCGGGTTGGTATCGGAAACAGATCTGTTAAGGCCTCTTTTTGCCCAGGAAATTAAATCCTCGGATCCAATTGCCTCGTTGGTGAAAAATGATTTCGCTCTTGTTGAAGACTCAGATCCTATTTCAAGATTGAACGAGCTCTTTTCTGCAGGAAAAGTAGTCATCGTGCCTGAAGCAGGGTTACCTAAGTTTGTTTTAACAAAAATTGATTTGATTAGCTTTTTAAGTCTGAGTGGGGCTGTTTAAATGGAAACACAAAACTTCAAAATCGAAACATTAGCCGTTCACGCAGGGGTGGAACCGGATCCTTCAACTGGAGCGATCATGACTCCCATTTTTGCGACCAGTACTTATGTCCAACCTACCCCAGGACAACACAAAGGGTATGACTATTCGCGAACAGCTAACCCAACGCGAACTGCTCTTGAAACCTCCATTGCGGCCCTTGAGGGAGCCCAGCACTGTCTTGCGATGTCCTCCGGATGTACTGGAACAGATGTTCTTTGCCATTCGCTCAATGCGGGTGATCATGTGGTATCAGTAGACGATGTTTATGGAGGAACCAGCCGTCTGTTTCGAACGGTATGGAGTCGACATGGAATTGAGACTACTTTTGCAGATCTCGCCAATCATGATTTAAAAGACTTTGTCCGACCGCAAACGAAGATGGTTTGGATTGAAACTCCCACAAATCCTCTTTTAAAAATTATCGATATCGAAAGGGTGGTCGCTCAAGCAAAAAAACTGAATCCACGCCCGTTGGTGGTTGTGGACAACACATTTGCGAGCCCATACTTTCAACGGCCATTAGAGTTGGGAGCGGACGTCGTCCTTCATTCAACTACAAAATACCTCAATGGCCATAGCGATGTCGTTGGTGGGGCGATCTGTTTTAATGGAAAAGAGCTCAAGGAAAAATTGCATCACATCCAAAATTCGATTGGGGGAGTTCCAGGACCGTTTGATGCTTGGCTTGTGTTGAGAGGAATAAAGACTTTGGCGTTGCGAATGAAGCGTCACGAGGAAAATGCGAAAGAAATAGCAGAAATGCTTGAAAAGCATCCCAAGATTGAGAAAGTTCTCTACCCGGGGCTGAAATCCCATCCCCAACATGAAATTGCTAAACGTCAAATGCGAGGATTTGGGGGAATGATCACCTTTTTCTTAAAGGGAAATTTGGATACTTCCCGAAGCTTTTTAGAAAAGGTGAAACTGTTCTCGTTAGCTGAGAGTCTTGGGGGAGTTGAAAGCTTGATTGAACACCCAGCTATCATGACTCACGCCTCTATCCCGGCGGATATGAGAGCTAAATTAGGAATCAGTGATACTTTGATTCGAATTTCTGTGGGAATTGAGAATGTAGAGGATCTGAAAAAGGATCTTCTTCAGGCCTTAGGTTAACTTCTTGGCTTGTGTTTCAGCGTCCAAAGAAGTGTAGCTGCGGCAGTAGCAATGATTACCGAAATCGCTTGGGAGTAACTCAATAGCCCATTTAAGATAAAACCACGATAAGCATCTCCTCTAAAAAACTCCACTATGAAGCGCAGAACTGAATAGCCTAGTAAGGCCTTCAGGCCGATGCTTCCAAAAAAATGCCGCTGGATTAAGTGTCGTTGGCAAAAGATGAAGAGCAAAAAAGCTCCAGCCGACTCATAAAGCTGGGCTGGATGGACGTTCTCTGTTCCAAAAGTTACTGCCCAGGGAAGAGAGCAGGTTTTTCCCCAACAGCATCCCGCAAGAAAACATCCTATTCGACCAATGGCCAGACTAAGGAGAGTAGAGGTGGAAATGAGATCTAAGAGATTTAGAAAAGAGAGTTGGTTGAGTCGGCAGTAGCCAAAAACGGACGTTGTACTTGAGAGCATTGCTCCATAAAAAGTAAAGCCGCCCTCCCATACGGCTAAGATCTTGGAGGGATGGTTTAAATAGAAAGAAGGCTCTTCAAAAAAAACATGAAACAAGCGCCCGCCTAGAATGCTTGAAATCAAAATGAGTAAAAATAAACGTTCAATATGCTTTGTTTCAATGCCCAGCTTTTTTGCGTTTCTTAGCGATAAGAAAAAAGAAGCTGAAAAAGCAGCAGCTAAAAAAAAACCAAAGCTTGGTACCCGAATCCGGTGGCCTTTGATCAACCATTCAAACAGATAGGGCTTCACGAGTTCTCCGGAAAATAAAAATGAAAATAACTAAAACGAGTGAGCAAATCGCAATAAACCAATCTCCATAGATCGCATAGGGAGTCGGACTCGCGCTGATAGTGGTCTTTAGCGTCCTGACAGAAGTCTCAGGTTTATACACGGCGGTTTTTGAGCTCATTTCTCCAAAATGGTTCACCACGAATGAGGTTCCCGTATTGGTTACCCGCATTAAAGGAACGCGATGCTCAATCGCTCTAAAAATCGTTAGCGCTCCATGGAGATGAGGTTCGCTGGTTGGCCCAAACCAGGAATCATTTGTTAAATTCACCAGGGCATGAACCCCTTGGCTTCCAATTTTTCTCATGAAGCTAGGAACAATGGCTTCATAACAGATACTGGTGCCCAAGCGAGTTCCGTCAGAAAGAGTAAAAATATTTTGTGTCTTTCCTCGCTCAAAGTCTGAGACTTGGGGAAATAGCTTATAAAGTGAAGGAAAAGTATCTCCCAATGGAAAGTACTCCCCAAAAGCGAGAAGGATATTTTTGTGATACGTATCTACATGAAGCGGGCTCACAGTCGGATCGAATAGGAAAGCTGAGTTGTAATCACGATAAACGTGGTGAGGGCTTGTCGCATAGGCACCAGTGATTAAGGGAATTCCTGTTTCCCTGATGAACTGAATCACCTGAGCTTGTCGAGAGCTCGGTTGGTCCATTTCAACAGGAATAGCCGTTTCCGGCCAAAGAATTAAATCAGGCTTTTGTTCCAAAATGAATCTTGTCTGTTCTTGGTACGTATTGAGAACCTGATCAATTAACGAAATGACACCTTGTCGAGCGTGGAGTTTTTCAAGACTTCCAATATTCGCTTGAATCAAAGCAACTTTGATTTCTCGCCCCATTTGGAAAGAACGACCTCTAAGTGTCCAAGTACTAAAGGCAACTAGGACCAGGAGGCAAAAACTGGGAATTGCCAATAGTCCCAGGGCTCGACGTTTATTTGAGGGTTTCAATTTAAAAAGCCACCCCAGAGTGCTTCCAAACGAATACAAACTAAAAGTTAGAAAAGTAGCTCCCGTGAACTCACAGATTTGAATGAGCCAGAGCTGCCTATAAAAAGAATGACTAATATACCAAGGAAATAATTTAGGAATAGCCCACTCACAAAGAGTAAATAGAGCGGGAACTCCAAGAGCATACCACAAGCCTTCTACCAAGAGTGGTTTACGACTGAGCTGAAAAGTTCTTTCGATCCAAAAACTGCAGGAGGAGAAAATAGGGAAATTGAGAGCTCCAAAACCACAAAAACCTAGGAACAACAGCGCTGAGAGGCCCCAGGGTAAATTGCCAAATTCGTGAATGACATAAGTTACCCAATAAAATCCCCCCAACATGACTATAAAAGAGGTAAAGAACCCCCAAGCAAAAGCTTGTTTTAAGTTTGGGGAAGAAGAAACCATCGAATTAAAAAAGAAAGGAAAAAAAAGAATTAAGGGGACGATCGCAAATTCTTCAAAAGCGAGAAAAACAGTTAAACCTGAGAGAAGGCTTAAGACCCAGGTTTTATGAAAAATGTTTTTGAAGGTTGTCAGCATAGCGCTCAAAGAGTTTTGAAAGTTCTGTATTAGCCAGGGGGACTACCATAGCTTTCATCAATTTTGGTAAAGGGACTGAAAATTCTAATTCAAAATGCATTTTCAGGGTGCAGCCCTCGGGGACTGCACTTACGCTCCACTCTCCCTTCAGATTTGTTTCTGTAGGAGGAGCAACAGGAGTAATCCGAATTTTATTTTCTGATTCATCAAATGTCGTTTTAAAGGAAATGGTCAGTTGTTTCCCGCCGTAACGGAGAGGTTCGAATTCCCAGAGGTAAACTTGGGGGCCTTGTTGCTCAAAGCGGTGAAGCCCAGGGAAAAAAGAAGGAAGGGCTTCCTGATAATTTTTCAAGAAGCCAATCACCATATGCGCATCCTCAGAAATAAAAAATTCCTTATGGAAACTGAAAGGAAAAGAAAAGGACATAGCTAATTATGCTTCAAACTGTTGGGATATGTCTTTTACTTTTTGGTCGAGGCTCTTTTTGGCGATGAGGAGATTGCCATTGTGTTCAATCACTACCAGATCCTCAGTGCCAATCAGGGCTACATTGAGTCCGGAGGAAACTTGAACTAAGCACCCGCTAGCATCCATTTGTTTCACATTACCGCTTAAAAACACATTCTCTTTAGCATTCTGCGTTTTTAGTTCGAATAAAGCGCTCCAGGAACCCAGATCGCTCCACTGGAGATCGCCCGCGGGTAATACAAAAACGTTCTTGGCCCTTTCCATGACCGCTGTGTCGATGGGTAGGGAGGGGAGAGAATTAAAAACTTCTTTCAGAGTCGCCTCTGAGTCACAATCAAGAATTCGCTTCCAGCTTTCAGAGAGAAATGAATCAAAAGCCGCTGCGATGGATCCCAGAGTCCAAATAAAAATGCCGCTGTTCCAAAAATAACCCCCTTGTTTAAGAAAGGCCTCTGCAGTTTTTTGCTCTGGTTTTTCTGTAAATCGCTTTACAGTCAAGACATCTGCTTGAATTAACTCACCTGATTCAATGTAGCCATACCCGGTGTGGGGTGAGGTTGGGATAATCCCCAAGGTAACCAAGGAATTCTGAGAGGAAGCGAACGAAACTGCTTTTTTTAAAAGCTCAACAAAGTGGGCCGAATTTCCAATGGCGTGGTCTGCAGGGAAAACCATCATCGGGGTGCTAGGAGCATACCCTCTCTTCAATAAAGTGGCGGCCGACAACATTAAGCAGGCTGCGGTATTCTTGGGGGTTGGTTCCAAGATCAGATTGGAAATATCTGGCAAATGTTCTTGTAAAAGTGATTTTTGGGTTCCGCTAGAGGAAATATAGATATCCTCTGTCTTACAAAGAGTTCTAATCCGCTCGACGGTTTGTTGGATGAGAGATTTTTCTCCCGAAAATCTTAGATACTGTTTGGGCAGGTTTTTCTGGCTGAGAGGCCAAAATCGGGTTCCGCTTCCACCAGCCATAATCAGGGCAACTGGAGAGTTTACCTTTTTAGCTTCGCCCATAGCGATCTTCCAAGCGGACAACGTCCGATAATTGGGGAGTAGAGACTTCAAAAATACGAGTATCAGAAACGGCAATTAAACGGTGTAGGGTTTTCGGAGGAATATGAAACACATCCCCTGGCCGATATAGAGTTCGGGTGAGTTCTTTTTCATTGGGACCCGTTTCAATCCAGCACTCACCGGATTCAATATAAAGCGTCTCTTCTTTTTCTCTATGATATTGAAGGCTCAGAGCTTCGCCTTTAGTTACAAAAAGTATTTTTCCAACATATTGGCCAGTTTTAGCCCACAGAAGTTCGTAACCCCAGGGCTTATCGGTTTTATGGACGGGTGCTTTCGGATTTTCTGACAAGGAAATTTTTCACCTCTCCGCGTGCCTGCAAAGATTCTCCCCCCTGTTTTGCCGATTCAAAAGAAGGGTAATAACCTAACCACACTCGGAACCACGTTTCTTTGTTTTCGCCTAGGTTGATAGCTGAGAAATAGGCATGAGGAAATCCTAAAGTTTTAAGTGCTTCTACTCGCTCTTTCGCTTGAGATTCATCGGAATAAGCGGCAACTTGAACGGAATAGGGACCTGCTGCAAAACTACGGGGCATTTTATCTTTAACAGAGGCTACGGCTCTTGAGTTCTGAAGGCCGGTAAAATCCCCTTCGATTACTTCATCTGATCCTTTATTCCTTTTAGCGATAACTTTTTTTGGGGTTGGCTGTTTTTCCGATTCAAAGAGATCCTTCAGCTTTGGATTCTTCAGCAGTTTCAGTGTTTCGGGGCTTTCCAGCTCCGATTCTAAATCGTTGTGAACGTCTAGGGAGGCCGACTTCTTAGGTTTTAACTCCAGAGGCTCGGAGGGTTTAAAATGCTCTCCCTCCTCAGTATCGAGTTTCATCGAGGCTTCAGCAGGGGCTGGATGACCTTGGGAAGCATGTTCTGGGGAAGCGTGAGCAGTCTCAACGGGATGGCTTGGTTGAACTGGAGGCGCCGGGTGAGCAATGGGAGGGTTAGCGGAAACGCTGGTACCTAAAGCAGGTTTATGGGGCATTTCTAGATGAGTTTCAGCCGAGCTTGGAGATCGCTCGTGAGTTTCAGACTCGGCGACTTGGACATTTCCCTCAAATTTAGCCTGAGCCAGCCCTTTTCCCACCACAATCCCTACGGTGAACATCAGCAGGGAAACCATGATAAAAAGGCTTAAAATGACTGCAATTTCCCGAGATTCGAATCGAAGACCAGAGGGTTGTTTGTTCATTATATAAATGGTACGGCAATCTCGGATCCCGGTCAAATGACTGGACTTGACGGAACGCCCCGCGATTCTCTATCTTTCCCCTTCACCG
>RFNV01000268.1 GCA_009927005.1 Pseudomonadota bacterium
AACAGTTGGGTGAAACAGTTGGGTGAAACAGTTGGGTGAAACAGTTGGGTGAAACAGTTGGGTGAAACAACAAAACAGAATCCATCATCTGTAACTCCATTTGTATGCCGGCAATCAGGATTAAGCCTGTGACATACAAATGTCCGAGTTCCAAACTCGGTACCCTTAGTGGGCACCACAGATGATGGCCGCGCCAGGAGGTCAAGCTCGTGAGCAAGAGGCTTGTCGTTTGACAGAACCTAATGCACAACCCTCCAAATAACATTCAACAGATACATTACACAAAGGTGCAATGCATACTGTTTAGTGTTATCCTTGGCTGAAGGACGCGGAACAACAATTAAATTAGGTTTCTAAATAATTAAATTTCTTTTAACCATCTGTAAACATCAGTGTGCCTTACTCAAAATGGAGCCCGATTTCCATTTTGTGACAACACCAATGTCCGAGTTCCAAACTCGGTATCCATAATTGATCTAATGCACCTGAACGGACCATAACAGGCCACAGAACAGGATCCCTACATTAGATCAGGCGGATATTGAACAGATGGGCTCTACGCGAGGAGGTCAAGCTTGTGAGCAAGAGGCTTGTCAATTGACAGAACCTAATGCACGACCCTCCAAATGACAACATAGTTGTCATCCTCGGCTGAAGCGCGTAGAATTTTTTTGTACTCTAGGAAAGCAGAGAGAGGAGGTCAAGCTTGTGAGCAAGAGGTTTGTCTAGTGACAGAACCTAATGCACGACCCTCCAAATGACAACAAAGTTGTCATCCTCGGCTGAAGCACTCTGCTTTCCTAGCTCCTTTGATGACGGGTCACATCTCTGGAGATTCAATAAATAATTGAAAAATATAAGGAACGAATAAAGAAAAAAAAATTCAATTTTTTTTTAATAATATATATAAGTTACTGTTATTGAAACAAAACATATATATATAAAACATTTGTTTAAAATTAAAAAAATGTTTTATTGTTACCCTTAACAGGGTGTTCAAACCAAGGCCCTTGAACAGGGTGTTCAAACCAAGGCCCTTGAACCTTGAATTTGCTAGAGTACTCGACACTACAGCCTTATTTGTATCACTGGAAGATGCTATTGCCGATAGTGCTGTAATGGCTTCTTGCTGCAGAACTGACGACGATGAATCCTCAAGCATTGCAACCAATGGCTGAAGGACTGCCTTGTGTTCCTCGACTCAAAGCTCAGCGTTAAGCTCAGCACAAACAGGCAGTGGTTCGGATGGCAAGAGTGCAGGGTGATTTATATGACCATCACTGTCGACGGTCACACAATTCATGTAATCCCTTGCTTTTCTGAATGCGAGACCAAAACACAACGCGTCTCCAAAACGTCTCGCAAAGTCAATTGTGAGAACAAAATCATTCAGCTTTGAATCCCAAAGTAGTACTATAGTAGCTTTGATGGTACACATGAGGTCATAGCCTGATATGTTCATCCTCACACAGGCTTTTACTGCAAGGCTGTGAGACTTTGTGTCATTGCCATCTTCATTGTCAGAGTCGGAGTCGGGCGATGGGTCTTCAAACTTTCCCCCTAGTTCTACTATGAGAACCCAGTGAATGAGAGCAGCTGCAGTGAGTGGTGTTAGGTTGGTGTGTCCGAGTCTTATGAACAAAGGCGACATGTCATCCTCGACCCATTTTGGCGGACTCTTTGCATCCTGATAATTCGCGAGGATCTTGGTGAAATCCATTGCTATCAATCTATAGATCAAAAAAACAATAGTGCTTTTGATCTATAAATAAGGGATAATTATTTAAATAACATAAATACAATTATATATAATAATATTCAATTTTTTTTAAAGAAAGATATAATAATAACCTATTA
>RFNV01000012.1 GCA_009927005.1 Pseudomonadota bacterium
TGATCATCCCCCCAATTGAAAGACACCTCAGGTTAGGAGACACTGGACAGACCTGGAGGTTAACAAATGAGCAGCTTAAGGCAAATAAGAAAGCACAGTGAGGAATTTAAACAAGAAGCAGTAAGGTTAGCGCTGGAATCAGGGCAACCGAAATCGCATATAGCTCGTGATCTGAATATCAGCGATGGATTGCTGTATGCGTGGATCAGCAAATATGATGAGGCCAAGTCAAAAGGTCTGACACCAGCCGAGCATCAGGCGGAAAAAGATGAGCTCCGCAAACTCAAAGCTGAGCTGAAGCAGCTAAAGCTGGAGAATGACATTCTAAAAAAGGCGGCGGGCTACTTCGCGAGGAACCAGCTATGAAGTACGCTTTTATAAAAGAAAACCAAAAAAGCTGGTCACTAGGGTTGCAGTGTCGTGTTTTGCAAGTATCCAGACCCGGATATTATGCCTGGTTAACGCGAGCAGCCAGTCAACGCCAACAAGCCAATAAAATGTTGGATGAAAAAATTGTGAGCCTATTCAAGCAGCATAAATCCCGTTATGGATCACCGAGAATTACGAAAGAGCTAAAAGATCAAGGAGAAAAAGTTAATCATAAACGTGTTGAAAAGCGCATGAAAATGCTGGAAATACGCGCCAAACAAGCGAAAAAATTCAAGCACACAACGGATTCTAATCACGATAAGCCGATTGCAAAAAACTTACTGGATCAGGATTTTTCAGCAACTGCGCCGAATCAAAAATGGGTAGGTGATATCACTTATGTCTGGAAACAATCTGGCTGGCTATATCTGGCAGTCATTGTGGACTTGTACAGTCGCCAAGTGATTGGTTGGTTGATGTCGCCACGTATTAATAAAAAACTGGCGTGTGATGCGCTCACCATGGCGCTGTGGCGAAGACATTTCCCCAAAGGCGTTATCGTGCATACGGATCGTGGTAGCCAATATTGCTCAAAGCGGTATCAGCAATTAATTAAAGATAATCACTTGGTTTGCAGTATGAGCGGTCGAGGCAACTGTTATGACAATGCAGTTGCGGAAAGCTTTTTTCATTCTTTGAAAGTCGAATGTTTGCATGGCCAACATTTTGTTGACCGACCATCTGCGCAAAAAGAGATTTTTGAGTACATTGAAATTTACTACAATCAGCAGCGCAAGCACTCCGCTATTGGTTATAAAACACCGTCTCAATTTGAGGCTTTATTTTCTTTGCTCTCCTAAGCTCTGGTGTCTAACGGTTGGGGGGAAGTTCAAAATATGTGCCCCCTCTAGGTGGCAAGATATCCCGAGCGGCTATGTAATTCAGGAAGTAAAAGCGACAAGCTCATGTGGTAGTGTTGATAAAAAGCTTGTTCTCACTACTCCCACTGCTAACATGACTGTTTGTAATGGTTATTCGTATAATTATGGTTTTGGAGGGATTAAAGCTGTTTTTGCAAAAGTCCCTGAAAATTTTGTCATTGTGCAGCGTGTAAATAATCCAAAGTGTAATACGAGACAAGAAGAAAATGCTTTCCTTATTGCCCCTCCCTCTGATGGTATGGATATTTGTGGTTCATTTTCACCGCCAAGTTCTAATGACGGAAGAACTGTTGAAAGATACACTTTACCCGTTGGTTACGTGTTTACATCAACTGCAAGTACAATAAATTGTAAGTTCTTTGACAATAATACACTTAAGTTGCGATCCCTAACTTCAGGTATTGAAATGTGTTCTGGTTTCAATCAGGGTCTTGGAACTTCAGTCTATCAATTGATTCCTTCAGGTTTTGTGG